>JAVHVN010000185.1:0-2984 GCA_032160545.1 Pseudonocardiales bacterium | reverse complement strand
CGCGCGAGGACCCGCTGCTGGAGCGCCTTGTACTGCGGCTCGCGCTCCTTGAGATCGGCGAGCAGCGGCGTCGCGAGGAACAACGACGAGTAGGCGCCGGAGGCCAGCCCGACGAAGAGCGCGAGCGCCAGGTCCTTGAGGGTGCCGGCACCCAGGAGGAAGGCACCGACGAAGAGCAGACCGGAGACAGGCAGCAGGGCGATGAGCGAGGTGTTGATCGACCGCATGAAGGTCTGGTTGACGGCCAGCTCGGCGGCCTCGCTGTAGGTCTGCGTCGAGCGGCCGGCCAGCCCGCGGGTGTTCTCCTCGACCTTGTCGAACACCACGATCGTGTCGTACAGCGAGTAACCGAGGACGGTCAGCAGCGCGATGACGGTCGCAGGTGTGACGACGAACTGCGTGATCGAGTAGATGCCGGCCGTCAGGATCAGGTCGTGGATGAGCGCCACGATCGCCGCGACGGCCATCTTCGGCTCGAACCGGATCGAGATGTAGATGATTACGGCGATCAGGAACAGCACGAGGCCTTGCAGGGCCTTGTTGGTGACCTGCTTGCCCCACGAGGCACCGACGTCGGACTCGCCGATGGCGTTCTTGTCGATCTTGTACTTCGCGCTGATGCCGTCGATGACCTGAGTGATCTTGTCCTGGGTCAGCGGACCGGTGGTGACCAGCAGGTCCTTGCCACCACCCGCTAGCCCGACCGTCTGGACTGTCGGGTTCGCGACGCCAAGACCCTCGATCGTGGAGCGTGCGTCAACGATGGAGACACCGTTGGCAGCCCACCGGAACGTCGCACCGCCCTTGAACTCCTCGCCGACGTTGAACCCGCGGAAGATCATGCTGGCCAGGCAGACGACAACGAAGACGATGGACACGATGTAGAAGGTCTTGCGCCGCCGGATCAGCGGGAACTCGGTCTCACCGCGGTAGAGCCGGGATGCGAGCCCCATGATCAGGCCTCCGTAACGGGGGTCGTGGGGGTACGGCGCGCGGCGGTGCCGGTCAGTGGCGCGCCACCGTCAGGACCGTAGAACCCCGTGAGCTTGTGGTTGCTGAACCACGCGAAGTGCGACAGCCACGAGATGAGCGGACGCGTGAAGAGGAAGACCACCACGACGTCGAGCAGCGTCGAGAGGCCGAGCGTGAAGGCGAAGCCGCGGACGCCGCCGACCGAGACGAAATACAGGATGATCGCGGCGAGGAACGACACGGTGTCGGCCGACAGGATGGTCCGCCGGGCCCGGACCCAGGCCCGGTCGACCGCGCTCCTCGGTGTGCGGCCCTCCTTGATCTCGTCCTTGAGACGTTCGAAGAAGACGACGAAGGAGTCGGCGGTGATGCCGACCGCGACGATGAAGCCGGCGATGCCGGCGAGCGACAGGGCGAAGCCGATCTGCTTGCCGAGGACGCAGATGCTCGCGTAGACGAGCAGCCCTGACATCAGGAGGCTGGCGATCGTGACGAAGCCGAGCATCCGGTAGTAGAGCAGCGAGTAGATGACGACGGCAATGAGACCGATGCCACCGGCCAGGAGACCCGCGTGCAGCTGATCGGTCCCGAGCGTCGCGCTGACGACCTGGACTTCACCCGGATCGAACGACAGCGGCAAGGCGCCGTACTTCAGGACGTCTGCCAGGTCCGACGCGCTCTTCTGCGTGAAGCTCCCGGTGATCTGGGCGTCCCCGTCGATCCGCTGCTGGATCGTCGGCGCGGAGACGACCACCGCATCGAGGACGATCGCGACTCGCTTGTTGACGGTGGCAGCGGTGAGGTCGGTGAACTTGTTCTGACCTGAGCCGGTGAAGCTGACGATCACCTGCCACTCGCCGAGCTGCTGGTCGCGTTGCGCGGACGCGCCCTTCACGTCGGTGCCACGCACCTTCGCGACGTCGAGCTGGTACTTCTCGCTGCCGTCCTTCGAGCAGGCCACGATCTGCCCGTTGGGATTGTCGACTGCGCCGCCCTGGCGCGCCGCGGGCTTGCTGCAGTCGAGAAGTGCGAGTGCCTGCGGCGTGTAGGCGTCACCCGAGTGCACGAGGACCGCGTCCTGTGGGGAGGCGCTGCCCGAGGCGGTAGGCGTCGGTGTCGGTGTCAGTGTCGGGCTCGGGGTTGGCGCCGCGAGCAGGCCGGACGAGAGCGCGCGGCCGTTTGCCGTGGCAGACGGGGCAGGCTGAGCCGACGGCTTGGCCGACGGGTTGACGGTCGTCGTCACGGACGGCGTCGAAGGCTGTGGCGACGCGGCCACCGCGGTCCCGCCGGGCAACGCCTGCAGGACCTCGCGGAACCGCAGCTCCGCGGTCGTGGCGAGGGTCTTGATCGAGTCCCGGTTGCCGCCTGGGAGCGACACGACGATGTTGTTTCCCTGCGTGACGACCTCGGCCTCGGCGACGCCTGCACCGTTCACGCGCTGGTTGATGATGTTGACCGCGGTCTGGAGCTGGCCCGACTTCGGTGTCGTCTTGGGCGTCAGGATGACGCTCGCGCCGCCCTGGAGGTCGAGACCGAGCTTGGGCGTCAGCGGCTTGCTGCCCGGGCCGGCGAGCAAGACGATCGCGTAGAGCAGCACCAGGATGGCGGCCAGGGCGCCGAGGTAGCGGCCAACGTGCAGGCCTCGTGAGGCGCCGGGTCGTGCCACGGGGAGGGATCTCCTGTCTGGGCCGGCGCACTCGCACGGGTGCGCGGTACGTCCTGCGATTGCACGGACCGGGAGAGCATAGTGACCGTCCGCCCGGCCAACGGTGGGCGCACGCGCCCGGTTCCACCCAGTTTCCCTAGCCGGCGTCTCCGAGCTCGAGTGGCAGCACGTCGACGGGCCCGGGAGGCCGCAGCCCAAGATGGCGCCAGGCGGCCGGCGTGGCGACCCGTCCGCGCGGGGTGCGCTGCACGAGCCCGGTGCGGACGAGGAACGGCTCGGCGACGTCCTCGACGGTCTCCCGCTCCTCGCTCACCGCGACGGCGAGGGTGGACAGGCCGACCGGGCC
>JAVHVN010000074.1:0-35944 GCA_032160545.1 Pseudonocardiales bacterium | reverse complement strand
CGGTATCGCTCACGCCGGCTCCAACGTCGACGTCCACGTCAGCGACGACCTGCTCCAGATCTGGTCCGGCGCCGAACTCATCAAAACCGTCGAACGCAGCAGCCGAGGGGAGGTCCGCAAAAAACGGGCATCCGTCCAGGCCAACACCGCCCGACGGACCTAACCTGCAGATAGGAGTGTCAAGGACCAGCCGACACCGATCCGTCAAGCATCACCCGAAGGTCTTCAGCCCCACAAGGCCCGGACTGACTGGGCCACGGGTACTTAGTTGCGTGCACGACCGTGGCGTCCGGCGCCTTCGCTGGTGAGCGTGGCGTCGTGACACGTGGCGTCGGGTGGTCGCACCGCGCAGCGGCATGTCCGGTCTTTTTCAGACGGCTTCGCGCTAGCGTCCGGACATGGTGGCTGACGAGACGCTGCTCGCCTTCTTCCAGGAACGAGACGGTGGCGACATTGCGAGACGGCACAACGCTGGTTGTCCACAACATCGCTTGGGGATACGACGACGGTGATGACTCGGCGCATGTCACGACCAACATCAGCCCACGTCTCGACGGTACGACAATCGACTTCTTCTGCACGAGCGACGTGGTCAGCCTGGCCGATCCGCAGACAGGTGCCGCGTTGCACTCGACCTGATCTCCCGGTCCTAACGCGGCATGAGCGTGCGGACGTACGCCTCTGAATGTCACACTCAGCGCCATGTTCCGTGGCGTGGTTCTCGCTGCGGTGCTGGGTTTGGGCCTGTGCGGGTGTTCGACGTATTCCCTCATGAGTGCCGCCGAGCGTGGAAGATGACCGGCTACCGCGCGGTTGTGCGGGCATGAGCGCTGATGCGCAGGTGAGCGAGCTGCGGCTGGTGGTCACCGCCGACGACTGGGACGCGGCGGTGCGGTTCTACCGCGACGAGTTCGGGCTCGAGCAGGTAGCCGACTTCTCCTCTCCCGACGGGCGAGTCGTGCTCCTCAGTGCCGGTCGGGCGACGCTCGAGATCATCGACGTGGCGCAGGCGGAGTTCATCGACCAGGTCGAGGTCGGACGGCGCGTCGCCGGTCCGATCCGGGTCGCGTTCGAGGTGCGCGACACGGCCGCGGCCACCGACGCGCTCGGCGCTGCCGGTGCGAGCGTCCTAGCGCCGCCGACCCGCACGCCGTGGGGCTCGTCCAACAGCCGTATGGACGCGCCGGGCGGTCTGCAGTTGACGTTGTTCCAAGAGCTTGGCGAGCCGTCGGCGGGCTGATCGGAACCGTCGGGAGCGTGGTCGCATTGGGCCGTGACCAGCCGCACGAACATCGACGACCAGCGTTCGGCGGCGAGGTCTCGCCAGCGGTCGCCGCGCTCCTGCGGCACATCAAGTAGACAACCGCGTCGATCGGAACGCCTTCGGCGACCAGGATTCATCTCGTCGGCGTAAGTTGCGAATGACGCGGTCAGGCGAGGGGGCTACGCGATGAGCATCCTGGTCAGTTACATCCCAACGGCCGAGGGTTGGGCCGCGTTGCAGGTTGCCATTGGTGAGGCGACGATCCGCGGCACTCCCGTCGTGATCGTGAACGTGGCGATCCGCAGCAACTTCGCCGACGTCACCTTTGCCGACGAGAAGGATCTGGACGGAGTCCGAAACCGGCTGGCGAGCGACGGCATCGCCTGCGAGATCGTGCAGGTACTCGATGCCACTGACGTCGCGGAGGCTGTGCTGCAGGAAGCGGCGGCGCGGGAAACCGAACTGATCGTGGTCGGGCTTCGGAGGCGGTCACCAGTCGGCAAAGCGCTGCTCGGAAGCAACGCCCAGAAGATCATCGTCGCGGCCGCGTGCCCGGTGCTGTCTGTGCGACCCGACTGATCCGAGCCTATGGGCACGTGTTACTGGAAGGCGCCCGTCAAGACTTCTTCTTCCCCTGCTTGCCGATACCGGGGAACCGCTTCTTCACGGCTGCCTCCACCTTCTTCTGTTCGGCTGGCGTGCCGTTTTGCGCGACTCGTGCAAGTGCGTTGCGCGCGTGTGCCTTGTCAGGAATCGGGTACTTGCGCTTGCCCGGCAGTGCGAACGTCTTCTTGCTGAGCCGCTTGCGGTTCTTGGTGCTGCTGAGGTCCTTGGCCATGACCAGCGTTGTTCCCGGCGCCGCTGCCGCGCTCACCTGGCTCAGCGAACGTGCTGTCCTGCGCAGTGCCGGGCATGCTCGCGCCATACATCGACCCCGCCGGGCCGATTGAGGGGTACGAGAGGGCTTACATGGCAACGATGCGGGTGAGCGTGCTGCGGGGCGCGGGACAGATTGCCCTGGAAGAGCGCAGCGTCCCGGCGCCGGCGGCCGACGAGGTACTGGTCGAGGTGGGGTCCGTGGGGGTGTGCGGCTCCGACGTGCACTATTTCGAGCACGGTCGGATGGGTCCCTATGTGGTGGACTCGCCCCTGGTTCTGGGCCACGAGGCCGGCGGCGTCGTGGCGGCCGTAGGCGCCGCGGTCACCTCGTTGGAGTTGGGGCAGCGGGTTTCGATCGAACCGGGCGTGCCCTGCCGTTCCTGTCGGCAGTGCCTGGGAGGCCGCTACAACCTGTGTCCCGAAGTGAAGTTCTTCGCTACTCCTCCGTTCGACGGCGCGTTCTGCCAGTTCGTGGCGATGCCCGCCGAATTCGTCTTTCCGGTCCCGGACAACGTCAGTGACGACGCGGCGGGTCTGCTGGAACCGCTCTCGGTTGGCATCTGGGCCTGCCGCCGCGGCCACGTGGTGCCGGGCAGTTCCGTGCTGGTCACCGGGGCGGGGCCGATCGGGCTGATCGCTGCGCAGACCGCCCGCGCGTACGGAGCGCACGCCGTCACAGTCACGGACGTGAACCCGCACCGGCTTCGCCTCGCCGAGAAGCTCGGCTTCGGCACCGTCGACGTCGGCCAGGTCCCCCTGGCCGAGGCGCGGGCCGAGCCGGACGTGCTGCTGGAATGCTCGGGAAATGCGCGGGCCACCTGGGACGCCGTCTCCGCCGTGGCACGAGCCGGGCACGCCGTCCTGGTCGGTATGGGCGGGGACACGGTGCAGCTGCCCCTGCCCTACGTACAGGACCACGAACTCACGATCACCGGAGCGTTCCGGTACGCCAACACGTGGCCGGTCGCGATCCAGCTCGCCGCCTCCGGGCGCGTGGACCTCGATTCGATCGTGACGGGCCACTACGGCCTTGACGAGGTCGAGGCTGCGCTGACCGCGTCACGCCGCGACTCGACCGTCGTCAAGGCCATCGTCAGACCGGGGGACTGAGGCGTGTCAAACCCGAGCCGCCGCTGACGGACGCAGGCTGAGGCAGACCGGTGAAAAGCGCCGCAGGCCCCGATGCCGTGCGTCGGATCAGCCGACGTGGACGCCGAAGTCGCGGGCGATACCGGCCAGGCCGGTGCTGTACCCCTGACCGACTGCGCGGAACTTCCATTCGCCGCCGTTGCGGTACAACTCGCCGAAGATCATCGCGGTCTCGGTGGACGCATCCTCGGACAGGTCGTAGCGCGTCAACTCAACGCCGTCGGCGTTGTTGACCACACGAATGAAGGCGTTCCGGACCTGCCCGAAGTTCTCCAGGCGTGCCTCGGCCTCGTAGATCGACACGGCGATGGCGATCTTGTCGATCTCGGCGGGGACCTGGGCGAGGTTCACCTTGATCTGCTCGTCGTCTCCGCCGCCTCCCCCGACGAGGTTGTCGCCCATGTGTTGGACCGAGCCGTCCGGGCTCGTGAGGTTGTTGAAGAAGACGAAGTGCCCGTCAGAGGGCACCTTTCCCGACGCCCCGACCATCAACGCGCTCGCGTCGAGATCGAACTCGGCACCGCTGGTGACGCGCGCGTCCCAACCGAGGCCGACGACTACATCGGTGAGGCCCGGGGCCTCCTTGCTCAGCGACACATTGCCGCCCTTGCTCAGACTGATGCTCACTGCAGGTCTCCTCCGGCCTGGCAACCCGTGCTGGCGGCCCAGCCCGGTATGGCGCCGAATGTAGTTCCGAACCTTGTGCGTCCCCCCGTCGCGGACCGCTCGTCTCAGCCGAATCGCAGCCGCATGCTCCAGAGGCGCCGTCGTGGAGTTCGCAGCCCCTCAGCCGCGCCGCGTTGACAGCTCGACGTCGTCCACATAAGCGCGGATTCGCCCGGTGACAAAGCTGCGAAGGGGGCTGTCGAGGCCCGTCTCGGCGTGGTGCCCCGCGTCGCCAAGCAGCCTGGCAAGCGCATCCGCCGCGGCAGTCACGGCCGCCGACTCGGCGGGCGGATAAGTCGACTCAATTCCTTCCGGCAAAGCAGCCTTTGGATCATCGAGCAGGCTGGCCAGCCCGAAGCGCGGATAGTCGACGCCCTCACCGACCGCCCAGAGTTGCAGGACCCGGGTGCGGGCCCGGTGAAGTTGCTCGATGCACTCCAGCAGCGAACCGCGATGGAGGTACTTGACGACGTTGCTCAGCGCCTCCCAGCCATCCAGCAGCCACTGGCGCGGCTCGCCGGGAAGTGCACGCCACACGCGTGGGACGAATGTCTCCTGCAACCGACTCTGGCGATCGAGCAGGACCACGCTGCGCGGAGCTCGGCCCGAGCGAATAGTGGCAGGGACCACCAGGAGGTCGATCTGCCCGCCGTCGCGGTACTGAACCCACCAGCGGTGATGGTCCTCCCACGGCTGGACCGCCAGGTCCACGACGTCCCCGAGATCACGCAGCACCCGGGTGACGTCGTCCATCGGTGGAGGCCCACCGGTGCCGTACGCCAGGGCCAGGTCGAGATCGGAAAGCTCATCCCCTCGACCGGCGGCTACCGAGCAGCCCAACTCCATCCACTCCCAGCGGCTGTCCGACTCCACCGCCGCAAGCAATCGGCGGAGCAAGTCAGCGTGAACCGGCAAACGTGAACCAAGATCGTCGATCCACCGCTGCACGTCGATCACGCCCGTCATCGTGCCACCGAGCCTCCGCTCACGCTCTTGCCGCGGCGCATGATGCCGTCAGCTTGATGGGGCCCCAGGGTTACCAGCGTGGCCGGCCCCGCCGCCCGGCACTCGATGCGTGTCGTCCTGTCCCTGGGCGTCGTCGATCTCGACCTTGTGCGCCTCAGCCGGGGAGAGCGTGAGCTCGGCACCGGAGCTTCGCGGACTCGACTCGGCGCGGGTCGCTTCGGCAAGCTGCGCCGGGGTCGCATTCAGTGGGTGGTGGCACGCCACCTGATGCCCGTTCGGGAACTCGGCCAGCGGTGGCTCGACCTCGGTGCACAGGTCCGTCGCCCACGGACACCGCGTGTGGAAACGGCAACCGGGTGGCGGGTTCGTGGCGCTCGGCAGCTCGCCGACGAGGCGGCGCCGGTCGCGTCTGCGATCCGGGTCCGGTATCGGGACGGCGTCGAGCAGACTCGCCGTGTATGGGTGCATCGGCTTCGCGTACAGCTCGTCGGCGGGCGACAGCTCGACGATCTTGCCGAGGTACATGACCGCGATCCGGTCCGACACGTGGCGCACCACGCTGAGGTCGTGAGCGACGAACACGTACGACAGCGCGAGCTCGTCCTGAAGGTCGTCGAGAAGGTTGACGATCTGCGCCTGGATCGAGACGTCGAGCGCCGACACCGGCTCGTCCAGGATGACGAGTTTCGGATCCGCGGCCAAGGCACGGGCGATCCCGATGCGCTGGCGCTGCCCGCCGGAGAACTCGTGCGGATAGCGCTGCGCGTGATCGGGGTCGAGGCCGACCCGGGCCAACAGCGCTTCGACGTCGCGCCTGGCCTGCGCCCCCTTGGACGTGCCGCGCAGCCGGATGCCGGCCCCGACGATCTGACTGATCCGCTTGCGCGGATTGAGTGAGGCCTGCGGGTCCTGGAAGACCATCTGGACGTACCGGCGGAAGCCGCGCAGGTCCCTGTGGCCCTTGGCGGTCAGATCCTCGCCGCGGAACCGGATCGTCCCCCCGGTGGGCTCGGTCAAGCGCACCAGGGTCCGGGCCAGCGTCGTCTTGCCGCAGCCCGACTCGCCGACGAGGCCGAGCGTCTCGCCCTCAGCCAGGGTCAGCGTGACGTCGTCGACGGCGTGGACGTGCCCGACCACTCCGCCCCACGTGCCGGCCCGCACCGGGAACATCACGCTGAGGTGGTCGATCTCGAGCAGTGGGGCGACCGCTTCGGTGCTGGCGGATGTCCTCACGGCATCGGTCATGACGCGTCCCTCTCGACCGGAACCGGCAGACCGATGGCACCGTCGACGATCCGCAGCGTGCGCTTGTCCGCCGGCGACAGGTGACAGCGATCGCGGTGCTCCGAGTTCGGCTCGAGCGCCCGCAGTTCCGGTTCGCGGTCGCACTCCGCGAATCGGTGCGGGCATCTCGTCTTGAAGTGACATCCGCTCGGCGGGCGAATCAGCGAGGGGGGCGAGCCCTGGATCGTCGGCAGTCGCTCCGGGCGGCGCTTGTCGATGCGAGGGACGGACCCGAGCAGGCCCCACGTGTACGGATGCAGGGGATCCTTGAAGATCTCGTGGACCTCGCACTCCTCGACCACGCGGCCCGCGTACATGACGATGACGCGTGAGGCCACCTCGGCGACGACACCGAGGTCGTGGGTGATGAGCACGACCGCGACGCCGACCTCCTGGCGGAGATCCTCGATCTCGGCGAGGATCTGCGACTGGATCGTCACGTCGAGCGCGGTCGTGGGTTCGTCGGCGATGAGGATCTCCGGCGAGCAGGACAGGGCCATCGCGATCATGACGCGCTGCCGCATCCCACCCGAGAATTGATGCGGATAGGCACGGGACCGCTCGGCCGCGCGGGGGATACCGACCCGATCGAGCAGCTCGACGGCGCGCGCGCGAGCTGCCGCCCGGGTCACCTTCTCGTGAGCGAGGATCTGCTCGGCGATCTGGTCGCCGACCCGATACACCGGGGTCAGCGCGCTCATCGGGTCCTGGAAGATCATCGCGACCCGCGAGCCGCGGACCTGTCGCAGATCGCGGTCGCTCGCGGTGACCAACTCGGTGCCGTCGGCAAGCCGCGCCGCCCCGCTGATGGTCGCGTTCGGGGATCGGGTCAGCCCCATGAGAGTCATGGCGGTGACCGACTTTCCGGAGCCGGATTCGCCGACGATCGCGAGCACCTCGCCGCGGCCCACCCGGAACGAGACGTCATCGACGGCTTGCACAACACCGCGTTCGGTACGAAAGCTCACCCTCAGGTGTTCGACGCGCAGCACCTCGTCGGTGCTTGGCTCCCTCTCGAAGAACTCGACGTCGCTCATCACGTGGTCGTCCTGATCCGAGGGTCCAGGACGGCATACAGCACGTCGACGATCGCGTTCATCAGCACGACGAAGCAGGCGCCGAGGAGGGTCACCACCAGGACGGGGGGCACATCCAGCGAACGTACCGAGTCCGCCGCGTACTGCCCGACGCCGTTGAGGTTGAACACGGACTCCACGACCAGGGTGCTGCCGCCGAGCACCGCGGCGAAGTCCAGTCCCCATAGCGATGCAATCGGGATCAGTGACATCCGCAGGACGTGTTTGATCATCACGCGGGTGGGCGAAAGCCCCTTCGCGCGCGCCGTGCGGACGGAGTCGGTCGTCATGGCGTCGAGCACGCTGGACCTGAGCACCTGCGCGTACACCCCGATGTAGAGGGCGGCGAGCGTGACCCAGGGCAGGACCAGATGCTCCACCCACTGGACGGGATTCTGGGTGATGGACGTGTAGCCACCGGGCGGGAAGATCCGCAGCTTGTACGTCAGCAGGTACAACAGAACCGAACCCAGGACGAACGACGGCGCAGAGATCCCGACGAAGCTGAACGTCGTGATCGTGACGTCGGTCGCCTTTCCCGCGCGCAGCGCGCCGATGACGCCGAGCACGATGCCCACGATCAGCCAGATGACGGCCGCGCCGATCGCGAGCGACAGCGTGGCCGGCAGCCCCCGCCTGATCTGCGAGAACACCGTCACGTGCTGCGTGTAGGACTGGATGCTGCCGTTCAGGATCTGCGTCATCACCTTGCCGTACTGCACCCAGAGCGGCCGGTCGAATCCGTAGTCGTGGCGCACGGTGGCGATGGTCTGGGCGGTGGCTGTGCGCCCCGCGAGCCGCAACGCGGGATCCCCGTTCGGGATCGCGAAGAAGATCAGGAACGTCAGCACACTCACGGCGAACAGGACGGCGATCGCCGAGGCGAGGCGCTTGAGGGCAAAGATCGCGATGGCCATGAAGTCCTCAGCGCTCCACGCGGACGCGGGCGCGGGGGTCGAAGGCTTGCCGCAGGCCGTCGCCGAAGATGTTGACGGCCAACACGGTGATGACGAGGGCGATGCCCGGCACGAGGGTGAGGTGCGGCGCCGCGGTGACGTCCTGAACGCCGTCGGCGAGCATCGTTCCCCACGAGGCATTGGGCGCCTGGACGCCCGCGCCGAGGAATGACAGTGCCGCCTCGAGCACGATCGACTGGGCAAGCTGCAGCGCGAAGAAGACGACCAGTGTCGACGACAGGTTCGGCAGGACTTCGCCGATCATGATGCGTAGCCGGCCGTGACCCAGGGTACGAGCGGCGTCCACGAACTCCCGCTCGCGCAACGAGAGCACCTCGCCGCGTACCGGCCGCGCGACGTAAGGGATGTACACGACCCCGATGACCAGTGCGGGGATGAGGTTCGAGCCGCCTGCGATGTGCACCGGCCCGATCGACAGGCCGCCCACCGCCAGGCTGACACCCAGCGCGACACCGAGCAAGAGTGCGGGGTAGGCCCATATCAGGTCGAGGACGCGGGAGATGATCGTGTCGACCCAGCCGCGGAAGAAGCCGGCGAGCAGGCCGAGCACGGTCGCGCCGATCATGGTGATCAGCGTCGCGATCAGCCCGATCTCGAGTGACGTCCGGCCGCCGTAGAGCAGCCGCACGGCGACGTCGCGTCCGTTCTGATCGGCGCCGAGCAGGAATTTCGAATGCCAGGTCGGCCCGATCGGAAGATCGCTCAGGCTGACGACATTGGTCTGCTTGCCGTTGACCTGGATGACCTCACTGATGTGGTTGGTGTTCGGGCCGGTGTGTGCGATGTCGGACGCGTACACGGGTGCGAGCAGGCAGGCGATCACCATGAGGACGAAGACCACACCGAAGACCAGCGCGATCCGGTTTCGTTTCAGTCTGCGCAGTGCGAGCCGCAGCGGCCCCGCACCGCCGGTGGGGTCCCCCGACTGCTCGGCGGACCCCACGACGTCGGCGTTTGTCATCGCACCCGAACTACTTGAGCTCGACGGTCGAGAACTCGATGTAATACACCGGGTTGAAGACCGCCTTGGCGAAGTCCACCCGGTTCGACATGAACTTCGGTGCCGTCTGGTAGCCGTACACGTCCACGTACGCCTGGTCGGCCACGTAGGTGTCGAGCGACTGCCACTGATTCGCCACCGTCGAGAGCTTGGTGGCCGGGACCGCGTTCAGCACAGCGAGCTGGCTCTCGATCTTCGGGTCCGACACGTTGCCGAAGTTCTCGTTGTTCACCTTCTGGATGCCCGCCTTGGACAGCAGCAGGTAGAAGTCGGACGGGTTCGGGAAGTCCTGTGACCAGTCGGCGAAGCCGGCCTGCGGCTCGAGGCTCTGGTTCCCGATCGTCTGGAAGTACACCGTGTCCTGGACGACCTTCAGCGTGGACTTGAAGCCGAGCTGGTTGAGCAGGTCGTTGAAGTACGCGGCGAACTGCTGGCGGGGGCTGCGGGTCTCGCTCCAGACGGTGACCTTCGTGCCGGCCAGGCCGGCGCTCTGAATCATCTGCTTGGCCTTCGTCACATCGGCGGACGAGGGCACCGCGGTCGGGTTGGCACCGTTGCACGAGCCGTCCTGGTGACCGACGATCGTCGGGGGCAGGAAGAAGCAACCGGGCGTGAGCGATCCGCTCGAAAGCCTGGCCAGCGCGGTGCGGTCGGTCGCGAGATTGACCGCCTGGCGGGCGGCGACGTTGTTGAACGGGGCGACCTGGGTGTTGAGGAAGAAGTAGTAGGTCGAGGCGAGCGGCACCGTCTGGTATCGGTCCTTGGCCTGACTCTGCACCGAGCTCAGCGCGCTGGCCGGCAGGGTGTCACCCGGATCGAAGATGTCCGCCTGGTTGTCGAGCACCAGCTGGGCCTCGGTGTTGGTGTTCGTGTTCTTGGTGACGTTCACCGTGTCGACGAACCCCGTCGGGATGTTCGGGATCTTGAAGCCCGCGAAGGACGGGTTCTTCACGAGCTGGTACGACGCGTTCGGCACGATGGTGCCGAACTTGTACGGACCTACGCCGACCGGTGGGTTGTTCGAGAGCACCTTCATCGGCGTCGAGCTCGGGATCGGGGCACTGGACGGGAACGCCAGCAGGTTGGCGAATGCGCCGTACGGTTGCGTCAGCGTGATCGTGATCTGACCGGTGCTGTCATTGGTCTTGATACCGCTGATCGATGACGCCGTGCCCGCGTCGTACGCCGCGGCACCGGCGATGTAACCGGTGTAGAAGGACTTGCCGCCCCAACTGATCTTGCACGCGCGCTCGATGGCGTGGGTGAAGTCTGACGCCTTGACGGCCGTGCCGTCCGAGTACGTCAGGCCCGTGCGCAGGGTCAGGGTGTAGGTCTTCTGGTCCGATGACACCGTCGGCAGCGCCGTTGCGAGGCCGGGAATCAGCTGGGTGCCGGCTGTGCCGGATTGGACCGCGTACTGCAGCAGCGGCGTGTAGACCATGTCGTCGGCCTCAGCGCCCTGCGTCGTGTAGCTGAATTGAGGGTCAAGGCTGTCCGGAGCGGTGCCCTGCACGACCTGCAGGGTGCCTCCCGGCTTGTCGGCGGAACTGCCGCTCGCTCCCGTCGAGGACGAGGACGAGCCGGAACCCCCGTTACAGGCGGTGAGAACGAGCGCAACGGCGGCGAGAACGCCGATCCCGAGCACGGAACGTCTGTGGCGCATGCCAACTATCTCCCGATCCCCTCCCGAATGGAAAACGGTGTAACCGGCGTCGCCGGTCGACTTGCACATACTTCCTGCACCCACGAGGAGCGCGGACGTCGCTATCAGGGTCTTATAGGAATCTGCGCACCCCAGCCCAGGTTTTCTCGCTGATGAGCATCACCGACCCTCGTGTGCGCGTGAGGACTCAGGCCGGCGGTTCGGCCGGTCTCCCACGATCGCGGATCGGTGTGGCCGGGTCAGCCCGGCAGGCTGCCAACCCCTCTACCGGCTAGCGGGTGGGATTTTCGTCGAGGTGGCTCGCGAGCGTGCCGATGAGTTCGCCGAGCGAGTCGAGCTGTTCCGGGGTGAAGGCGTCCACGAACAGCTTTCGGACGCCGGCCAGGTGCGGCGCGGAGACGGCACGGAACACCGCGGCGCCGTCCGAGGTCAGGACGACCTCGGCTCCGCGATTGTCGGTTGCGCAGTCCTCACGCCCGATGAGCCCGCGGCGTTCCATCCGGCCGAGGTGGTGCGACAACCGGCTGCGTTCCCAGCCGATGCGTTCGGCGAGGGTGGACGAACGCAGCCGGTGATCGCGGGCCTCCCACAGCGCCAGCAGCACCGAGTAGTCCGCACCGGACACCCCGCCGTCGGCCTGCAGCCGAGTCTCGAGCTCGGACCGGAGCCGCTCGGCGGTCTCGATGAACGAGCGCCAGACCGCGAGTTCGTCTCGTGTGGGAAGGCGCCGCCCCCGGCGACCCGTCGCGTGTGACACGGCCATCACCTCATCTAGTTGACATGTCAGCGATCACGATACATCATTGACGTGTCAATCAAAGTAGGCAGACAGGTCAGTAGAGGGGGAGCCATGGACGGCTTCGAGCTCGGCTTGAACTCCTTCGGGGAGGTCGCGACCGATGCCGGTCGCGAGCTGAGCGATGCCGAGACGCTGCGGCTCATCGTCGAGGAGGCGAAGCTGGCCGAGCGGGTCGGGCTCGACGTGTTCAGCGTGGGCGAGCACTACCGCGAGGGCTTCACCGACTCCGCAACGCCGGTCCTGCTGGCCGCGATCGCCGCGGCGACCGAGCGGATCCGGCTGGGCACCTCGGTGACGGTTCTCAGCACGAATGATCCGGTGCGGCTGTACCAGCAGTTCGCCACCGTCGACGCGGTGTCGGGTGGCCGCGCGCAGCTCGTCCTCGGGCGAGCCTCCGCGATCGAGTCGTTCGAACTCTTCGGCTACGACCTCGACGACTACGAGCGCCTCTTCGAGGAGAAGCTGGAGCTGTTCATGCGGCTGCAGAACGAGGAGTCGGTGACCTGGTCGGGAACGGTGCGGACGCCACTCGTCGATCAGCGGCTGCGCCCGCGGATGCCGCTCGGCGGCATTCCGACGTGGATCGGTGTGGGCGGCAATCCGAAGTCCGTCATCCGCGCCGCTCAGTACGGGCTGCCGCTCCTGCTCGCCATCATCGGCGGGCATCCGCAGCGATTCGCAGGTCACGTCGAGCTGTACCTCCGCGCGCTCGAGCAGTTCGGCCACCCGGTCCGGCCGGTAGGACAGCACTCGCTCGGGCTCGTCGCCGAGACCGACGACGAAGCGACCGAGATGTGGTGGCGGTACTGGGAGCCGGTCATCGAGCAACTCGCAGAGGAACGCGGCTTCTACAAGCCGACGCGCGAGCGGTACGAGGCCGAGCTGCAGGACGGTGCGCTGTTCGTCGGCTCGCCGGACACCGTTGCCCGCAAGATCGCGACCGTGGCACGCGAGCTGCGGTTGAGCCGCTTCGACCTGAAGTACGACATCATGCATCTGCCCCGCGACGTCCGGGCGCGCACGATCGAGCTGTTCGGCACCGAGGTTGCGCCGCGGGTCAGGCAGCTGCTGGCCGCCGAGCCGGCGCCGGCGTGAACGCGCAGCGTCCCACGCTCGGCATCCTGGGCGCCGGCAAGTTCGGCACCGTGTTGGCGCGTCTCGCGGTTGCAGCGGGATACCGCGTGCTCATCGCGGGGTCGGGCGATCCGGCGGACATCGCGCTGACGGTCGAGGTGCTCGCTCCGGGCGCCACCCCCGTGTCCGCGCGCCGGGCGACACAGGCCGATGTGGTCGTCCTGGCGCTGCCGCTCGGTCGGTATCGCACCGTTCCGGTGGACGAGCTGCGCGGAAAGATCGTCGTCGATGCCATGAACTATTGGGACGAGGTCGACGGTCGCCGGGACGACCTCACCGACCCGCTGACGTCGTCGAGCGAAATCGTGCAGGAGTTCCTCCGCGGATCACGCGTGGTCAAGGCCTTCAACCACATGGGCTACCACGACCTGGAGGACGAGGCGCGGCCGCTCGGGGCACCGGGGCGCAAGGCGATCGCGGTCGCAGGCGACGATCCCGCGGACGTCGCGGCCGTGACCTCGGTCGTCGACGACCTCGGCTTCGATCCTGTCGTGGCAGGCCGGCTGGCCGACGGTGTACGCCTGGAGCCGGGCTCGGATGCCTTCGGCGCCGATGTCGGCGCTGACGAACTGCGCGGCCTGCTCGCCCGGTTCCCGGAGTCGGCGAGGGGCCGGCTGGTCACCGCGGCGCGAGCGGGTCAGGCGCACGACGCGCACGTGGTCCGAGCGAGCTGAGCGAGCGCGTCTGATTACCTGGACGCGTGATCGCACCCATTTCCCGGCGCGTCGGCGTCGTCCTGGCGGCCGCGGGTGTCGCGGCCGGCCTGCTCGTCGGTTGCAGCGGCTCGCACAGCTCGCCGGAGAAGTCGGCGGCGCAGAACTTCCTCGACCGGGTCGGCGCCCGGGACGCGGCAGGCGCCGCCGCACTGACGTCCGCCCCGGCGGACGCACAGGACGCGCTGCAGGCCAGCCTCACCGGCCTCGGGTCCGGCGCGAAGGGCGCTCTCGAGGTGACCGCCGTCCGCACCAAGGGCACCAGCTCGACCGCTGACTTCTCCGCGTCGTGGACGCTGCCCGGAGTGTCGTCACCCTGGCGCTACACCGGACAGCTGCCGCTCACGCAGAACGGGAAGACCTGGCAGGTCACGTGGGCCGCGACCGACCTGCATCCCGGCCTCACCGACACGACGCATCTCGCGGTCCGCCGCGTGCAGCCCGCCCGTGCTGCGCTCGACTTCGCGGATGGCACACCGATCCTGTCGAGTACGCCGGTCGTCCGGGTGGGCATCGAGCCGAAGCTGGTGACGAACCTCGACGCCCTGGCCACAGCCCTCGCGGCCGTACCCCAACTGCAGTCGACGGCAGCCGAGATCACCGCGGCGGTCAAGGCCGCGCCGAGCCCGACGGCCTTCGTGCCGGTGATCACCCTGCGCCGGAGCGTCTACGAGCAGATCCGCAATCGCATCCACGACCTCGCCGGCACCGTGTTCCAGGAGTCGACCCAGTTGCTGGCACCAGCGGCGCACTTCGCCCAGCCGTTGCTCGGCAGCGTCGGGCCGGCCACCGCCGAGATCGTCGCCAAGTCCAACGGGCGGGTAGCGGCCGGCGACGAAACCGGCCTGGGCGGGATCGAGCAGGCCCTCGACCCCAAGCTCGCGGGCTCTCCCGCGGTCAACGTCGTCACCGTCGACGCCGGCGGCACCACGGCGAAGACGCTCGCCACCGTCTCGGCGTCCGTGCCCGGGACCGCAGTGACGCTGACCATCGACCGGGCCACCCAACAAGCCGCGGAGAACGCGCTCTCGGGTATCACCCAGGCCGCCTCGATCGTCGCCGTCCAACGCTCGACCGGACGGATCCTGGCCGACGCGAACAGCGCCGCGGCGACCTATGACCTGGCGCTCGCGGGCGCGTTCCCCGCGGGCTCCACGTTCAAGATCGTCACCTGGACGGCCGCGTTCACCGCGAAGCCGGGCCTGACGCCGTCCAGCACGGTCGCATGCCCCGCCACGACCACCGTGGACGGACGCACGTTCGAGAACGAGAACAAGTTCAGCTACCCACCGATCCCGATCAGCTCGGCGTTCGGTTACTCGTGCAACACCAGCGCGATCAACACCGCGATGGCGCTGCCGGCCGACGCGGTCGGCAAGGCGGCGCGGCAGCTGGGGCTGGCAGCGACCTGGACGCTGCCGGTCGCCTCGTTCTCGGGTGCCCTGCCCGCGCCGGCCGGCCTCACCGAGCAGGCAGCCGATGCGATCGGGCAGGGGCGGGTCCAGGTTTCGCCGCTGCTGATGGCGCTGATCGCGGGAGCCGCCAGTTCCGGCACCCCGGTTCTGCCCAACGTGCTCGCCGATGCGACGCCGCGGAAGGGCGCCGCCCTGCCCCCGTCGCTGACCGCCACGATGAACAACCTGATGCAGGCCACCGTGTCGCTGCCGCAGGGCACCGGCCACGCCCTGGCGGACATCGGCGGCGTCGAGGGCAAGACGGGCACGGCGGAGTACGGGAACGCGACGCCACCGCGCAGCCATGCGTGGTTCGCGGGTGTTCGCGGGGACGTGGCGTTCGCTGTGTTCGTCTACGACGGAGCGTCGGCGGGCATCTCTCCGGTCACCGTGTCGCACGCGTTCCTGGTCGGCATCAAGTAGCTCGCCCGCCCGTCCCGCGGCCGAACTCAGCCGCCGGGGCAGGTCGGTCGCGTCGGAGTAGGCGAGGCGCCGGAGCTCGTTTGGGTCGGGACCGCCGCGGACGGCGCGGTGACCGACTGGGTCGCGGACCCGGTCGTGGAGGTGTTCGCGTCGGAAACCGATGTGACTGACGCGGTGGTCGACGGCGGGGTGCTGCCCGGCGTGCTCGACGTCGGGCACGTCGAGGACGCGGTGCCGCTCGGCGTCGGCGTCGGCGTCGTGGGTGTGACCGTGGGCGTGGGTGTCAACGAGGGTGCCGGAACGGACGACGGCACCGGCCGGCTCCCGCTGCCGGACGCCCCCGACGACTTCGCCGACGGCACGGCGCGCGATCCGGATCCGTGCTGCAGCCCGAGTGGTGGCCCGGGATCGACCGGCGGCACCTTCGCGGGAATCGGCGGAACATCCGGCAGCGGACCGGTGGGTACCGGTGTCTCGCCGGAATAGGTGGCGTTGAGCGCGAGGACCAGCGCGAGGTAGCTGTCGGAATGGTTGTAAGCCAGGACGGCCCGCGTCTGCCCGGCCGTGGTGCGCAGGTCGCCACCGGCCGCACAGAGATAGTGCGCGGCGGCGAGCGCCGCGTCGTAGATGCTGAACGGGTCGGTGACCCCGTCGCCATCGCCGTCGGCGGCGTAGTTCGCCCAGGTGGTCGGGATGAACTGCATCGGTCCCACCGCTCGGTCGAGGACCGTGTCGCCGTCGAGGCGCCCGCCATCGGAGTCGGTGATCAGCGCAGCTCCGACTCCATCGAGAGGAATTCCGATGATCTTGGGGGTCGAGGTGCCGTCGACGTGCAGCACTGCGCCGGAGAAGCGCCCGTGGTCCGACTCGACGCGTCCGATCGCGGCCAGCAGCGGCCAGCGCAGTCCGCAGGCCGGCTCCGAGCCCGCTGTGCGGGCCGCCGCCCTCTGATACGCGTCCAGCGCGATCGCGGGGATGCCGTCGGCTGCCAGGCCGGCCGAGACCGGATTGGCCGGTCCGGGCAACCCCACCTCGCCGGGGGTCGTCGGTTCGGTGCTGCCGACCGGGCCCGGCTCGCTCGACCAGCCGAGTACGCCCTCGGTCAGGGGCGCGTCCGCGGTGGGCGTTGCGAGTGCTGGCGACGCGGGCGAGTGGTGCGTGCTGGCGTCGGCGCGCCGCCCTGCCGACCCCGACGCGAGCGCGACCACGAGGGTGGCTACGACGGCGAGTGCGACTCCGCTCCGCGGTGGGAACGATATGGCGGCGTGCGCCGGCGCCCGCCGCCACTTCGTCGGCAGTCCGGCCACCGCGTGCGGACGGGCAGCGAGCCGTGTCATGGCAAGGGCTCGAGTACTCGCTCGGTGGTCTCACCCGGCTCACCGGACACCTGGGGCGCTCGGACGGCCCTGCGCCGGCGGGCCCACACGATGCCCGCAGCGGCGATGGCGGCGAGCAGTGCCAACGCCAGCGCGTCGACGATCGGCGCGAGACGACGAGCGGGCGCCGACGTCCCCTCGCCCGGCGACGCGAGCGGCCATGCCAGAGTCACGGCGAGGGCCTGCCCCGAGCGGTGGACGACGGCGACGAGCTGCGGGTCGCCGGTTGCGTCGAGCAGGGCGGTGCCGAAGTACCGTCCCGGTTCGACGAGCCGCAGCGGCACCACCCGGCTGGCGCCCGACCGGTTGATCGTCAGGGTGAGCCCGTCGACGGGAGCCGGCGGCGGCCGGCGCGAGCTGGCGACGACGACGGTGAACCCGTTCGTCCCGGGCAGGTTCGGGGTCGCCGAGACGGTTACCACGAGATCGGCCGCCGAGCCACTGCGGGCCTGGGACTGGGTGGCGGCGGCCGCGACCTGCGCGTGGCTGCGCGGTGGGGCTGATTCCACGATGACGGCGACGGCGATCAGCAGGACCGCGCCGATGGCCGTCTCGACCAGGACCAGCCGGCGCGTCAGCGGCCGGGCACGCCGCGCTCGCCCGGACGAACGCAACCACGGCCACGCCGTCGCGCGCAGCCGGGACGCATTGACCAGGCCGACGCTGCCCAAGGCGACCAGCAGCGCGCACTTGACCAGCAGGGCGCGCCCGTAAGGCGTGGCGGTGAGGCTGTCGACCGAAAGGACTTCGCGGCCTGCGCTGTAGAGCCCGGTCACCAGCACGACAGCGGCACTCACCGATACCAGAGCTGCGAACGGTCCGCGGCAGGCGCGGACGATCTCGCCTCTACCGGCACCGTCCGTCGGCGGCGACCAGAGGACTACGACGAGCGCTGCCAGCCCACCCAGCCAGAGACAGGCGGTCAGGATGTGCAGCGCGTCGGCCGCGAGGGCCGCGCTGCGATCCGACCGGATGGCGGCCGCATGACTGCCGAGCGCCTCGACCAGCACCCGCACCGCCACCACCCCGGCCGCGACGAACGCGAGCGGTCGGGTGAGCCGATCGTGCGATCGGTCCTGCACCCGCAGCCGGACCAGAACCGCGACGAGAACGACCAGCGTGGCCTCGCGAACGGCCCAGAGGTGACCCCACCGGGTCGACGACAGGATGTCGCCGACCACGGCGGTCGCCGACCGGCCCGGAGCGGCGGTGGCGTGCGCCTCGGCCACCAGATCGGCGCAGCCCGCGAGCAGGCCCAGGCCCGCGCAGCCCGCTGCGAACGCCAGCAGGCGCCGGCGTGCCCCTCGGATTGCGGCGGACAGGGGACCGGCCGTGCGGGTGCGGCCGAGGACCAACTGCGCTACCGCGAGGCCGCCGACCAGCCCGCACAGCGCGGTGATGCCGAGCCATCTGCGCGCGACGTCGATCGGCGAACCCGTGGTTGCCGCGCCTTCGGCAACGACCGCGGACGAACCGTTGGCCGCGCCGACGTGGAACAGTGCGACCCCGTTCGTCGTGTGACCGTCGTCCTGGGCGAGGACACGCCACAGAACTCCGTAGGTTCCGCGGGACAAGTCGGGGAGGCTGACTTCGAGCAGCCGCGGATCGCCACGCGCCGCGACAGCATGGGTTCCTGCGACGTCCTTCCCGTCGTGGTCCACGAGTCGAGCCCCGCTCAGCTGATCGGAGATCTCCTCGCTGAACCACAGCCGAACGGACTTCGGCGCGGCCGCCAATGTCGCGCCGTTGGCTGGGTCCGAGGTCACCAGGACGGCGTGCGCCGATGCCGGTTGGGCGCCCGCCAGTGACACGAGGACGATCCCGGCGAACCAGATCGCCACCCGCAGGATCAGCCGGCGTACCCCCGCGGGCGCAGACCGCCTGCTCACGTCGCTCGGCTCCACGGGATCAGCCAGGCAGGGAGACCCGTCCACGTCTGCCGCCGGTCCCGGCCCACGTCAGCAGATGCAGCGACGAGCTCCTGTCCGGCCGCACCGTCCAGGAACCCGTCCTCGCCCGCCGGGCTCCCGCCGTTCGGGCCGTCGAGCAGCTCCGAGAGCGAGACGAACTCGCCTCTGTCGTCTGCGTACCTGGGCACCGATTCCCACCTCCCGGGCGGCCTCGCGGCCGCGGACGCGATGGCGACTCGCGCAGAGCGTAGGAGCGCTGCCGTACCTCAGCGGATTAATGACGACCCCGTCATAGCTTCGTCATGACCCCCTCATTCGCGCCCCCCCAATCACGCCGAATTCGGCACAACCGCGGCATACACAGCGTGCATATCGGCCAAGGGGATGAGGCACCTGGTGCGCATTGATGATGTGGGCGGGATGAGCGTGGAGCTAACTTCCGAGCGCCGCAATCTGCGCGGCCCGCGGGGAGGGACGAGCATGACGACAGTCCTCGTCGTCGACGACGAGCAACGCATCTGCCGATTCGTCGCCCGGTCGCTCCAAGCGCACGGCTACCACGTCGACTCGGCCGCGACGGCCTCGGACGCGCTGCGCCAGTTGAGCGCCAACGACTACGCCCTCATCATCCTGGATCTGCTGCTGCCCGATCTGAACGGTTACGAAGTGCTGCGCCGCGTCGTCGAGGCCGACCCGAAAATGCGGGTGCTGGTGCTGTCGGCGGTCGGCGACGTCGAATCCAGGGTTCGCTGCCTACGGCTCGGCGCCGTCGACTATCTGACCAAGCCCTTCGCGATCGCCGAGCTCGTCGAGCGGGTGAAGCGCCGCGTCGACGACCACAACGCAACGGCAACGGTGCGGTGGCTCGAAGCCGGCGGTGCGAGCCTGGATCTGCAGCGGCGCTCGCTGAGAGTGGCTGACCGCGAGATCTCGCTGACGACGCGTGAGTTCGAGTTGATGGAACACCTCATGCGGCGCGCGAACGAGGTGTGCACCCGGTTGGAGCTGCTCGGCTCGGTATGGGGGTACTCCTTCGACCCGGGCAGCAATGTGGTCGACGTCTGCGTGGGGCGGCTCCGGACGAAACTGGAGCGCGATCTGATCGAGACGGTGCGCAATGTCGGCTACTGCTTCATCGCGAGCTGAACGCTGGCTGTTCCTCGGGTGGGTGGCGTTCGCTGTCGTGAACGTCGCATTGATGTTCGTGCTGCCCGGGTCGGAAACGGTCCCGTTCCACTTCGTGTGGATCAGCCTCGCGCTGGTGTACGGCCTGCAGCCCTGGTCGGCGGTCAAGACGAGCATCGTCCTCACCCTGGTTTGCATCTCCACCGGCATCGCGTTGGTCGGCCACGTGCGCAACGGGGTCATTCGCTGGGAGGAGACGAGCGAGGTCCCGCTGATGACCATGGTCTTTCTCTCGATGGTCTGGCACGTCCGGCGGCGCGCGTCGGCCGTCAGCGAGGCACGCGCGGCGGCCGAAAGCGAACGACAGACTCGCGACGCGCAACGACGTTTCGTCCGGTTCGCCTCGCATGAGCTGCGTACCCCGGTCACGGTGGCGCGGGGATTCACCGAACTGATCCGTGACCAAGCCACTCATCCTCAGCTTCGCGAGGACTCGGGAATCGTGCTCGACGAGCTGGCCAAGCTGGAGCGGATCGCCTCGCGGCTGCTCACCTTGGCGCAGATGGACGAACAGTCGACGTTCCGTCCCGAGCCGGTGGATCTCGATGCACTACTGCAGCAGACAGTCAAACGATGGCGTCCGGTCGCCGATCGGCAGTGGTCGCTCGACGGCCGTGCGGGGTGGTTGGTGGCCGATCCGGAGCGGCTGACGACCGTCGTCGACAGCCTGCTCGACAACGCCGTCCGGTACACCGACGCCGGCGGACGCATTGCCATCTCGGCCCGAACCGACGGCACGACGGTCGCAGTCATCATCGAGGACGACGGCGTCGGAATACCGGCCGGTGAACTCGACTTCGTCTTCGACAGCTTCCGAAGCGGGTGGCGGGGCAACACCGGGATGGGACTCGCCATCGTGAAGGCCGTGGTCGAGACGCATGGCGGCTCGGTGCTCGCCGAGTCCGGGCCCGACGGCGGCGCGGCGCTCATCTTCTCCCTTCCGATCAAAGGGCCGAACCTCGTCGCGCCGGTGGTCGACGCGCAGCGTGCGCCATCGCGAGGTGTCATGACGCGTTCATGACGCCCGGATGAGGAAGTCGTCATGAATCGCTCTCCTTCCCTGCTGCGGCCCCACGATTCGCCGCGAGTGCCAGCATCCGCCGGCGCGTGTCGTGCGGGGAAGGGCGGATCCGATGCCTGCACAGCAGCCGAGCCACATCTCGACCGTGACGGTCTCTGCAGCTCTGCTCAGCCGGTCCAGGCGCGGGCGCATCCGGCGACTGGTGGCGCAAGCAGCGGTACTGCTCGTCGCGGCCGGGTTCGTCACGGTCGTGAGTTCGGGCCTCGTACCGCCCGCGTCCGCCGCGGCGAGCTGTCCGTCGGGTGGCTGCTCGGTGACCGTCGACGCTCGGGACATGGTGTCCGGCACGCCGCTGGCCAAGTTCAACTACATCGTCAACCTCGACAACACCAAGCTGCCCAGCGATCCGCTGGCCCTGAGCACCGAGAGCAACAGCCCGATCGTCCGTGAGGGCAGCGAGGCGCGGAACACGGTCCGTCTGGACGCCGGTCGTTACCTGATCTCGGTCCGCGCCGTCGATCACAAGATGTGGGGCGCGTACGTCAACCTGCCCGGCGACGCCAACGCGCTCGGAGCGCTTACCGAGCGAATCGATCTCACCGAGCAGAGCGACGCCCACCCGTTGCCGCTGGGCAAGATCCGGGTCTTCGTGTTCCAGGACAATGCCTGGGCGAACGGCGCCCCGGACACCGAAGAAGGCGGCCTGAACGGCTTCCGCATCGGGCTCGAGGAGCAGACCCACACCGCAGTCACCGTGGACTACAACAACCACCCGCTGTGCAACGGCAACTGCCTCACGGGCACCGACGGCTTCGTCCAGGTGAACGACCTTGGCCCGGCTACGTACTTCATCGACGTGCACCCGCCGGCCGGCCCATGCAACAGCGATCCGAGCAGCCAGTGGTACCAGACGACGACCATCGACGGCGGCCTGCAGTTGCAGGCGCCCGTCGAGGAAGGCAGCGACGGCACCGGTGCACCGGGTGAGCAGCTCTGGGAGCCCCCGGACAACCGCACCGCCTACTGGTTCGGCTTCGTCTGCGCACCGCAGCACTTCAGCACCTCGGGCACCGGCGAGATCACCGGTCGTGCGCGCAACTGGGTCGAATGGGCGCCCTACACCAACGGCACGTACGACGAGCCCGTCCAGAACCCGTTCGTCGCGCTGAGCGACAGCGCCAGCGACCGCACCGTGTACATCGGCCAGGGCGACGCTGACGGCAACTTCGACATCCAGAACGTCCCGACCGGGACGTACAACCTCTCGATCTGGGACGAGCAGCTGAGCTACATCATCCGGCACAAGTCGGTGACGGTCGCGAACGGGCAGGTCGTCGACGTCAACGACACCGCCGACAACGGCGAGGTCGGCATCGGGGTCTCGCGCTGGTTCGGCTGGCTGGACGGCCACGTGTACAAGGACGTCAACAACAACGGCAAATTCGACCAGGGGATCGACGCGACGATCCCGAACACCGACATGGACCAGCGCTGGCGTGACGGGTCCATCAAGGAAAGCACCTTCACCAACGGATCGGGTTACTACGAGTACCCGACGTCAGAAGGCGGCCCGCTCGGCCGGTGGATCATCAGCGAGCAGGGCTTCGCGAGGTTCTCGGCGACACCCGGACCGTCGGTGCATGACGAGCACACCGGCGCGGTAGTCCCGTCGTGCGCCGTCGAGCCGCCCGCGGTTCCGGCGAACCCGTGCCTCCCGACGAGTCAGGGTGGCGGCCTGCTGACCAACCAGAAGCCGCTCGAGGGCCACCGTGCGACCGTGGACTGGGGCAAGCGTGACTACCCGGCCGGCACGCCTGGCCAGATCGTCGGCATCACCTACTTCAGCACCACGCGCAACGAGTTCGACGCCCGGTTCCAGGCGCACGAGGACTACGAGCCCGCGATTCCAGACGTCGCCGTGTACCTGGAGGGCCCTGGTCCGGACGGCCAGCCCAACACCAATGACGACGTCGTCCTGAACAAGTACGTCACGGACCACTGGCAGCACCCGAGCGCCGGCCAGGACCCGCAGCCGGGCGGCAACACCTTCACGCAGAGCTGCAACCCGATCCGCGACTTCAGCGGCGCCGACATCACGTCGCAGTTCAACCCCATCATCGGGCCGAACTGCCTCGAGGTCCCGCTGGGCGGTCAGCACACGAAGGACGGTGCGTTCGACGGTGGCTACGCGTTCGCCGACTACTGCCCGACCGGCTACGACCTGGCCGCTGACGACGGCACGTGCATCGGCGGCACCGACCCGGTTGCGCTGAAGGCCGGGACCTACATCACGCACGCGGTCATGCCGACGGACAGCACCGACACGCGCGCCTGCAACACCGACGCTGCCAACCCTAACGTGAGCAGCGCCAAGGGGACTGTGCCCGGTGGCGGCAACGGCTGCCTCTACCGGCCGGTGAAGGAGGAGGACGTCAACGTCGACCTCGGCAACCACTTCACCCCGGCCATCCCGCCGCCACCGTGCACCGGTGACAACCACGTCATCGACCAGTCCACGCTGGTGACGCGCAGCAACTACTCCGGAGTCAGCGGTGCCCACGCTCCGTTGTGCGACAAGCGACTCGTCGTGCTGACCAACGGGCAGAACGCGAACGCCGACTTCAACATGATGACCAACTTCATCACCGACCCGAATGGCACGAACGCGACTGACACCCGCATCGGCGACGTGGCCGAGCCAGGTCGGTTCGTCGGCCAGGTGTTCAACGACGTCTACTTCGAGCGCAACCAGCAGTCGCCGTGGTACGGCGAGCCGCGGCCCATCGCCGGCATTCCGGTCGGCATCTACGCCCGCGTCGACACCGTGCCCAACGTCAACCTGCCCTACGACGCGAACAACTGGCGGTTGCTCACCACGGCGACCACGAGTCCGGACGGAACGTTCGAGGCGCTCATTCCGTCGACGGAGACGCTGAACTGCCCGATCCCGCAGGGTCCCTGCCCGGGCATGTACCTCGTCAAGGTGAACGATGCCGGCTCGATCGCGCACCCCAACGCGAACTTCAACCCGAACCTGCGTACCGAGACGACCCCGGCAGAGTCGTGGCCAGGTCTGTCCACACAGCTGGACCTGCCGCTCATCCCGCTGTCCGGATCGGCGTGCGAGGACCCGGCCGATCCGGCGCGTCCCGAGCTGCTGGGCGTGTCCCGGCCGTTCGTCAACGCGACGGACGCCGGCACCGCACGCCGGGTCACCATCCAGGGTGACTTCATCGGCACCGCGGGTCCGACCAACGCGACCGGCGGGCGGGTCACGCTGACCGATCCCGATGGCACCGTCACGACGCTGACCCGGGCCAGCGGAGGGATCGTCAGCTGGACGCCGGGTTCGGGCGCCAACCCGGACACCATCGTCATCCAGGTGCCGGCGATCAACACCATCACGTTCCGGCCCGGTCCGAAGCAGCTGAACATAGTGACAGCGCTGGCCAACGGCGGCGTGTCGACGGTCAACGGCATCACGCTGCACGTGCTCGGTGCGAACGGCGCCGGCTCCGGCGCGGTGCGCTACACGCCGCAGGTCGTCAACGTGGCGGCTCCGCCGCCCGTGGGCAGCAACCCGCACGCGCTGCAGAACGCGATCGACGCAGCGACCCAGAACAGCTTCGGAGAATGGCCGTTGCTCGTCCTGTCGCAAGGTGTTTACAACGAGAACGTCCTGCAGTGGAAGCCCGTCAAGATCCAGGGCGTCGGGCCGGGCGGGATCATCGGCGCCCACGAGCTGCTCGCGCGCAGTCCAGAGGACACCCGGTTCCACATCAAGGGCTCGGTCATCGACGGCGTGTACTTCCAGCAGAACACGACAGCCTACGACGCCACGGTGTCTGCACACGCTCCGTACGCGGGAGTGGACGTGTCGCACCCGGTGCTCAGCGGAGCCGGCATCACCGCGGTCGCGAAGACGACGACCGCGTACCCGTCCGGCATCGGTGCTGCTCGGATCGACGGCATCGGCCTGATCTCCGGCCAGGGCGAGGGCAGCGGCGGCATCCAACTGCAGGCGCACGCGAACAACATGCAGCTGACGAACAACGTGCTCGAGAACAACTCGGGCATCGTCGCCGGCGGCATCGGCATCGGTCAGCCTTACGATCACACCAGCCACAACTACAACGTCCGGATCGCCAACGACCGACTGATCGGCAACGGCGGTCTCGCCCAAGCCGGCGGCATCGGCATCTTCTACGGCTCGAACAACTACGAGGTCGCGAGCAACATCGTCTGCTCCAACTTCAGCTTCAACTACGGTGCCGGCGTGTCGCACATCGGACTCAGCCCCGGCGGCAACATCCACGACAACCAGATCTACTACAACAACTCGGTCGACGCCGGGGCGGGCCTCGCCATCGAGTCCGAACTGCCGGTCGGCGGCGGCCTCGGCGACGGCACCGGAACGGTGAACGTCGACCGCAATCTGATCCAGAGCAACTACTCGGGTGACGACGGTGGCGGGCTGTACGTGCTCGATGCGCTCACCGCGGCGATCAACGTGCGCAACAACCAGATCGTCGACAACGGAGCTGCCAACATCGGCGGCGCCATGATGCTCAACGACGCCTCGAACGTGCGGATCGTCAACAACACCGTCGCCAACAACGTGGCGACCGGATCGAGCGAAAGCTCCGACGGCAACCCGCACTCGGCGGG
The DNA here is from genome assembly GCA_032160545.1 of Pseudonocardiales bacterium. GTDB lineage: Bacteria > Actinomycetota > Actinomycetes > Mycobacteriales > Jatrophihabitantaceae > DATGFB01. The sequence goes on along the minus strand of JAVHVN010000074.1, from coordinate 10,337 downwards.
TCTCGCATCGGAGCGCAACGACCCGCTGTTCCAGGCGACGCTGCCTGCGGGTTCGCCGGACTTCTCGCGGCCGGCCGCGCTGTTCAACAACATCTTCTGGAACAACAACGCGTTCACGCTCAGCCAGTCCGGCCCCGGGGCGACTCTCGTTGACCACGGATTCATCGACTTCGAGATCCACGGGACGACGAACAACGCCGACACGTTCACGCCGAGGTACTCCGACCTGACCAACGGGCAGATCCTCGGCCCGAACGGGGTGCAGCACGCGGTGCCGGCAGGTCAGGGCAACGTGGTCGGAGTCAACCCGGGCTTCGTAGCGCCGTTCGCGCCGGTGCTGTTGGTGACCGGATCGCGGCTCGACCCGCAGACCGCGGCGGTGACGATCACGGGTGCCGATCCGCCGGTCGGGCTGACCGGCGACTACCACCTCACCGGAGCCTCGCCCTTGATCGATACCGGCGTGCGCTGCTCGAACACGGCGTTCCCGGCACCGGCAACCGCAAACCTCCCGTGCGCCGCGACCGCTGTGGCGGCCCCGTCCGGCACGCCGTCCGCGACCAACCTCGGCGGCGGCGACTACGACAGCCAGTACCGACCGATGTTGCGCACCCTCAGGGTCCGTACGCCGTGGGATCTCGGCGCGGACGAGCTCGTGGGCATCCGGGTGCCGCTCGCATGACCGGCGGCAATGGCACCCGACCCGGTGCCTCGAAGGAGGATGGGATGGCGACTGTCCAGCACGGCCCCGGCCGGAGAGACTTCATCAAAGCCGCAGGTCTCGGCGCGGTGGGCACGATAGCGGCGGGCAGCCTGGTGAGCGCACTGAGTCGCGGCATCACGACGGCTGCGGCGGCAGCGCCGAGCACGCTGGCGCTGGCCGGCACGGACGGCTACATCAGCGTGCCCGGCCGCGAGGGCAACCCGCTGTACGTCTTCGGGTTCGTCCCGGTGAGCCCGAGCCAGAGCATCGCGGACCTGATCTCGACGTACAAGGGCCATGCGCAGCACACCGCGCCGACCCTGGACTTCCTCCAGAACGACGACGTCAAGATCACGCTGACCAACCTCGGACTCGTCCAGCGGCCCGACCTCGCGGATTCGCACACCATCCACTGGCACGGCTTCGACCTGCCGTCCCCGCTCAACGACGGTGTGCCCGAGGTATCGGTGGCGGTGCCGATCGGCAAGCAGATCACGTACTTCTACCGCCCGCATCGCGAGGGCACGTACATGTACCACTGTCACTTCGAGGACGTCGAACACGTGCAGATGGGCATGACGGGCATGGTCTTCGTGCGTCCGGTGCAGGACGGGACGCCCAAGACCGTCGGCGCCAAGACGTTCACCAAGTTCGCCTACAACGACGGCAACGGCACCACCGGCTACGACCGGCACTTCGCCATCCTGCTGAACGAACTCTGGCGCAACTTCCACGACGGTGACCGCGACATCCAGGAATCGATCGCCACCGACTACGACCCGCAGTGGTTCACGATGAACGGGCGCACCTACCCGCAGACGGTGCTGCCCAATGACGACCCGAGCCTGCCCGCGGCTCTGCGCGTCGAGACGCCGAACCCGAACTACGGCGACGCTGTCGACCACAGCCAGCCGAACTCCGCGCTCATCCAGGTGAACCCTGGCGATCGGGTCCTGCTGCGCCTGGCCAATCTCGGCTACCAGCAGCACGCGATGCAGCTGCCCGGCATCTCGATGCACGTCATCGGCCAGGACGCCTCGCTCCTGCGCAACGGCACCGGGCCGGGTGCGGTGGACACCTCGTACTGGACGAACACTCTGTACATCGGCCCAGGTGAGGCGCGTGACGTGCTGCTCGACGCCCCCCCGTACGCAGCGAGCCGCGCGTCCGGCTCGGACGGCCGTGGCAACTACAACGTCTACCAGTTCAAGAACCGTGACTGGCGGCGGCTGTCGAACTTCGGGGCGCCACCCGGCCCCGGCGGAATGATGACCGAGGTGCGGGTGTACCAGAACCCCCTGCCGCCCCAGACCGTCGTGAGTCAGACCTATGTCTGAGCGGGCGACCGCGCGCCGCGGAGAGAAGGCCACGATGACGCAGAGGATTCGACGGCTCGCAGCGGTCGTCGTGCTTGCGGCCGCCGGCCTGGTGCTGCAGCTGCCCTGGCACGCCAACGCGCTGCCCGCGAATGCAGCCAAGATCGGGATGATCTGCACGCCGGGCACGGTGGCCGGCACGACGCACACCTTCCACCTGCTGGCGAACACCGGCTACATCGACACCCCTGATGGCAACAGCGTCTTCATGTGGAGCTACGCCAACCAGGACGCACCCGACAACGGGCACTTTCAGAGTCCGGGCCCCGTGCTGTGCGTGACGCAGGGCGAGACGGTCGTCGTGCAATTGACCAACAACCTCTCCGAGGCGTCGTCGATCGTGTTCCCCGGTCAGGATGCGAAGGTGACCGTGACGGGCGGCACCGCCGGCCTGCTCACGACCGAAGCCGCGGCGACCACCGGCACGGTGAGCTACAGCTTCACCGCCGGCAGCCCCGGGACCTACCTGTACGAGAGCGGCTCGAATGTCGCGAAGCAGGTTGAGATGGGGCTCTACGGAGCACTGGTCGTCCGACCCAGCTCGAGTGCCACCCAGGCATACGGAAGCTCGACGGCTTTCGATGCGAGCCGCGAGTTCCTCCTGCTGCTCAACGAGATCGACCCGGACCTGCACCACGCCGTCGAGACCGGCGGCGCGTACGACTACAACGCGCTGCACGACCGCTACTTCGCCATCAACGGCCGCGAGTTCCCCGACACCATCCAGGACAACGGGTCGGCCCTGCTGCCGAACCAGCCGTACGGAGCGCTGGTGCGAGTGCAGCCGACGGGCCCGACCGACAAGCCCGCACTGATCCGGATGGTCAACGCGGGAACGAGTAACCACCCGTTCCACCCGCACGGCAATCACACCTCACTGATCGCCCAGGACGGCAGACTGCTCACCAGCCCGACCGGTGCGTCCGCCGCGACCGAGCACTTCGGTGAGACGATCGGCGCCGGGCAGACCGAGGACTTCCTGCTCCGCTGGGACGACCAGGACAACTGGAACCCCACGACGAAGCCGCTGCCGGTGCCGCCGCCGAACTACCGCAACGTCTTCTTCAAGGACGCCAACACCTGGTACAGCGGCAGTCCGTACCTCGGCTACAAGGGCACCTTGCCGACGGGCACCACGGTGCAGAACATCTGCGGCGAGTGGTACTTCCCCTGGCACAGCCACGCGTTGAACGAGTTCACGAACTTCGATCAAGGCTTCGGCGGCATGGGCACGCTGCTGCGCGTCGACCCACCGGGCGGCTGCTTCGCCTCGCCGAGCTCGACGAACCTCGCCGGGGGCGTTCTGAAGAGCGGCACCAGCGCGGACCTCGCGGTGGACGACAGCGCGTACTACCAGGTCAATCCGAGGACAACCACGCGCACCGGGTCGACCGCGTTCACCGCGGCGACGACGAGCCTGCCGGTGGCGTCCAACACCGGCTTCCCGGCGGTGCCCTACTACGTCGGGATCGACAACGAAATTCTGCGGGTCACCGCCCAGACCGGTATCGGCGGCTTGACCTGGACCGTGCAGCGCGGCCAGCTCGGCACGTCCGCGGCGGCCCATGCGACGAACGTGACCGTCACGGCGCTGGCGAACGACTGGTACGCCAGCACCAGCGGTGTCGCAGCCGGCGCGCAGAACCTGAAGGTGACGTACAAGGGCAAGAACTGCACCGGCACCACTGGCTCGACCTGCACGGCGCTCACGACGAATCTTCCGCAGCAGACGGTCAAGATCTGCAACTGGACGATCGCGGGTTCCGCCGGCTGCTCGACGTCGACGTCCGCCGGCTGGGTGACCCTGCCCGGGCCGCCGGCTCAGCCACAGTCGGTCGGCTCGAGCGACGTGACCTCGACGTGGTCGCTACCGGGTGCCGCTGGCAACTACGTCGGTGCCGGGTCCTACAACGGCCAGGTGCGGGTTCTCGTCCACACCGAGCGCTACACACCAACCGCCCCAGCCGCGTTCTCGACGTGGGGCAACCTCATGGCACTCACCTATGACGCGCCATGAGCAGCGGCGAGGGTAAGGAGAGATCGGCGATGCGTCTACCCGCGATCAAGACGATCAGGACGGTGGTCGTGTTCGCGCTCGCCGCGGTCGGGCTCGCCGCGGCGGGCCCGACCGCCACGGCGGCCCCGATTGCGATCAACCTGTGTGCCAAGCCCGGAACCGCGACACTGACCGGCGCGGTCACGACGCCGATCTGGGGCTTCGGCGTGCCGACCACGCCCGGCAACTGCGCGACCGCGACCGCGAGCCTGCCCGGCCCGCAGCTGGTCGTGAACGAGGGCGACACCGTCACGATCAACGTCACGAACGCGCTGCCGGCCGCGCACACCGTGTCGTTCGAGATCCCCGGCATCGACTTCGCAGCCGGCTCCTCGGACGCTGCCGTGGGCGCGACGGTGACCCGCACGTTCACCGCGAGCTCGCCCGGCACGTACCTGTACCAGAGCGGGGGCGACGCCGGACGTCAGGAGGCCATGGGGCTCTCGGGTGCGCTCATCGTTCGGTCCGCGACGGCCAACCAGGCCTATGACACGGCGACGACCGCGTACAACGTCGAGGCGGTACTGGTACTCAGCGCGGTCGACCTGAACTTCAACGCCTCGCCCGACGCGTTCGACATGCACGGCTACCTGCCGACGTACTGGCTGATCAACGGCAAGTCGTACCCCGACACCGCGCCGGGCATCACGGCGACACCAGGGCAGAAGGTGTTGCTGCGCTACCTCAATGCCGGTTACGACAACACGACGATGACGCTGCTCGGCATGCACGAACGAGTCCTCGCGCGAAGCGCGCACCTACTGGCCAACCCGTTCGACGCGAATGCCGAGACGCTGCCCGCCGGCGCGACCGAGGACGCGATAGCGACCGTTCCCGCAGGGACGCCGCCGAGCGCCAACGGTTACCCGCTGTACAACCGGCAGCTGCATCTGACCAACGGCCCGCAGACCGCGCCGGGGCCGACCCCGGCGACCGGCGGCGGCATGTTGACCTTCATCCACCCGTGACGACGAGGCGTCGACCATGAGCGGGCAGACCGCCCTCGAATCCACACCGCCTCCAGCGCCGCCACCGAAGCGCCGGCAGCGGCGGTCGCGGGTACGGGTAACCGGACTGGTCTGCGGGCTCGTTCTGGCGGGCGCGGCAGCCATGCTCACCCTCTGGTGGCCGGGCCGCTCGACGCAGGATCGAAGTAGCGCGGCACCGGTCGCGGCGGTGTGGCACCGTCCGGCAGTCGGCGCCGCCCAGCTCGCCGACCGCAGCGGTGTGAAGATCACCCAGGTCGCGGTCACCGGCGAGGGTGGGCTGGTCGACCTGCGCTATCAGGTGGTCGATCCGGAGCTGGCCAACGCGCTGCACGATCCGAGCACGCCGCCCGCCGTCGTGGACGAGAGCAGCGGTCTCGTCGTGCATGACCTGCTCATGAGTCACTCGCACACCGATCCGTTCAAGGCGGGCGTCACCTACTACCTGATCTTCAACAACCCGGGTAACTGGGTGCATCGTGGCAGCGACGTCACCGTGCTGCTGGGCGATGCCCAGGTCGAGCACGTGGCCGTGCGATGAGGTGCCTGCTCGCGACGGTTCTGCTCGGCTTCGCGCTGGTCGCCACCGACGCGGCGGTGGCTGCGCCCGCGGCGCCGGCCCGCTTCGTCGACGTCGTCGTCATGCTCAAGTCGCAGGCCGACCTGAGCACCGTTCACGGCACGACGCGTGCGAGCCGCCTCGGTGATGTCGAGAACGCTTTGCGACGGCACGCCGACCGGACCCAGCAACGGCTGCGAAGCTTGCTGACGACGCGTCGATCGCAAGGTTTGGTCCAGCGGGTCGTCCCGCTGTGGATCGCCAACGAGATCGTCGTGCGGGCGACGCCTGCCGTCGTGCGGGAGCTGGCACGGCACGTGGACGTCGCCGCGGTCCGGCCCGAGTTCACGGTGCAGGCACCAGCCTCCGGTGCGCCCGCGGCTGCTCCCACGGCGCCCGTCGAAACCAATGTGTCGCTCGTCAATGCACCCGCACTGTGGCAGCGCGGCTTCGCCGGCCAGGGCGTCGTGGTGGCCAACATGGACACCGGTGTCGACCCCACCCATGCCGATCTGTCGGGGAAGTGGCGAGGGGGAACCAACAGCTGGTACGACCCGAACGGCCAGCACCCCACCACGCCGACGGACGTGAGCGGGCACGGCACCTGGACGATGGGTGTGATGGTCGGCGGCGCGTCCGGCGGCAGTTCGATAGGCATGGCGCCCGACGCGCAATGGATCGCCGTCAAGATCTTCAACGATCGCGGCGTGGCCAGCTCGGGCAACATCCATCTCGGCTTCCAGTGGTTGTTGGACCCCGACGGCAATCCAGCCACACCGGATGCGCCGAGTGTCGTCAACGACTCGTGGACCATGTCAGCCGCGGGCTGCAGCCTGGAGTTCCAACTCGACCTGCGTAGCATCCGCGCCGCCGGCATTCTGCCGGTGTTCGCGGCCGGCAACAACGGGCCGTCGGCCGAAACAGTGTTCAGTCCGGCCAACAACCCCGAGGCCTTCGCGGTGGGCGGCACGGACAACGCCGACGCCATCGATCCCTCCAGCGGCCGCGGCGCCTCGGCCTGTGCGGGGGCGACCGCACCGCAACTGACGGCGCCGGGTGTCGGGGTCCGCACCACGGATCTGTACGGCGGGTATGCGACCGAGACCGGGACGTCCCTCTCGGCGCCGCACGTGTCGGGCGCGCTGGCACTGCTGCTGAATGCATTCCCCCACCTTTCGGCGGAGCAACAGGCGGCAGCGTTGCAGAGCGGCGCACGGGACCTCGGTCCGGCCGGCTTGGACACCGACTTCGGGTACGGCCGCCTGGACGTCGGCGCGTCGTACCAGTGGCTGGCCACAGCACCGGACTTCACGGTCGCGGCGTCTCCGGCGTCGATCACCGTCGCGCCGGGGGGCACCGCCTCGTACGGCGTGTCCGTGGCGGGGGTGCGCGGTTTCTCGGGTGATATGGCGTTGACGGTGTCCGGCCTGTCGAGCTCCCAGGCCACTGCGACACTCGCCCCGAGTGTGGTGACCGGTGGGTCCGGCAGCTCGCAACTCTCGGTGGCAACGGCTGCGACGATCGCGCCAGGAACGTATCCATTGACGATCACGGCGACGAGCGGCGCGATCGTCCGGACGGCGACAACCACGCTCGTCGTCCCCGCGCCACCCGACTTCTCGGTTGCCGCGTCGCCCTCGTCGCGCGCCGTGTCGCCCGGCGCCGCTGCGAGCTTCGCGGTCAATATCAGCGCCATGAATGGGTTCGCGGGTGATGTCGCACTGTCGATGAGTGGGCTGCCCGCTGCGGTAGGCAGCGCCACGGTCACCCCGGCATCGGTGACCGCCGCCGGCACCGCACAGCTGGTGGCGACCACCTCTGCGACGGCGCCTCCCGGCTCTTACTCGCTGACCGTCACCGGCACGAGCGGATCGATGGTCCGCACCGCGTCCATGACACTCGTCGTCAACGCGCCGCCTGACTTCACCGTCGCGGTGACGCCGCCGACCCGCACCGTGGTCGCGGGAAGCACCGGCAGTTACACCGTGAATGTCGGCGCGGTGAATGGGTTCGCAGCGGGCGTGACCTTGTCGTTGAGCGGCCTGGCCGCCTCGGTCGGGTCGTCGAGCTTCGCCCCGACGTCCGTCGGCGGCACCGGCAGCGTGCAGTTGACCATCGCGACCGCGGCTTCGGCGCCGCCAGGGTCGTACCCACTGACGATCACCGGTACCAGCGGCTCGACGACGCGTTCCGCGACGGCAACCCTCGTCGTGCCCGCGCGGGACTTCGCGCTGTCGGCAAGTCCGTCGTCGACCACCGTGTTCCGCGGCCAGACCGCGTCCTACCAGATCTCCGTCGCGCCGTCCGGTGGGTTCAACGGCGGCGTCACGCTCTCGTCCGCAGGTCTGCCCGGCGGCACTTCGGTCACCTACGGCGCGAATCCCGTGAGCGCGGGCGGAACCTCGACCATGCGAGTGCGCACGACCGGCTCAACCCCCCGAGGCACCTTCGCGGTGAAGGTCAGCGGAAAGAGCGGATCGCTTGTTCGTCAGGCCACGATCACCCTCGTAGTGCGGTAGGACGTCTGCCAGGACGCGCACGATCCCCTTGAGAAGGGCGGGATTCGTGCTGCGGTCGAGACGCACGGTGCGGCTGGCTTGGCTCACCGCTTTCGCCGCGCTGGTGCTCGGCCCGGTCCTCATAGTGCTGCTCGTCGAGCGGCCCGCCTTCCGGAACACCGCGACCGAGCTGTCACTGCTCGCAGGCGTGGTCGGCCTGTCGCTACTGGTCGTCGCGGCCGCCCTGCCGGCGCGGCTGCCGTCCGTGCCGTCGTCCTTCGGCATCGAACGGGTACTCCTCGCGCACCGGCTCGTGACGCTGGCCGGGATCGCATTCGTCGTCGTTCATCTCGCGCTCGTGTTCGTGGGCGACCCGCGCGGGCCGCGGGTACTCGATCTACGGCACGACTCCCGGCCCATGTGGGCCGCGACCACGTCCACCGGTGCGTTGTTACTGCTGGTCGGCCTCGCCCTCAACCGGCGCAGCCGGCGGCCGCGGTACGAGGGCTGGCGACTCGCACACGTCACGCTGGCCGTAGTAGTTCTGGTCGCGGCCGGCCTGCACGTCTGGTGGCTGGCGTCCCTCGTGGACCAAGCGGCCACGCGTTTCGTGTACACGCTTACCGCCGAAGTCGCTGCGTTCATCGCGATCAGGCGGTCGGTCTGGTTGCCGATCCGAGCCCACCGGCGTGCGTACGTCGTCCACGGCGTGCGGCTGGTCGGCGACAGTGCCGTGACGATAATCGTGCGCGCGCACGGGCACGCCGGCCTGCCGTTTCATGCCGGCCAGTTCGCCTGGTTGAAGATCGAATCGTCCCCGTTCGTGTTCGACGAGCACTCGTTCTTCATCGCGTCGGCGGCCGAACACCCCGATCTGAATGAGATCACGATCAAGGTGCTCGGCGACTTCAGCGAGTTGCTGAGTGGGTTGCGACCGGGCAGACGCATCTATCTCGACGGGCCGTATGGCGCCTTCACGTTCGAGGGGACTCGCAGCTCCGGCTTCGTGTTCATCGCAGCAGGCGTCGGGATCGCGCCTGTGCTGAGCATGTTGCGGACGCTTGCCGACCGATGCGACCCGGCGCACCACGAAGTCGTCGTCGGTGCGCGCAGCCCCGTCGAGATCCTGGCCCGCTACGACCTCGAGGAACTGCGCGGCCGATTGGACCTCACCGTCACCGAGGTCGTCGGGTCCGCGCCTGACGGCTGGCCCGGCGAGGTGGGACGGATCGACGGCACCCTGCTCGATCGGGTACTGCCGCGCCGGCCCCGCCATTGCGACTACTTCGTCTGCGGGCCGCCCGAGATGGTGGTCGACGTCGGGCGCCACCTCCGGGAGTGGGGGGTGCCGCCGAGGCGAATTCACGCCGAGCAGTTCGAGGTGACCTAGGGGAGTCGGCCGTCCCCGGCCGGGCGCTCGCGAACACCGTGACGCAGAACGTCAATTCTGCAGGCTGAGCTTGGCGACGAAGGTGTACCGATCACCCCGGTACCAGCTGCGCACCCACTCCACCGGCTCGCCGGTGTCGTCGAAGGTGTGCCGCGTGAGGATGAGCATCGGCGTGCCGGTGTCGGTCGAGAGCAACTCGGATTCGCGGGGCGTCGCCGGCCCGGTCTCGATCGTCTCGATGGCCTCGACGAGCTTGATGTTCCAGTCCTCGCGCAGCACCTCGTACAGCGAGCCACGCCGTCGAATCGACTTGGCCAGGCCGGGGAACCGGGCCGCGACCAGGTGCGAGCGCTCCAGTGCCATCGGCGATCCGTTCACCGACCGGACACGTTCGAGGCAGTGGACGCGGGCACCCTCCTTGATCTTCAGCGCGGCCGCGACATCGGCGGTCGCCGGGATGCGAAGGGCCGAGACCAGGGTGGTCTCGACGACGAGCCCGGAGGAGGCCGCCTGCTCGGTGAAGCTCGACATCTGCAACGGCCACGCCAGCTTGGGTTCGGTCACGAACGTCCCCGAGCCCTGCCGCCGTTGCAGCCGGCCTTCGGTGATCAGCTCCGTCGTGGCCTGACGCACGGTGGTGCGGGACGTCCCGAGCGATGCGGCCAGCTCGCGTTCCGTCGGGAGTGCGCTGCCGGGCAGCATCGTTTCGGCCAGGCCGAGCAGATGCCGCTTGACCAGGTAGTACTTCGGTTCCTTGATGCTGTCGTCC
>JAVHVN010000063.1:0-13793 GCA_032160545.1 Pseudonocardiales bacterium | reverse complement strand
GGCTGACCGAGGCGGCGCCGCCAGTGCGAGGCGAGGACCGTCTTGGCCGTGAGGAGCAGGTAGGACCGCACCTCACCTTTCGATGAGGGCAGTCGCATCGGGCGCAGCGCGGTGCTGAAGACCTCTGAGGTGAGGTCCTCGGCGTCGGGGCGGTTGCCGACCCGCGCGTACATCAGCCGGTAGAGCCGCTCGACGTTGTCGCGGTAGACCGTCTCCCAGTCGCTGTAGACGTTGTCGTCAACCACGTGCAGATACCGATCGCCGCCACCGCTCACCACGGGATGCGAACGCACGGCTGGTCGGGAGCATCGCGATGCATTAATCATGTCACCTTGTAATAGGAGCAGGGGTTACACCGAGCAGATCGGGCCGCCCAGGGGCCGAGGCCGGGCGGATACCCCGGCTCCTAGCCGGGGGGATCCAGTGATCGGGTGACCAGGTAGAGGCGTGCCGAGCATGACCGCCACCAACGGATGGCCGTGCTGGATCGCCTGCACGACGGCGACGACCACGGCAGTGCACGCCGTACTCAGCGCGTCAGCCGCGATGTCCGCCTCGACGGCAATGCACACCCCGCATCAACCGGCTGTCTGACGTACCCACCAGACGATCAGCCGGCGCGCCATTTCGCGGGTCGGTGAGTGCCGAGGGCCGCACCGCACGTGACGAGGCGTGGTGCGTGCACGTTGACCGTGCGGCCGCCCTCGCGGACCTGAGTCTTAGGTCCGGCGTCGTTCGAAGGACCGAAGGTGCCTCCGAAACTCTGTGGACTGGGTCTTGTGGCTGTGCCGCATACTTCCGCCCGTCGGCTCCCAACAATCGGCTGCGCGATGTGTAATTCTGGCGCCACGGGGAGCGTCTCATTGGAGTGATCAGCTCATGACAGTTGCGTTGCCCGCCAGTGAGGGTGTGTTAGATCCGGAGCCCGTCGCACGTCGCCGTGTCCGCGTGTGGCGGGCTGGCGTGCGAGTCGGCCGGGTGGGTTGGGTGCCCGCCGTGTTCTTGGCGCTGTCGGTGTGGAGCCACGACACGCTGATTGCGCATCTCGGTACGCGGTTGCCCGGTAGCGCCGACGGGATCCTGTTCTCCTGGTACTTCGAATCGGTCGAGCAATCGCTGGTCCATCTGCACAACCCGTTGTTCTCCAGCGCGCTGAATGCTCCGGCCGGCGTCAACGTCATGTGGAACACCGCTCTGCTGCCGCTGGCCGTCGTTTGCTCTCCGTTGACGGCTGCTGTGGGCCCGTTCGCGACGGTAGGCGTGCTGTTCATCCTCAGTCCGGCGCTGTCAGCGACGACCGCATTCCTGGTATTGCGCCGCCTGACGCGACACAGCACCGGGGCAGCGTTGGGCTCGGCGATGTATGGATTCGGCCCGTTCTTCGTCGGACAGTTCGGCCACCTGCATCTGCTCTTTGCGGTATTCCCTCCCTTGCTCGTGCTGTTCGGTCACCGCCTCCTGGTGGCTGGTACCGACCATCCCGTGCGACTCGGCGTCTGGCTCGGAGCGGTGACCGGCGTCCAGTTGCTGATCAGTGAGGAGTTAGTCGTCCTCTGCACGATCGCCGTGGTCGTCGCGCTGTTCTGGCTCGCGGTCGTCAACTACCGAGAACTGTCGGCGTTTCAGCGGCGATGGCGCACGACAGCGACGGCGCTGGGGTGGGCGGCTGGCGTGGGGGCAGCCGTCGTCGCGATCCCGCTCGGCTACGAGTTCTTCGGTCGGCAGGCGCTTCCCCACGGCGTCCGGCCTGGGACGGCGCGGGCCGATCTCGCTAGCCTCGTCCGCCCGTCGCTGCTTCAGCACTTCGCGTCCCACGAATCGATCGCGGCGAACCTGCACTACCCGGCGAACGGTGCAGAGAACACCGCATATCTCGGTTGGCCGCTGCTGTGCGCGATCGCCGTCATCTGCGTATGGGGGATCGTGCGCCGCGAGCGGTTCATTCTCTGGTGGGCGCCCACGTTCGCATCGTTGATCGTGCTGTCGCTTGGATCGCCGATCAGCATCAACGGCCATGACATCGGCCGCGGGCCGTGGGCGCTCGTCCGCCGCCTTCCGCTGGTCGGCGGCGCGCAACCGGTCCGCTTCTCACTGCTGGTCACCCTCATGGTCGCCGCACTCATCGCGTGGTTGCTCGCTCGCTGTCGAGGCTGGCACCTGATGGTGCTCACCGCGATTTCGGCGGCCATGCTGCTGCCATTGCTGCCAGCGCATCCGGCCGTGGCCAACCGCATCCCGGTCACGCCGGCCTTCTTCACGTCTGAGGCGGTCGAGCAGATCCCGACTGGCGCGATCACTGTGGTGTTGCCGCAAGCGGCTTTCCCTCGGGTGAATGGGATGGTCTACCAGATACGCAGCGGTCTGCGATTCGACCTCGTCGGCGGGTACAGCGTCTTCGAAGTGCACGGCCGATCAAGCTACGTGCCGGTACTGCCCGACTTCGTCAATCTCCTGCGAAAGGTCGACCGAACCGGACAGCTCCCCGATCCGGCCGAGGTCGCAGCCGCCCATGCGTCCGTGAGCGGGAGCGGCGTCCGATACATCGTGATCACCGACCACACGCTGCATCCAGCGCTTCTCGCGCAATCCGCGTCCCTGATCACGGGATGCACCCCACGCCAGAGCGCCGACGTCGTCATCTGCAGGGTGCCTGGGTGATCAGAGAGATGCCGCAGGTCGCGACCGGACATGCTGATCCATCTGGCGAGGCGCCAGCCAATCAAGCAACGTGCGCATATCGGCGGATCGTGCGGGAAGTCCAGCCTTGCTCTGGTCATCGGGCCGGCCTTGTCGCTTCGGGCGTCTACCGCGACGGTGCGGGAGGGGCAGCTGCACTGAGCACGCCGTTAGCTCAGATGTGGATCGTTCGCATGCCGGCTTCGGCGTAACGCTCTCCCGCCGCGACGCCGGCCGGTGAGACCCGCTCGATCGCGGCCAGGTCGTCCTCGGTCAGGGCGACTCCCAGCGCGCCGACGTTGTCCTCGAGGTTGGCAATCCGCCGGGTGCCGGGGATGGGGACGATGTCTTCGCCTTGGGTGAGCAGCCAGGCCAGCGCGAGCTGGCTCGGCGTGACGCCCTTGCCGTGCGCAAGCGAGATCACCTGGTCGAGGACGTCGAGATTCTTGGCGAAGTTCTCGCCCTGGAAACGTGGCGACGAACGCCGGAAGTCGTTCTCGGCGAAGTCGTCGACCGAGCGGATCGTGCCCGAGAGGAAGCCGCGACCCAATGGTGAGTAGGCCACGAAGCCGATGCCGAGCTCGCGGACGGTGGCCAGCACGCCATCGTCCTCGACGTCGCGGGTAAACAGCGAGTACTCGGTCTGCACTGCCGTCAACGGCGCGGTGGCGTGCGCACGACGAATTGTGTCCGGTGCGGCTTCGCTGATGCCCAGGTAGCGGACTTTGCCCTCCTGCACCAGCTCGCCGAGCGCACCGAACGTGTCCTCCACAGGCGTGGTCGGGTCGACGCGGTGCTGGTAGTAGAGGTCGATCACGTCGACACCCAGCCGCTGCAACGAGCCCTCGACGGCCTCACGCACGTACTCGGGCCGGCCCATGATCGTACGAGAGCCGTCCGGGCGAATCACGTTGCCGAACTTGGTGGCCAGCTGCACCTCGTCACGCCGATCCCGGATCGCTGCCCCGACGAGCCGCTCGTTGGTGTGGGGGCCGTAGGCGTCCGCGGTGTCGAGGAAGGTGACCCCGAGGTCGAGAGCCCGATGCAACGTCGCCGTCGACTCGCTGTCGTCGAAGGCGCCGTAGAAGGCGCTCATACCCATGCAGCCGAGTCCCTCAGCCGACACGGTCAGTCCTTGAGAGCCGAGAGTGCGGGTGTCCATCCGATGTCCTTCCGTCGCGGTGGCCGCAGCGCTTGACGTCGATTGCGTCGCCCGCCCGTCCGCCTCCTGCGAGGTACCCACGAACGACAGTAGTGAACAACGCTCGGCACTGCCGCCGAGGAGCGCGCGCAACACGGCGACGGCCGGAACGGTGCCGGGTAGCGTCCCGACGACCGAACCGCCCGTCCGCGAGGAGGCACTGTGGCCCAGAACCAAGCACCCGCACCGACGATCGCCGAGCTGGAAGATCAAGAGCAGCGGCTGCAGTTCACCCGCTTCGACAACCACGATGCGTGGGTGCTCGGCAGCAGGCTCGTCGAACTCGCGACGACGCGCGACTCGGCGGTGACCATCGACATCCGTCGCCACGGCCACCAGTTGTTCCACGCTGCGCTGCCGGGCACAACGCCGGAAAACGACTCGTGGATCGAGCGCAAGATCCGAGTGGTCGACCGCTTCGCCGCGTCCTCGCTGCTGGTCCGCCTGCGGCTGGCCGAGTCCGGGCGGACGCTCGACGAGGACCTCGGGGTCGACCCGGCGCTGTACGCGGCGCACGGCGGATGCTTCCCGTTGCGCATCCGCGACGTCGGCGTGGTTGGCACCGTTACCGTGTCGGGTCTACCGCAGGTGCAGGATCACGCGCTGGTCGTCGAGGCGATCGATAGCGTCCTGCGAGCCGGCCCCATCGGTCAGGACTGACCGACGAGAGCCGCCCGGACACCAGCCGCGGCTAAACCAGGTACGCAGATCCCGGCCCCAACCCATCGGAAACCAAGTCCGATCGCCCGAAGTGCGAGACCCGTACTGACCCATCTGCGCGACAGCTTGCGCGACCGCAGGGCTGCACCTATCGACGGTTCCGGCGTCACTCGACGTTGCCGAGGCCCGCGCCGATCTGGAGCTCTTCTTCGCGCTCGAAGCGGTCTAGCTCGTCGAGTTCGGGTTGCACGATCTCGCCCCGGTCAGCCGCGTCTAGGGCGCGGTGGACGGTGCTGAGCAGCACGGCGGCGAGCAGGACAGTTGCTGTGCCGATCAGGAACGGGACGTGTGCGTTGTAGTGCTCGACCAGCTTGGCGGCCGCGTACGGGGCCAGGCCGCCGCCGATGAACCGTACGAAGCCGTACGTGGCCGCGGCGACCGGACGTTCGACCGGGGCGATGCTCATCACCGCGGTGGTGACCAGGGTGTTGCTCACGCCGAGGAACGCGCCGGCAACGATCACGGCGATGATGACCAGGGTCGGCCGGCCCGGCCAGATGCCGATGACGGCGAGGTCGGCGGCGAGCAGGACGAAGTTGAGGTAGAGGGTGCGCGGGGTGCCGAAGCGCGCCTTGAGCCACGGTGCGCCGAAGACGGCGAAGACGGCGACGAGTACGCCCCAGCCGAAGAACACCGCGCCCAGGCGCAGCGGTGACAGGTGCATCAGGAACGGGGAGTAGCCGAGCAGGGTGAAGAAACCCCAGTTGTAGAGCAGGCCGACGACAGCGGTGGTGGCGAGGCTGCGGTGCCGGAGGGCCTTGATGGGTTCGGAGATGCTCTGGCGCCGGGTGGGTGCTGCTGTCTTCGGCAGCAATACGAGGGTGGCGATCAGCGAGATGGCCATGAGGGCGGCGACGCCGAAGAACGGGCCGCGCCAGCTGATGTTGCCGAGCAGGCCTCCGAGCAGCGGTCCGGTGGCGATGCCGACGCCGAGCGCGGTCTCGTACAGCACGATCGCGCCGGCGAAGCCGCCACTGGCCGAGGCGACGATCACCGCCAGCGAGGTGGCGATGAACAGCGCGTTGCCCAACCCCCAGCCGGCCCGGAAGTCGATGATGCCGTTGATGCTTCCCGCCGTACCGGCCAGCGCCGCGAACACGACGATCAGCGCCAGCCCGGTGATCAGCGTGCGCTTGGCGCCGATCCGGCTCGACACCCAGCCGGTGACCAGCATCATCACGGCCGTGACCACGAGATAGCTGGTGAACAGCAGTTCCACCTGGCTCGGGCTCGCGTGCAGCTTGCCGGCCAGCGACGGCAGGATCGGGTCGACCAGGCCGATGCCCATGAAGGAGATGACGCACGCGAAGGCGACCGCCCACACCGCCTTGGGCTGCCTGAACGGGCTTCCGGTCGATGCGTGGTCGGTCACGTGTCGTTCTCCCAAGGTGGTAACTGGTGGCGTGCTCAGGTCACGATCACCACGACGGGTGCGTCATTGCGGCAGGTGAGCCGATGGCTGAGCGAGCCGGCGAGGTGGTGCAGCCTCTTGGCCGACCGGCCGACCACGACGAGTTCGGCGTTCAGTGCGCGCGCGACCTCGGTGACGGCGTGGGTGACCTCGCCGCGTCCGGTGACGAAGCTGACCGGCACGCCCACCTCGCGGGCGCGCCGCTGCGCCTCGTCCTTCAAATCAGCGGCAATCTCTTGTCGCGCCGTCTCGACGCCGGAGAAGTCGAACGGCACACCGAACGCGGCGGCGGGCTCGGTGATTGGCAGGACATGGACGGCTACGAGCTGGCATTTGCCGCGGACCGCGACTCCGGCCGCCCAGGCGAAGGCGTCCCAGCTCGTCGGTGAGCCGTCGAGTCCGACGACGATGACGCGCGAAGCGTTGTTGATCGTGGCGTCGGCGTCGCGTTGCGGAGCTGCGAATGTGTCTTCGGACATCGCGATCACCTGGGACCCTCGGCTACCAACTCGACCAGATGGTTGATCGCGGGCAGTGCACGGTGCAGTGCCTTTGCGTCGTCCTCCGGGAGTTTGTCGATCAACGCTGTCAGTGCCGCGGCGCCCTCGCGACGGATACTGCGAAGGTGTTCGCGCCCGGCCGCGGTGATCGCCACCAGCACGACCCGTGCGTCGGCGGAATCGCGGCGACGCTCCGCGAGGCCCATCTTCACAAGCTGATTGACCAGGACAGTCATCGACGGCTGCGTGACCTCTTCGTTGACGGCGAGGTCGGTCAACCGGCGCGGACCAGTCCGTTCGAGCGTGGCGAGCGTTGCCGTCGTGGTCAGGCTCAGCGTCCGATTCCGCCGCCGGATCGAGCCCGCCGCCAACGCGTGCAGTGCCTGCCCAAGGGCCTCGCTCCGGTTCGCCACCCCATAACCATAGGTCTCACTATATAGTGGTGTCAATGGAGCGTTTCGAGCCGACCGGCCAAACCGGCTCACGGATCCGACGGAGCATCCGATCAGTCGGGCAGGCGGACGCCGGTCAATCGCGCGCACGCGTCGAACAGTTCGCTCTGGAAGGCGTGGTCCTGGACGGCGTAATGCGCGGGGGCTGGCGCCTGGTGGTAGTAGTAGCCGCCGCTGAACTGCGCCTCGGGAGCGACGGCTTCGGCCAGCCAGGCCCGGGTGACGTGGCCCAGCGTGAGGTCGTCCGGCGCGCCGGGGCCGCCCATCCTGGTGGGCACCCAGCCCGGCTCGACGGCGTTGGACCGCACCTGCGGCCACCGGCGGGCCAGCGCCATCGCCAGGGTCGCGTCGAACAGCTTGCTGTCGGCGTAGGCCTGGAATCCATTCCAGGCGCGGTGCGTCCAGTCGATGTCCTCGACCGAGGCATCGCCGTCGCGATGCAGTCCGGAGCTGAGCCAGACCAGCCGCTCGGGTCTCGGCAGCAACGCCGTCAGCAGGTAGGGCGCGAGGACGTTGATCTGCAGTACGTGAGCATGACCGTCGACAGTCTCGATGCGCCGCAGCTCCCGATACCCGACTCCCGCGTTGTGGATGATCGCCTGTAACGGTCCACGATCGGCCAGCGTGGCCGCCATGGCACGGACCTCGTCGAGTGCGGCGAAGTCGCCGACCACGACGTCGTCGAGACCGGGCACTTGGGCCTGCAACTGCGCGGCGCGCGCGGCGTTCCGGGCGTGCCCGATCACCGGGTAGCCGTCGGCGACCAGCTCGCGAGCGGCGGCGAGGCCGAGTCCGTCGGCCGAACCGGTGACGAGGATCGGCCTGCTCACGCCAGTACCGTCCCGCCGTCGACGGTGATCACGACGCCGGTGCCGTGGACCTGCTCCATCGCGTAGACGTAGGCGAGCGCGACGTCGTCGACCTCGGCCACACGTCCCAGCGGCACCGCATCAGCGACACCGTCATACATCGCATTGCGATCTTGCACGGACATGCTCGACCACAGGGGGCTGCGCACCACCCCCGGCGCGACGGCGTTAACCCGCACCGGGGCGAGCTCGACGGCGAGGGCACGCGTCAGCGCGCTCATCGCCCCGCACACGCTCGCACCGAGGGCCCAACCTGCCCCCGGACGATCGCCGGCCGTGCCGCTGGTCAGCGTGATCGAGCCACCGGGACGCAGCAGGGGAGCGACGGCGCGCACCACCGCGATCGCGCCGAGGAAGCGCGTCTCGAAGAAGGACCGGACGATGTCGGAGGTCAGGTCGCGCAACGGGACGAGTTCCAGCGGCTCACCGGCGGTGAAGGCGACATGATCGAACGGCACATGTTGCTGCGCCAGCGCCGCCACGGACGCCTCGTCGGTGAGGTCGACGGTCGCGCCTTCGGCCCCGGCTGGGAGCGCCGCGAGCGCGGTTTGCACGCTGGCCGCGCGGCGCGAGGCCACGATCGGGGTGGCGCGGCGCTCGGCGACGGCCGCCGCGACAGCCAGCCCGATCCCCGAGGTGCCGCCGACGACGAGAACACGGGATCCGGAGATGCTCATTGCTGAAGGCCTTTCGTGGGGTGATTGTCGAGGCCCACTCTCGGCGCGCGCCGGAGCCGCGTCCAAGACCTGTCCGGTCGTGATCGATACCCCGCGGGTATGGTCGACGCGTGCCGAGCGACCTCGACCTGCGCAAGCTGCGGTACTTCGCCGCGGTCGCCGAGACCGGCAACCTGACCCGAGCGGCCGAGCAGTTACACATCGCCCAGCCGGTGCTCACCCGCCAGATCCGGGCGCTGGAGACCGAACTGCACGCCACGCTGTTCACCCGCTCGGCCCGGGGCACGGACCTTACGGCAGCCGGCCGCCAACTGCTCGAGGACGCTCGCCCGCTTCTGAAGTCGACCCTGGCCCTGCAGCGGCGGGTACGGATAGCTGCGCGCGGGTCAACCCGCTTCACGATCGGCTTCATGCCGGGGCTGGTCGTGACGACCGCTGCGCGGCGGTTCCGCGAGCGGCACCCTGGACTGGACATCGACGTCCTGCGAACGTCATGGGCCGATCAGACCGATGTCGTGCACGATGGCCGCGTCGATGTCAGTTTCGTGCGCGCACCGTTCGATGAGCGCAATCTCTCGCAGCTTCCGCTGTTCACCGAGGACCGGATGGTCGCGCTGCCCGCAGGCCACCCGCTCGCGGTCCGGCACTCACTTCCGGTGGCCGAACTGGCCGACCTGCACCTGCTCGAGGCTCCGGAGCTCGTGCCCGAGTGGCGGGCCGTCGCCACCGAGTTCCGCACCGGCGCCCCAGTGCAGCGGCGAGCGATCGGCAGCATGGAGGAGAAGCTCGAACACGTCGCCGCGGAGCGCGGCATCGCGATCATCCCGCGCTCGACCGCGCAGTACTACGTCCGACCGGACGTGGTGTACGTACACGTCCCGGACGTCGCACCGAGTCGAGTGGTGCTCGTCTGGGCCAAGGGCCGCACACGCGAGGACATCCAGGAGTTCGCGCAGATCGCCGGGGCCGCGGTGACACCGCCGGCAGCCGGCGACCCTATCGATCCTCATCGCTGAAGGGCAGCGACGCATTCGACACTGCTGCGAGGGCATTGGACCCCGCCGCCTGGAGCTTAGGATTCACATGACGATCGCACCGTGCGGCAAGCCGGACACGCGAGGGAAGGCGCTGGTTGATGGCTGACTTCGAGCACGTGGTCAGGACGGCGTTCGCGGCCCGAGAGTTCACCGACCGACCTGTGACCGATTCTGACGTCAGCGCCATCCTCGACGTAGCGAGGTTCGCCTCGAGTGGCGGTAACCAGCAAGGGTGGCGGGTCGTCGTGATCCGCTCTGCGGAGATGAAGTCGGCTGTCATCGATGCCGGCTTGGATGTGGTGCGCCGCTACATAGCCCAGCAGAAGCTGGGCGAGCGAGCCTTCAACAGCATCGACCCCACGTCGGTGACCGACGCCGACGTTGCCGCGGTGAACCCAGAGTCCACGCACTGGTATCGCAAACTCGCCCAAGCGCCGGTCGTTCTCGCCATCGGCGTCGACCTGCGGCTGGTGGCCGCCATCGACTCGACGCTGGAGCGTGTCGGCATCGTGAGCGGCGCGTCGATCTATCCGTTCGTGCACAACGTGATCTTGGCTGCGCATGCCCGCGGCCTAGCGGGCGTCCTCACGACGTTCGCCGTCGGTGCCGAAGGAACGGTCAAGGACCTCCTAGAGCTGCCGTCGTCCGTCGCCCTGGCCGCCATCGTGCCGCTCGGCTACCCGACCCGTGTGTTGACGAGACTCAGTCGCAATCCGGTCGAGGAGTTCGCCCGATGGGAGCACTGGGGCGGGCCGCCCGTCCGGACGCTTTCCCAGCCATGACCTGGGCTCAATCGCTGCCGCTCACGCCCTGGAGACTCTCCGGCGCCACTGTCAGGCGTCGAACAAGGCGCCGTTCGCCGTCGACAGGGCTCCGGCGCGATACCTGCCCGGTGGTCGCGTAGCCCGCAGCGGCTCGGACCGGCGCCGTACGCAGTACTCCGTATGGACGAGGCTCGGTACTGCCGGTCTGCTAGCGAGGTCTTGCTGCTGACGGAAAGGACATTGCTATGTCAACTACCGATTACGTACCACCCCCGGCGAGCCCGCAGCCGGCGGGGACGGCGGAGCGCGACCAGGTCGATCCCGAAGCGCTGGAGCAGTTCGTCTTCCAGGTCGTCGTCGACGCCGGCGGCGCACTCGTGCTACCCCTGGCGCTGATCGGGGACCGGCTCGGGCTGTTCGCTGCGCTGCGCGATGCCGGCCTGTCCACGTCGGCCGAGCTCGCCGAGCAGACCGGCTTGACCGAGCGGTACCTGCGGGAGTGGCTTCGGACGATGGCGGCCGCAGGCTACGTCGTCTACGAGGGTGCCGAATCCGGCGGCGACTCGGGCGATTCGGCCCGCCAGGCCCGCTACCGGCTCAATGCCGAGCAGGCCGAGGCCTTCACCAACCCGGACAGCCCCGGCTACGTAGCCGGCGCACTGCAGAACCTCACCGCTGCGACCCGAATGACCGACCGGCTGACTGAGGCGTTTCGCACGGGTGAGGGCATCCCGTGGCACGAGCAGCACGAGGACATGTTCGAGGGAACGGAGCGGTTCTTCCGCCCTGGTTACGTTGCGCATCTCGTGCCTGAGTGGATCCCGGCGATGACCGGAATTGGCGACCGCCTCGCCGCCGGCGGACGGGTGGCCGACGTCGGGTGCGGGCTCGGCGCATCCACCATTCTGATGGCCGAGGCGTTCCCCTCGGCAACCTTCGACGGCGTCGACTACCACGCGCCCTCGATCGAACTGGCCCGCGGCCGTGCCGAGCAGGCCGGCGTGAGCGATCGGGTGGACTTCCGGGTCTCCGGAGCCAGCGACCTCGAGGGCGAGTACGACCTGGTCACCATGTTCGACTGCCTGCACGACATGCCCGACCCGGTCGGCGCGCTGCGGGCAGCCCGGTCCGCGGTGAAGGACGACGGGCGGGTGATGCTGGTCGAGCCGATGAGCTGGGACACGGTCGCCGAAGGGCTCAACCCCCTGGGCAAGGTGCTCAGCGGCGCGTCGATGCTCGTCTGCCTGCCCAGCGGCCTGTCGGACGAGCCGCGGACCGGACTCGGCAACCAGGCCGGCCCGGCGCGCACGATGCAGCTGGCCCGCGAGGCCGGCTTCAGCGACGCCCGCGTGGCCGCGTCCACCGACTTCAACCTGGTCTACGAGCTGACGCCCTGAGCCGGACGGGGCACCGAGGGGCGGACAGGGGGCACGAAGGGGGCGCGGGACGGCGCTGCACGGCGCGGCAGTGCCGTCCACGGTGAGCGCCTGATCATGCCTGCTCATGCGAGGGCCGGTTCGCGCTCCATTCCCATCCGGATGACCTCGTCACGTTCGCCGGCGATCGTCAGGCTGCACGTGCTCTCGCTCGGCTGCTTGCCGCAGTACCCATGCAGCGCATGACCTTCGGCTCCTTCCGTGCCCATATGGACAGTTGCCGTTGACCGCACCTGTCGGCAGCCGGAGCATCTATACGACGAAGTGCGTATAGGACAGGCAGGCATGGGCGAGGAAGCGAGCTTGCGGGCGGCACTCGGTGTGCTCGATCGAGTGCTGGGTGTAAGGCGCCCCGATGAGGTCCCAGGTGTCGTCATGGACGCCGTCGGCGAGACCATCGATTACGACGGCGCGGCGTTCGGCGCACTGGACGTAGGGGGCCGCGTCTCGTATTGGTCGCGGTCCGTGCAGACGGTGGCGCCGCCGCTCATCTCGTCCTTCGAGTTGAACGCCGGGACGTGTCCGCTCGTGCTGCGCACCCGCACGGGGCAGATCGTGTCGGTACGCCGCTCCGATCTGCTCGGCGACCGGGCATTTCGGGCGACTCCCGCCTCCGGGAAGTTGCTTCACGAGGCCGCGGACGACCACCTGGCGGTCGTCTCCTTCCGCCTGCCCGACGACCGACTCGCCTGCCTGGCGCTCAATCGTGCCGCCCGCGACTTCGATGAGGGGGAGTTGGCGCGGCTGCATGCCATCGGCCGACAGCTGTCCCGAGCCGCGCGGTTCGCGCGGCTCTGGCGTGCCCCGCCCTACGGACTGACGCCGCTCACGCCCGGCGAGGGGCGCGTGCTGGCATGCGTTGCGGAGGGGCTCACGAACCGGGCCGCCGCGCGGCGGCTCGGCGTCGCCGAGGCGACGGTGCACAAGCACCTCGAACACGCCTACCGCAAGATGGGCGTGACGAACCGGGTCGCCGCGACCGTCGCCTGGCTCGGTACTCAGCCGGGGGAGCGGGCCACCCGCGGCGGGCCGCCCAGGCTCCGCATCATGTAGCGGCAGGCCAGCGACGCGACGGGCGTGCCGTCAGTCGTGTCTGCCGGCTACTGGCCGACGCGGACGGGTCGGATGTCGCATCGCTGCTCGGCGGACGAATCACCGCTACCGGCGAGGCGCGCGGCGGCGTGCAGGGGTAACCGCGTCCTCACGGCTTCGCGAGGATCGGCGCGGCGTAACCGGTGATCACGGACGTCGTTGATCCGTTATGACCGTGTTGCCCGACATGTGCGCTAGTCGCTGGAGGATCTAGATGCGATTGATCCGTCTGTGTTTCCGTCTCTGTCTCTTCGGTCTGGTCGCTGCGTTGAGCGTTGTCGGCTTACCAGCGTCGGCGCACGGGGCCAGCGTCTCGGCGACCGCGGGGGCGGCGAACGGGTTCGCCTACGGCCAGATCCAGACGCAGGAGGTAGGGGCAGCCGGGTGTGGAACGAACACCGCGGGTGAACCGTCGATTCACGTATCCCGGCAGAACCTGGTCGGGACCGGGTCGGAGGAGGGCGTCGGTTCGGGCAGCGAGTACTGGCGCGCCACCCAGGTCGGCGGCGCGAGCAGTGCCTCGCCCTGCGTCCTCACCTACAGCGGGCAGCCGAACGCTGTCAGCAAGGTGGGCGCATCCGGTGGCGACATCGATACCGCGTTCGCGCCGCAGAAATCAGCGGCAGGGACCTACCGGATCTATGTCGCCAGCCTGAACCTCGGCTCGGTCAACGTCGCCGTGTCCGACGACAACGGGGCGACCTTCATCCAGACGCCGGTCCAAGCGGGGCTGCCCGTCGATGACCGGGAATGGATCGCCGCCTACGGCGCGGACACCAGCCTGCTTACCTATCACGACATTTCGACGAACAACATCGACGTGCTGCGTTCGGACACCGGCGGGTCGAGTTACCAGCAGATCTCCCAGGTCATTCCGGCCACTGATTACAAGGCCAGCAACAACGAGCTTGGCAACCTGGTCATCGACCACAACCAGCCGACCGCCGCAGGCTTTTGG
>JAVHVN010000057.1:0-51905 GCA_032160545.1 Pseudonocardiales bacterium | reverse complement strand
AACCCAATAGCGGTCGTCCCGCCAAGCCGCGAGGCTGGGCGCCATGACCGACGCACGCACCCTGTCCACGCCCGTCGACGGACCCGGCACCTCGCCGGTCGCGGCTCGCGCCACGAACGTCACCAAGCTCTACGGCAGCGGCGACACCGCCGTCCGCGCGCTCGACGGAGTCGGGGTCGAGCTGCTGCGCGGCGAGTTCACCGCGATCATGGGGCCGTCCGGTTCCGGCAAGTCGACCTTGATGCACTGCCTCGCGGGGCTCGACACGGTGACGTCGGGGTCGGTCGAGATCGCCGGCGTCGAGCTCGCCGGGCTGTCGGACAAGAAGATGACTGCGCTGCGGCGCGATCGGATCGGCTTCGTCTTCCAGTCCTTCAACCTGGTGCCGACGCTGACCGCGCTGGAGAACATCACGTTGCCGGGCGACATCGCCGGGCGGGCGCCGAGGCAGCCGTGGCTGGACCGCGTCATCGAGCGGCTCGGCCTCGGCGATCGGCTCGGGCACCGCCCGAGCGAGCTGTCCGGCGGCCAGCAGCAGCGCGTCGCGGTCGGCCGGGCCCTCGCCGGCCAGCCCGAGATCATCTTCGGCGACGAGCCGACGGGCAACCTCGACTCGCGCTCGAGTGGCGAGGTGATGGGCATCCTTCGGCGCTCCGTCGACGAGCTCGGCCAGACGGTCGTGATCGTCACCCACGACCCGCGCGCCGCGGCGTACGCAGACCGAGTGCTGTTCCTCGCCGACGGCCGGATCGTGGACGAGCTGCGCTCGCCCACGGCGGAGTCGGTGCTCGACCGCATGAAGAACCTCGAGGGCTGAGCACGATGAGCGAACGCAGCGAACGCGTCCGTGATCGCGACCCACGATCGTCGCAGTTGCCTTCGGCGAAGCGGTCGACCACACGTGGCGCCATGCGCAGGGTGAGCCTGCGCAACCTCGCCGCACACAAGGTCCGGCTGCTGCTGACCACGGTGTCGGTGCTGCTCGGGACGGCCTTCGTCGCCGGCTCGTTCGTCTTCACAGACACCCTCAAGCACAGCTTCGACGACATCTTCACCGTGGCCGACCGCGGCATCGACACCCAGGTGGTGGCCCGGCACTCCTACCAGCCCGGCGTGCCGGTCGATCTGGTCGCGCAGATCAAGGCCCTGCCCGGGGTGCGTGTCGTGCAACCGGTCGTCAACCGCCCGGTGATCCTCGTGGGGCCCGACGGCACGAAGGTCAAGCCCGGCGGCGCACCCAGCCAGGGCGGCATCTGGACGCCCGACGACCAGTCCGTCCGGCCGGCCGACGGATTCGTGTCGGGCGGCGCACCGACCGGGCCCGGGCAGGTCGCCGTCAACGAGGGCGCGGCGAAGAAGGGGCACCTGCGCACCGGCGACATGGTGAAGGTCGTCCTGCCGAACACGCAGGTCGTGCAGGCACGGCTCGTGGGCATCTACTCGATCGACGTGGAGACCGGGGGCTTCGTCGGCGTGCGGTTCAGCGAGAGCGAGGCACTGCGCCTGCTGACCGACGGCACGCACCTCTCGGCGCTCGACATCGCGGCCAGGCCCGGCACGTCCGAACGCGAGCTGACCGCCGCGGTCGCGACGCTGCTGCCCCCGGACCTCCAGGCGAAGACCGGCACCCAGGTGCGCAGCGACGACCAGAAGAACATCCAGACCGCGCTCGGGTTCGTCAGCTACATCCTGCTCGGATTCGGCTTCGTCGCGCTGATCGTCGGCACCTTCATCATCTACAACACCTTCTCGATGCTGGTCGCGCAGCGGCTGCGCGAGCTCGCACTGCTGCGCGCGGTCGGCGCGTCCCGCGGTCAGGTGCGCCGCTCGGTGCTCGTCGAGGCGGGCGTCATAGGCGCGATCGGCAGCGTGGGCGGCCTCGCCGGCGGGGTCGGGCTGGCCTACGGACTGCACGCGCTGCTCGACGTGTTCAACGTCGGACTGCCCTCGGGATCGCTCGTCCTCTCGCCGCGCACGGTCGCGGTGTCGCTCGTCGCGGGCATCGGCGTGACGATGCTGTCCGCCAACGCACCGGCTCGCCGCGCGGCCACGACACCGCCCGTCGCGGCGATGCGCGAGGAGTTCACCTCGCCCGCCGCAAGCAGCCTGCGCCGCCGCACGATCACCGGCGCCGCGGTCACCGCCGCGGGTGGGGTAGCCACGGTGAGCGGCGCGACCGGATCGGGCGGCTCCGGCGCCGGGCTGCTCGGCCTCGGCCTGGTGGGGGTCGGTGCGGGAGCGATGCTGCTCTCGCCCGTCCTCGCCCGGTGGGTCATTGCGCCGCTCGGACGCATCGTCGGCCGCCCCTTCGGGACGGTCGGGCGGCTGGCGCGCACCAATGCCGTTCGCAACCCGCGCCGTACCGCGGCGACGTCGTTCGCGCTGACGATGGGGCTGCTGCTCGTCAGCGGGGTGGCGGTCCTCGGCGCCTCGATGAAGGCGAGCATCAACTCGCTGTTCGACAACAACGTGACCGCGGACTACATGATGACGACCAGCGTCGACGTCAACGTGCCGCTGCCCGCGGTCGTGGCCGCCCAGCACGTCCACGGCGTCGCCTCGATCACCCAGTTGCACGATCTGCCCGTCCAGGTCGACGGCGGCGGCGCCACGAACGGCACCGCCGTCGACGGGCCGCTGGCCCCGGTGTTCCGGATCGACGTCAGGCACGGCGCCGCGGAGCCGGCAGCGGGGACGATGGTGATCTCGGCGAAGAAGGCCCAGCAGGCCGGATGGGCTCTCGGGACCACTCACACGCTGTCGACCCACAACGGCAGGAACGTCTCGCTGAAGGTCGCCGGCAGCTACGCCGACAATCAGCTGCTCGGGCCGTGGCTGGTCACCGGCGACGTCTACCGGACGCTCGTGCCGAGCAACGAGTGGAGCGACATGGTGGCGCTGGTCAAGGTGGCGCCGGGCGCGTCCGGGCCGGCCGTGCGGGCCGACATCGAGAAGGTGACCGCCCCGTACTACATCGTGGACGTCCAGAACCGCGACGAGTTCAAGGGCTCCATCGCAGCGCAGGTGAACGGCCTGCTCGGTCTGCTCTACGGGCTGCTCGGCCTCGCGATCGTCATCGCCGTACTCGGCATCGTCAACACGCTCGCGCTGTCGGTGATCGAGCGCAGGCGTGAGATCGGCATGCTGCGGGCGGTCGGCATGCAGCGGGCGCAGGTGCGCCGCACGATCTATCTCGAGTCGCTGCTCATCGCGGTGTTCGGAGCGGTGCTGGGCCTCGCGCTCGGGTTGGGGTACGGGTCGCTGTTCACGCACGCGCTGCGGGACCAGGGTCTGGGCGTGCTGAGCGTGCCGTGGGTGCAGGCCGTTGCATTCCTGCTGGTCGCCGGGATCGTGGGGGTTCTGGCGGCCCTGTGGCCCGGGGTTCGGGCGGCGCGGACCAGGCCACTCGATGCCATTGCAGGGGGCTGAGTGCCCTTTCGGTTGGCGGGAACGACCGGTTCGGACTTACCGTGGACCCGTGACGAACTGCGTGGGGGCACGGTGAACCTCGACGACGGCCCGCTCGACCCCTTCCTGGACGACCCGGACGACCCCGCCGCGCTGCTCGACGACGCCGAGCCGGCGCAGCCGTTGAGCGACGAGGAGCGCGCGGACGTCCTCGCCGACCTGGCCGAACTGGCCGAGTTCCGCGCCACGCTCGAGCCGCAGGCCGTGCACGGCATCACCGTCGAGTGCGGGGATTGCGGTGAGCAGCACTTCTTCGGCTGGGACCTGATGGCCGCCAACCTGCGCGCCCTCCTCGGCGAGGGACGGACCCACGTCCACGAGCCGGCCTTCGCCCCCGATCACGACGCGTACGTCAGCTGGGACTACGCCCGCGGGTACACCGACGCGGTGAACGCGCTCACCAAGCGCCGCTGACGGTCGCCCGGGCGGCTCCGTCCCGTCACGGGAACGTGCCCGGTCTCGCACGATTTGCGCACCGTTCTGCAGAGTCGTGCGTCACCTTTGCCGCCGTCACTCTTTGAGTAAGCAGACGACCGCTTGGGGGTGAGCGGTCCCCGCTCTCGGAGGATGACGCGATGGCCGAAGTTCGACGGCTTCCGGCTCCCCGCCAAGGGGATTGGGACTGGCAGGCCCAAGCCGCATGCCGAGGCAGCGACACCGCGAACTTCTACCACCCGGAGAACGAGCGCGGCCCGTCCCGGGTCCGGCGCGAGATGCGCGCCAAGGCGGTCTGCGCGAGATGCCCGGTGATAGACAACTGCCTGCGCTGGGCGCTGGCCGCCCGCGAACCGTACGGCGTGTGGGGCGGGACCTCCGCCGACGAGCGTGAGGTGCTGCTCGCCCGCCAGCCCGCCGCGAGCGTCCCGGCCTGAACGGCTGAAGACGGCGACTGCCCCGGCCCGTCCCACGAGGACGAACCGGGGCAGTGTCGTGTCAGGCTGCGATCAGAAGCCCGGGCCGTGGCTGTGGCCGTGCCCGTGCGAGTGGCCGTTGGCGGCGTGGTCGTCGGACTCCGCGGGCTTCTCGACGATCGCGCTCTGCGTGGAGAGCACGAGAGCCGCGACCGAGGCCGCGTTCGCCAGCGCGGCCTTGGTGACCTTGACCGGGTCCACGACGCCCGCTGCCAGCAGGTCGACGTACTGACCGGTGGCGGCGTCCAGGCCGTGGTTCGGGGGCAGGTCGCGCACCTTGGCGACGACGACGTAGCCCTCCTCGCCGGCGTTGCTCGCAATCCAGCGCAGCGGCTCGACCAGCGCCGAGAACACGACGCGCACGCCGGTCGCCTCGTCACCGGTGAGACCGAGATCGTCCTTGAGGACGTCGCTGGCGTGGACGAGCGCAGCTCCGCCGCCCGCGACGATGCCCTGCTCGACGGCCGCCCGCGTGGCCGCGATCGCATCCTCGATGCGGTGCTTGCGCTCCTTGAGCTCGACCTCGGTGGCGGCGCCCACCTTGATGACGCCGACGCCGCCGGCGAGCTTCGCCAGCCGCTCCTGCAGCTTCTCGCGGTCCCAGTCGGAGTCGGTGTCCTCGATCTCGCGACGGATCTGCGCGATCCGCGCCTCGATGTCGGCCGGCGACCCGGTGCCGTGCGTGATCGTCGTGGTGTCCTTCGTGACCACGACGCGGCCGGCCTTGCCGAGGACGTCCAGCCCGGACTGGTCGAGCTTGAGCCCGACCTCCGGCGCCACGACCTGCGCGCCGGTGACGATGGCGAGGTCCTGCAGGAAAGCCTTGCGGCGGTCGCCGAAGAACGGCGCCTTGACCGCGACTGCGTTGAATGTCTTGCGGATCGCGTTGACCACGAGGGTGCTGAGCGCCTCGCCGTCGACGTCCTCGGCCACGATGACCAGCGGCTTGGCCGTCTCGACGACCTTTTCGAGCAGCGGCAGCAGGTCGGCAACCGACGAGATCTTCTGCGTCGTGATCAGAAGGTACGCATCGGTGAGGACCGTCTCGCCGGCTTCGAGGTCGGTGACGAAGTACGGGCTGATGTAGCCCTTGTCGAATTGCATGCCCTCGGTGAAGTCGAGTTCGGTGGACAGCCCCTGGCTCTCCTCGACGGTGATGACGCCGTCCTTGCCGACCTTCGTGAACGCCTCGCCGATCAGCTCGCCGAGCGTCGGGTCCTGGGCCGAGATCGTCGCCACGTGCGCGATCGACTTCTCGTCCTCGACGGGCGTGGCGGCCTTGTCGAGTTCAGTGCTGATGGCCTCGACGGCCTGGTCGATGCCGCGCTTGAGCGCACCGGGGTTCGCGCCCGCGGCCACGTTCTTCAGGCCCGCGTTGACCAGCGCCTGGGCGAGCACGGTCGCGGTCGTCGTGCCGTCGCCGGCGACGTCGTTCGTCTTGGTGGCGACCGACTTCACCAGCTGCGCGCCGAGGTTCTCGTACGGATCCGTGAGCTCGATGTCGCGCGCGATCGTCACGCCGTCGTTGGTGATGACCGGGGCGCCGAAGGACTTGCTCAGCACTACGTTGCGGCCGCGTGGGCCGAGCGTCACCTTGACGGCGTTGGCCAGTTTGTCGACGCCGCTCTCGAGCGAGCGGCGGGCGTCCTCGTCGAACTTGAGGATCTTCGCCATGGTGTTCCTTTCTGAAGGATCGTGCGGGGCAGCACAACCGGCGACGCCCCGGCCGCTCGCAGATGCGCGGGACCGGGGCGCCGTTGCGGCAGGTCGGTTACTTCTCGATGACCGCGAGGACGTCGCGCGCCGAGAGGACCAGGTAGTCCTCACCCGCGTAACGCACCTCGGTGCCGCCGTACTTGCTGTAGAGGACGACGTCGCCGACGCTCACGTCGAGCGGGACTCGGTTGCCCTTGTCGTCGATACGGCCCGGTCCGACCGCAAGGACGGTGCCCTCCTGGGGCTTCTCCTTGGCGGTGTCCGGGATGACGATGCCGGAGGCGGTCGTGGTCTCGGCCTCGTTCGCCTGCACGACGACGCGGTCCTCGAGCGGCTTGATGCTGACCTTGGTGGCGGTCACGATGGATCTCCCCTTCTCGGGTTCTCTAGGGCTGTGTCGAGGGCGGCTGCCGTCGCGGGGGTCAACCGGCCCTTCAATTGGCACTCTAGCTCGCCGAGTGCCAGCCATCAATGCCGGGTAGCTCGCGGACGTCGTGTGGAGTCGTGGGCCGCTGCCGTGCCCAACTCCACTCGATCGGCATCCGGACGCCGGGTATCGCGGCTAAGGCAAAGCCACCGCGGTCCAGGTCACGCCGGCGTCGTGCGTCGTCCAGATGGTGGTGCCGGCTTCGATGACGCGCCCCTCGGTCGGCGATTCGAATCCGATCCAGCTGGCCGTCAGCGGGCCGACGCCGTTGTGCTGCACCCTCGTCCACGACGCGCCGCCGTCGCCCGAGCGGTACAGCACGTCGCCCATGACGAGCAGGGTGCGCGACGTCGCGGCGGCGAACAGGGTCGCGTCCGGACCGGTGCCGATTCCTCCGCCGGCACGGTGGAACGTCGCACCCTGGTCGGTCGAGACGGCGACGAAGGAGTTCTGCGCCGCACCGCGAGGCGTGCAGAGCACGGCGACGGAACCGTCGACGGCCGCGGCGACGGCCACGGAGTCCTGCTCGCCGTTCGCTGTCCCGCCGGCCGGGCCTTGCGGGCACGGCTCGCCGCGAGCGCTCCAGTGCCCGCCGTCGTCCGCCGAGCTGAACAGGACCGAGGTGGCGTTCTGCGCCCCGCCGGACGTGTGTCCCATCGCCAGCAGATAGGCAGCCGAACCGGTTCGCACCAGGCTCACCCCGAATCCCGGCGCACCCGGCGGGAGCGCTCGCGCGGCCCACGTGGCGCTGCCGATCGACGAGGTCTGGACGAGCGGGGGGCACCCGGGCAGGCAGGCGGAGCTGATCCGGATGACGTTGCCGTCCAGCGACTCCAGTGCGTCGGCGCCGCCCTTCTGCCGCTGCCACGTGCGACCGCTGTCGGTCGTCATGAACAGTGCGCTGGGGCCGAAGGCGTAACCGACCGACGGGCTGGCGAATCGGATCGAGCGCACACACGGGTCGTCACAGCTCAGCAGCGCAACGTTCGCCGGCGGCCCGGGCACGCTGTGCCATGTCGCGCCGCCGTCGGTCGTCCGCACCATCGCGGCGCAGTGGCCGCCCTGCCCGGCTCCAGACGTGCAGTCGGCGCTGCCCCAGGCCCATCCGTCCGAGCCGACGAAGCTCAGATCGGTCACCGAGAAATGCCGGAGGCCGACCGAGACCGGCGACGGCGCGCCCGAGGTCACGCCGGGCGCCGGCGCGACCACCGACGCAGCCGAGGTCGACGGGCTCTGCGCCGGCCCGCTCGGGATCGACACGCTCACCGACGGCGGCGGGCCGGCCGGACCTACGCGGTTCGCCGCGGTGCGGACGTGCTGGATGCCCACCAATGCCGCTGCGACTGCGGCCACCGCTCCCGCGGCGACCAGCGGCACCGTCCACGTATGCCACCGCGACAGCCGGTGCGGCCGGTGCGCTGCCACGGTGAGCAGCACCTCGCGCACCGTGTCCTCAGGCTGCGGAGCGCGCCGCGCCTGAGCGCGCAGGGTCTCGCGCAGTCGAGTCTCGAGGTTCGGATCGGTCATGTCGTCCTCCCGGCCGAGTCGGCGTCGGCCTCCCGCATCGCGGCCAGACCGCGGCTGAGCAGGCTGCGGACGGTTCCCTCGCGGCAGTCGAGGGCGGTCGCGATCTCGCTGTCCGGCAGGTCGTGGTAATACCGCAGGACGAGCGCGGCCCGCTGCCGCTGCGGCAGCATGCGCAGCAGGGCCCACACCTCGTCGCGGTCGGCGATCACCGCGGTGCCGTCCGTCCCGGCCGGGCGGTCGTCCATCGCGTCGACGCGGACGTCCCGGGTGGCCGGCCGCCGGCGCTCGTTGATGAAGTTGTTGGCGACGCAGCGACGGACGTAGGCCAGCGGCTGGCTGGCCGCCTGCACCCGCTCCCACTTGGGGAACAGCCGCACCAGGGTGTCCTGCACGAGTTCCTCAGCTGCGTTCGCGTCACCGGTCAGCAGGAAGGCGGTCGCCAGCAGGGCAGCGGTGCGGGCGCGGACGAATTCGGCGAACCCCGACTCGACGTCGACGACGACCACCGCGCCCCCCGTCCTGCCCGTGGTGCAGCTGCCGCCGGTGCGTCCAGTGGCCTGCATGCCTTCTAGACACGCGGGACGGACGGATTGTTGCGCACGGCGCTACGCCGGCGAGAGCTCCTGGTAGTGACCCGCCGCGTCGAGGCGCCATACCTTGCGCTGCCGGGTCGGTTCGGGAACGCCGGCCTTCTGCAGCGGCTGCCAGACCGGCCGGTGCCAGGTCGTCACCGGGATCGAGCGCACCACCTGGGCGTACGCGGGGCGGTGCGACGCCGGCACCCGCTCGAAGGCCAGGTCGAGATCCTTCGCGGTCAGCTCGCTGTCCGGGCAGAGGGTCACCGCCGCCACCAGCACGTCCGCGGCACCCTCGCGCACCGGGTAGGAGACGTGCAGGTCGACGGCCGGCAGCGAGCCCAGCGCCATGCGGGCCGCCGCAGGCAGGACGGGCCCGTGCGCGGTGTCGACGATCGCCGTCACCGGGTCGACCAGCCACAGGTCGTTGTGTTCGTCCCGCAGGAACAGGTCACCGCTCGAGCGCCACGCGTCGCCCGGTTCGAACACACCGCGCAGGACGTCCGCACCAGCCGTATCGGGCTCGCGCACCCGGCTGAGCAGCAGGCCGACCTCGTCGGTGTCGCACTCCCGCCCGAGGCCGTCCGCACCTCGCTGCAGCGACCGCGTCGTCAGCTCGAAGCCCGCCACCCGCACCTCTGCGGTGCCGGGGAGCGGTCGCCCCATCGAGCCGATCGGCGTGCCCTTGACGTTCGCGAGGATGGTCTCGCCCTCGGCGGACGCGTAGAACTCCAGCACCTTCGCGGTCGGGAACCGCTCGGCCACCCGGCGCCAGAGGTTTCGCGGCATGCCGGACCCCAGGAACATGCGGATCGGGTGATGCAGCTCGGCGGGGCTGGGCGGCGCCATGGTGATCGCGCGCAGCGACGTCCAGGTGTAGGACACGTGCGTGGCGCCGTAGCGGCGCACCTCGGACCAGAAGACGTCGGCCTCGTCAGCGGTGCCCATCGCGAATCGCGCACCGCTCGCCACCGCGCCACCGACCGCCATCAGGAGCGCGGACGAGTGATGGATCGGCGTCGTGCTGTAGACGGTGTCGCCCGGTCGCAGCGCGGCGGCCGATGCGGTGCCGAGTGCCGACATCGCCCAGCGGCGGTTGGTGATGCGGACCGTCCTCGTCGAAGCACCCTCGCCGGTGAACAGCACGAAGGCAACGTCGCCCGCGCGGTGCGGGTTGGCCTGGTACCACGCCGGCAACTCGACGTCGTCGGGATCGATCCGCTCGAGGTCGAGCACGTCCGGGTGCAGCTCACGCCACTCGGCACCCCCGCCGAGGACGCACCACCGGACGCCGTCTACCTCGCCGATCCGGTCGACCCGCTCGGGGTCGGAGATCACCCATGTGACGCCGCCCAGCGCGCACTCGCGCGCTACGTCGCCGTCGGGCCGCAGCAACACCGCGGTGGCGCCGAGGCGGCTCAGGGCGGCGACGACGCTGAACGCGCTCGGCCGGGTGCTCATCAGCACACCGACACGGTCGCCCTGGTGGATGCCGACCTCGACGAGTCCCTTGACCACGCTGTCCACGCGATGCTTGACGTCGTGCTGGCGGTAGGCGCGGTCCCCCGAGAGGAACACCACGTCGTCGGGGGCCCGCCGGGCCTGCTCGTCCAGCAGCAGTCCGAGCGAGATTCGGGTAGCCGGGTCGAGCTGGCCGATGCGCGCGAGCCGGGGCAGCGCTGAGGGCGCCTCGGACACCACACCGCGGACCGCGCGGACAACCTGCAGGCCGGTGCCGAGGACGATCCGCGTCGCTCCCACCGCCAGCTCGGTCGCCTGCGCGAGCGCGGCGGCCCCGGTGCTCGGGCGCAACGGCCGTGCCTCGACCTGCTCGGCAGGCAGTACGGCGGCGGGCAACTCGCCGTGGCCGAGACGCCACCGGACCCATGCCGCGACGGCGGGCCAGGTCTCGTCGGATGCCCGCGAGCCGACGACGAGCCCGAAGTGCCCGGCATGCAACGTCAGCTCGTAGACGGCCGCGCGGGGTGCGGCGCGCCGGATCGCGCGCACCGAGTCGGGGTGGCCGATCGTGTCCGCGCTGCCGACGACGGTCAGGATCGGCACCGCGAGGTCCGCGAGCGTCACGAGGCGGTCGCCGATGACGAACCCGCCCTCGAGCATCCGGTTGTGCGTCACGAACTGCTCGAGCAACTCCGCGATCGCCGGACCCGAGTACGCCGTCCAGCCCTCGGAGTCGAGGAACCGGCGCTGCCGCTCGCGGGGCAGCAGGGCGTCGCGGTCATGCAGCGCGAGCAGGAACTGCACCTGTCCCTGCACCGTCTTCGCCGGCGACAGCAGCTTGAAGCCGAGCCGGGTCGCCCAGGTGGGCAGGGACAACCGGCGCAGGACGCCGCTGTCGAGCAGCCCCGTCGCGAGCCGGGCGGCCACCTCGGGCGACACCGGGATGGGCAACGGCGCGGTCGTGTCGACGGGGCTGCCGAACGTCACCAGCGAGTCGATGCCTGCCCCGCGCCGGTAGGCGGCGGTCTGGTACGCGAACATGCCGCCCTGCGAGTAGCCGGCCAGGACGACCGGCCGCCCGGTCGCCGCGACAACCCGGTCGACGGCATCGCTGACTGCCAGCACGTGGTCGGTGAGGGTCCGCTCGAGGCCGCCGGGCTCGTGCCCCGGATCGCCGAAGTCGACGACCCAGGTGTCGATGCCGTCCTTGTGCAGGTTCACGACCGCCGAGCTCGCGGGCGAGACGTCCCACACCTCGGTCGCCATCATCAGCGGCGGCACCAGCAGGATCGGCGCGCTCTCGGGCGGGACGTCGTCGGCGAAGTAGTGCCGCAGCCGGTAGTTCCGCTGCTGCGCGGTGACGGTGTACGACGAGGGCTGCTCGCCCGTCTCGAGGCCGCCGAAGCGGACCACCTCGGCGGCGTTGCGCACCGTGGCGACGATGCGCCGCGCATACCGCCCGGCCGCGGCGGGCGACACCGGCAGCCCTGGCCGGGTGCCCGCGCCGTCGTCGTCACCGCTCGTCCCCACGCGACGACTCTGTTACGCCGGGGGGACGACCGCAACTCACGCGTCGCGGGCGACCGCCTCGAACTCCCATCGGTGCGGCGGGCGGGCGACCAGTTCGCCGGGCACGCCCGGCACGCCCTGCCCGGTCGGGTCGATGACCACCACGCGTGGCTGCGGCCCGTCCGCACGAAAGATCTGCGCAGCCGGGTCGGCATGCCGCAGCACGTAGGCCACCAGCTCGTCGAGCCGTCCGGGTGCCACGCGCACCTCCCACATGAGTGTCACACCAGCACCTCCGTGATCGGCAGTCCGGAGTCGGCTGCCATGTCGAGCGGCGACGGGCTCGCGCCGGACGCGACCAGCTGTGCTCCGAGCGCGGCGACCATCGCCCCGTTGTCGGTGCACAACCCGGGCCGGGGCACGCGCAGGCGCAGTCCCGCCTCGGTACAGCGCTGCTCGGCGAGCGCCCGCAGCCGCGAATTGGCCGCGACCCCGCCCCCGATGACGAGGTGGCCGACGCCCTGCTCGATCGCGGCTCGCACGGCCTTGGCGGTGAGCACGTCCACCACGGCCTCCTGGAACGACGCCGCGACGTCAGCCACGGGGACGGCCTCACCGGCGCGCTGCTTCGCCTCGACCCATCGGGCCACTGCGGTCTTCAGCCCCGAGAACGAGAACGCGAGGCCCTCGTCGCGCATCCCGCGCGGGAACGCGATCGCGCGCGGGTCACCCTCTCGCGCCAGCCGGTCGATCGGCGGGCCGCCGGGGAAGGGCAGCCCGAGCAGCCGAGCCACCTTGTCGTAGGCCTCGCCCGCCGCGTCGTCGACCGTCGCGCCGAGTTCGGTCAGTTCTACACCACCGATCCGCGGGACGAGCAGCAGCGACGAGTGCCCGCCCGAGACCAGCAGGGCGATGCTCGGCTCGTCCAGCGGGCCGTGCTCGAGCAGGTCGACGGCGACGTGCGCCGAGAGGTGGTTGACGCCGTACAGCGGCTTGTCGAGCGCGAGCGCGTACGCCTTCGCGGCGGCGACACCGACGAGCAGCGCTCCGGCCAGACCCGGGCCGGCAGTGACCGCCACGGCGTCCACGTCGGACGCCCGCACGCGGGCCGCCTCGAGCGCACGGTGGATCGTGGGCACGATCGCCTCGAGGTGGGCCCTGCTGGCCACTTCGGGCACGACGCCGCCGAAGCGCGCATGCTGCTCGACGCTGCTGGCCACGGCGTCGGCGAGCAGCGTGGTTCCGCGGACGATGCCGACGCCGGTCTCATCGCACGAGGTCTCGATGCCGAGCACCAGCGGCAGGTCAGAACTCACGGCGCATCACCACCGCGTCGACGCGTCCGGCGTCGTAGTAGCCGGGGCGCTGGCCGACCTCGTCGAATCCCTCGTCGGCATAGAGCGCACGCGCCGCCTCGTTGTCGACCCGCACCTCGAGGAACACCTCGACGGCTCCCCGGACGCGTGCCTCGGCGAGCAACCCGGCGAGCAGGCGGCGGGCGATGCCGCGCCGGCGCGCGGAGGGGACGACGCCCACAGTCAGGATCTCGGCCGACTCGCCGACCACCATCACCCCGGCCCAGCCGAGCAGGGCTCCCACGGCGTCCTCGGCAGCGAGGTAGTAGCGGTGGCGCGGGTCGGCGAGCTCGGTGCGGTACGCGCCCGCCGTCCACGCCTCGGTGCCGAACATCTCGCGCTCGAAGGGCATCAGCGCGTCGATGTGCCCGGCCCGCATCGGCACGACGGTCACGACGCCGGTCACCGCGACACCGCCTTCGGTGCGGCGGGCACGACGGCGTCCGGCCGGCGCAGGTACAGCGGGGTCAGCGCGTCGGACGGCGCACCCGACACGATCCGGTCGAGCGCCCAGGGCACCAGGCGGGCCGGATGCGGGTAGTCGGCGCCGAGCAGGCGGCGGCCCGGAAAGGCGTCCGCATAGAGCCGCGCGCCCGCGCCCGCGATCT
This sequence comes from Pseudonocardiales bacterium, assembly GCA_032160545.1. Taxonomy (GTDB): domain Bacteria; phylum Actinomycetota; class Actinomycetes; order Mycobacteriales; family Jatrophihabitantaceae; genus DATGFB01. The sequence continues at coordinate 38,348 of JAVHVN010000057.1, read as the reverse complement.
CGTCCACGCCGCCGGCGGGCACGTCCTGCGGCCGGTCCACCTCCGGGCCGGCGATCCGGTCGCCGGCGCCGGCGTACCTCGCCCAGTATACCTCCTTGCGCTTCGCGTCCGTCATCACCAGCAGCTCGCCCTCGTGCACGACACCGGCCGCGACGGCGTCCAGCGAGCAGACGCCGTACGTCGGGATGCCCAGGGCGTCGGCCATGACGGCCGCGGTGACGAGCCCGACGCGCAGGCCGGTGTACGGCCCCGGACCCACGCCCGCGACGAGCGCGCCGAGGTCACGCGGCACCGCCCCCGCGTCGTGCAGGCAGCCTGCGATCGCGGGGGCCAGCAGCTCGCCGTGGGCCCGCGCGTTCACGTGAACACGCGCGGCCCGCTCGGCAGTCGGGGCACCGGGGCCGCCGGACACGTCGACGAGCGCCGCGCTGACCGCGGCGGACGAGGTGTCGATGGCGAGGACGAGCACGAGGATCGAGCCTACGAGCCCGCGGCCGCGGCGCGCTCGGCGCGGGCGGCCCAGTCGCCGCCGTGCGGCAGCAACCGCACGGTGCGCTCGTCGGAGTCGTCGGCACGCGCAACGGCGATCTCGAGGCGGGCGTCGCTGAGCTGCTCGACCAGGCCCGCACCCCACTCGACGACCGTGACCGCCTCGGCCACGTCGACGTCGAGGTCGAGGTCGTCCACCTCGGCGAGCGACCCGAGCCGGTAGGCGTCGACGTGCACCAGCGGCAGGCGGCCCGGGTGCACCCGGGCGATCACGAACGTCGGCGACACGATCCGGCCGCCCACGCCGAGACCCGCCCCGATGCCCTGGACGAGCGCGGTCTTGCCCGCGCCGAGCGGACCTGTCAGCACGAGCAGGTCGCCGGCTCGCAGGATGCCGGCGAGCCGGCGCCCGAACGCGTGGGTGTCGGCCGGCGTCGGCAGCGAGACGACCGGCCCGAGCAACGCGGCCCGCTGCGCTGCGGTCAGCGCGGCGCCGGGGCCTGCCCCACGTCCGGGTCCGTGCCGCGGACCGGTCACGCGCCGCCGCCGACGTACCTGCGCGGAACGCGCGGACCGATCCGCGTGACGATCTCGTAGTGGATGGTGCCGACCGCATCGGCCCAGTCCTGCGCGAGCGGTTCGCCGTCGGTGCCCGGCCCGAAGAGCACCGCGACGTCGTTCTCGTCGATCGGCGCGTCGCCGACGTCGACGACGATCTGGTCCATGCAGACGCGGCCGGCGATGCGGAAGCGGCGGCCGGCGATCGACACCGGCCCGACGTTCGACGCGTGCCGCGGGATGCCGTCGGCGTAGCCCAGCGGGATCAAGGCGAGCGTGCTGTCGTGCTCGGTGGTGTACGCGTGCCCGTAGGACACCCCCTCGCCTGCGCGGACGCCCTTGACCGACGCCAGCGACGACCGCAGCGTCATCGCGGGCGTCAGCCCGAAGCCGCCCTGCGACGGCACGGGCGACAGGCCGTAGATCGCCACGCCCGGGCGCACCAGGTCGAAATGCGCCTCGGGCAGGGTGAGTGTCGCCGCCGAGTTCGCGAGGTGCCGCACCTCGGGCTCGATGCCGTCGCGCGCGGCGATGTCGAGGGCAGCACCGAAGGCCTCGATCTGCCGGCCGATGGTGGGGTGCCCGGGCTCGTCCGCGTACGCGAAGTGGCTCCAGATGCCGACGACCTCGACCTCGCCGGCCATCGTGGCCACGGTGCGCAGGAGCTCGGGCCAGTCCTCGCGGGTACAGCCGTTGCGCGACAGCCCGGTGTCGATCTTGAGGTGGACGCGCGCCACGAGCCCGCCCTGGCGAGCGGCGGATGCGACGACCGCCGCCTGCCACCGGCTACTCACCGACAGGTCGATGCCCGCGGCGACTGCGGCGCGCACGGCCTGTTCGTCCGACGGCGTCCACAGCCACGACAGCACGGGCACGGTGATGCCGGCTGCCCGCAGGGCGAGCGCCTCCTCGACGATGGCCGTGCCCAGCCAGCTCGCGCCGCCCGCAAGCGCGGCCCGCGCCGACGGCACCAGCCCGTGGCCGTACCCGTCGGCCTTGACCACCGCGAGGACCTCGGCGGACGTGCCCTGTTTCAGCGTCGCGACGTTGTCACGGATCGCGTCGAGATCGACGACTGCTTCGGCGCGTGGCACCGCCCCATTGTCCATGGGTGGGACGAGCGGGTCAGAATGCGCCGATCCACGGCAGGACGAGCCGGCACGGCACCGGCCTCGGGTGCGCGGGATCGAGCGCGTTGAGAACGTCGACCGAGGCGATCGGATCCGCCGCGATCTCGAAGTGCTCGGTGAGATCCAGCCCGCACTGGTCCTGCAGCACGATGGTGCGCATGCCCGGCTCGATTCCGCTGGTGTACGGGACGACCAGCTCGTCGTGGCGAGTGACGATGTCGGTGTACGTGATGCCGGGCACCGCCACGCCTCCGGCGCGCATGCGGGTCATGAACGGCGACCCGGTCAGCATCTGTCCGCCGGCACCGAACGCCGCCCCGGGCACCGAGAACCCGTACGCGGCACCGGCCATCGTGAGCGTGCCGCTGCCGGCGAGGTTCGTGCCGTGCCAGAGCGGTGCCAGCGAGACGTACTTGTCGATGTGCGCCGCACCGCCGAGGAACTTCGCGTAGTAGTCGGGCATCAGCGTGCCCTGCGAGTGGCCGACGACGTCGACCCGTGCGGCACCGGTCGATGTCAGGACGCGGTCGACGAATGCCGCGAACTCGGCGGCACTGCCCTCGATGGGCGCGAGGCCGCCCACCTGGTTCAACGGCACGGTCGAATGCGGCAGCACCCCGTAGGTGAGCGCGTAGACGCAGTAGCCGTTGTTCGCCAGCAGCGGCGCATAGGTCTGCCAGTTGGTGTTCTTGTTGCCGCCCGTCCCGTGCACGAGGACGACCGGATTCGGGTGTGCCGCGGACGGCCGGCAGGTCCAGTCGTTCGCTCCGGGCGGGTCGGCGTCGACCTGCGCGCCGGCGAGCACCGCAGACGTGGTGAACGTGTACGGCACGGGGTACTGGGCCGCGCCGGCCGCGTGCGGGACGGTCAGCACCGCGCCGGCCGACACGAGCACGGCGAGCAGCGTTCGTCGCATCACCAGGCCGCCCTCCCCGAAGAAGAACCTGTTCTACGAAGACCGTAGGGTCGCGGCGTGGTCGCGGCAAACCGGCGAGCGCGGCATAGTGCCCAGTCCCCGGCACCCCGCTCCGTCTCGCGGAGCGGGGTGGGGCGTCAGGGTCCGGCGACCGAGCGCAGCGCGGGGCGCAGCGCCTCGAGCACGTCGACGGCGGTCGGCGGACCACCCGCAGCGGCCAGCTGACCGGCGACGCCGTGCAGGTAGGCCGCGACGGAGGCGGCGACGGGGGCTGCCATCCCGGACGCGAGCAGCGTGCCGATCAGGCCGCTGAGAACGTCGCCGCTGCCGGCCGTCCCGAGCCAGGGCGTGCCGGTGGGATTGACGAACGCCTCGCCGCCCGCCGCCGCCACGACGGTCGCGTTGCCCTTCAGCAGCACGGTCGCCCCGAGCGAGGCGGCCCCGGCACGGACGGCCGCGAGCCGGTCGTCGCCCGGTCCGTCGGCGACGCGCGCGAACTCGCGGTCGTGCGGGGTCAGAACGGTGGCGGCCGAACGCCCGCGCAGCAGGTCCGGGTGTTCGCCCAGCACCGTGATCGCGTCGGCGTCGACGATGACGGGCACCTCGGTCGCCAGGACGTCGCGTACGAGGCCGAGTGCGTCCGCGCCGGTGCCGAGGCCGGGCCCGATCACCCACGACTGCACCCGCACGTCCTGCGGCCGGGCGCCGGCGTGCACCACCACCTCGGGGTAGCGAGCACGGATCGCGTCCGGCGCGAGTCCCAGATAGCGCACCATCCCCGCACCGCCGCACAGCGCCGCACCGGTGGCGAGCACACCTGCGCCGCCGTACTGCGGCGACCCCGCGACGACGCCGACGACACCGCGCGTGTACTTGTCGTCGCCCGCGCCAGGCCGGGGCAGGACGCCGCGGACGTCGGAGACCTCGAGCAGGTTCGTCCGCGTGGGCGGCAGCACCAGCCCGATGTCGACGAGGTGCACCTCGCCGGCGAACTCCGCCCCGCGACCGACGAGCAGGCCGGGCTTCATCGCGCCGAACGTCACCGTCACGTCGGCCCGGACGGCCGCGCCGGCGACCGCACCGGTGTCGGCGTCGACGCCCGAGGGGACGTCCACCGCAACAGTGAAGAAGTCCTCGGCGGCATCGGCCAGCGCGGCCGCATCCGGGCGCAGCTCACCGCGGCCGCCGATGCCCACGATGCCGTCGATGACGAGGTCGGCGCCCGAGAGCAGTGCCGCGTCGGCGGCCGAGATCCGCCCGCCCGCCGCATCGAGAGCGATCAATCCGTCGGCGTGCGCTCGGGGCGGGTCGAGCAGCAGCGCCGTCACCTGCGCTCCGCGCGCAGCCAGGTACGCGCCGGCGTACAGGGCGTCGCCGCCGTTGTTGCCCGCGCCGACGAGCAGGGCGACGCGCGCTCCGTAGACCCGTCCCAGCGCCGCGGCGCACTCGACGGCGAGCGGGTGCGCCGCACGGAGCATCAACGCGCCCACGGGCAGCGCCGCCATCGCCGCGTCCTCGGCCGCGCGGACCTCGGCGACGGTGTAGAGGCCGCGCACGTCAGCCCTCCGCCACCACGGTGGCCGCCGCGATACCGCCGTCGTGCGAGAGCGAGACGTGCCACCGCCGCACGCCGAGGGACGCGGCACGCTCGGCGACCGTGCCCCGCACGGTGAGCACCGGCGCACCGCGCTCGTCGGTGTGCACCTCGGCGTCGGTCCAGGCCATGCCGCCACCGGCGCCGAGTGCCTTGGCCAGCGCCTCCTTCGCCGCGAACCTCGCGGCGAGCGACTCGGCGCCGCGGGGCAGACCGGCCGGCGTGCGCCGTTCGGCATCGGTGAACAGCCGCGCCGCGAGCGCCGGCGTGCGCGCGAGCGCCTCGGCGAACCGCTCGACCGGGACCACGTCGATGCCCACCCCGACGATCACGCCGTCACGCGGATGGCGAGGCGGTCGCCCCCGGCTCGGCGTACTCCGAGAGGTGACCGGGGAACGCCGACACGTTCGGGTTCAGGTAGGCGGCGATGTTGTTGACGGCCGTCGCGACCTCACCGAAGCCGGTGGCGATCAGCTTCACCTTGCCCTGGTACTCGACGATGTCGCCTGCGGCATAGATGCCGGGCACCGTCGTGCGTCCCATCGAGTCGATCGTGATCTGCCGCTTGCGGATCTCGATGCCCCACTCCATGAGCGGGCCGAGGTTCGCGGTGAAGCCGAGTGCCGCGACCAGCCTGTCGCACGGCAGGGTCTGGATGTCGCCACGGACGTCGATGTCGACCTCGCTCACCACCGGGTCACCGCGCACGCCGGCGATCTGGGCCTCGGTGACCATCGCGACGCTCGATGCCTTGAGCAGTTCGACGGAGTGCGGGTGCGCGCGGAACTCGGCGCGCCGGTGCACGAGCGTCACCGACTTGCCGATCGGTTCGAGCATCAGCGCCCAGTCGATCGCCGAGTCACCGCCACCGACGACGACCACGTGCTGACCCTCGTACACCGACGGGTCGGGGACGAAGTGCACCAGCCCGCGACCCAGATAGTCGCCGCCGGTGGGCAGCGGACGTGGCGTGAACGTCCCGATGCCGCCGGTGATCAGGATCGCGCGGCACTCGATGCGCATGCCCTCGGACGTCGTCACCGCGAAGCCGCCGGCCGGCGTGGCGGGGCGTTCTAGCCCCACCGCCTGGTGCCCGAGCTGGTAGTCCGGCGAAAACGGTGCGGCCTGCGCCAGCAGCTGTTCGACGAGTTCACGGCCCCTGATCGCCGGGAACCCCGCGACGTCGAAGATCGCTTTCTCGGGGTACATGGCAGTGATCTGCCCGCCCGGCTCCTCGAGGGAGTCGATGACCAGCGTCGAGAGGGTCCGGACGCCCGCGTAGTAGGCGCCGAAGAGCCCGACCGGCCCGGCGCCGACGATCAGCACGTCGACCGACTTCACTTCCGGCGATGTGGAGGCTTCCGTCACACGTCGGAGCCTACCGAGACGGTCCTGGCGGCCGGCCTATTCGACTGTGACGGATTTTGCGAGGTTGCGCGGCTTGTCGACGTCATAGCCCCGTGCCTGGGCGATCTCGGCAGCAAGCACCTGCAGCGGGATCGTCGCGAGGAACGGCGAGAGCAGGGTAGCGACGGCAGGTACCTCGATCAGGTGATCGGCGTGCTCGCGCGCGGTGGTGTCGCCGATCTCGGCAATGACGACGGTGCGGGCACCCCGCGCCCGGATCTCGGCGACATTGCTCAGCATCTTCTGGTGCAGCACGGGCCGCCCGGTGGGCGAGGGCATGATCACGACGACAGGCAGGCCCTCCTCGATCAGCGCGATCGGGCCGTGCTTGAGTTCGCCGGCGGCGAATCCCTCGGCGTGCATGTAGGCGAGTTCTTTCAGCTTCAGCGCACCCTCGAGCGCCACCGGGTAGCCGACGTGCCGGCCCAGGAAGAGGATCGCCTTCGCCGTGGCGATCTCCCGCGCGAGCTCACGCACCGGCTCGACGAGCGTCAGCGTGCGGGCCATCGCGTCAGCGACGCCGCAGAGCGTCTCGTACTCGCGCGCGATCTCGTCGCCGTACTTGGTCCCCCGGGCCTGCGCGAGCGCCAGACCGACCAGCTGCACGGCGGCGAGCTGCGCGACGAACGTCTTCGTGGCGGCGACGCCGATCTCGGGGCCGGCGTGCGTGTAGAGCACCGCGTCGGATTCGCGCGGGATCTGCGCGCCGTTCGTGTTGCAGATCGCGAGCACCTTCGCGCGTTGCTGCCGGGCGTGCCGGACCGCCTCGAGCGTGTCGGCCGTCTCGCCGGACTGGCTGATGGCGACGACCAACGTCTGCTGGTCCAGGACCGGCTCGCGATAGCGGAACTCCGACGCCATCTCGACCTCGACCGGAATGCGCGTCCAGTGCTCGATCACCTGCTTGGCGATCAGCCCCGCGTGATACGCCGTGCCGCACGCGACGACGAAGACCTTGTCGATGTCGCGCAGATCCTGCTGGTCGAGCCGCTGCTCGTCCAGGACGATCCGACCACCGACGAGGTGGCCCAGGAGCGTGTCGCGGACCGCGTCCGGCTGCTCCTGGATCTCCTTGAGCATGAAGTAGTCGTAGCCGCCCTTCTCGGCGGCGGCGAGGTCCCAGTCGATGTGGAAGTGCCGCCCGTCGACGGGCGCACCGGCGAAGTCTGTGATCGTGTACCCGTCGCGGCGGATCTCGACGACCTGGTTCTGGCCCAGCTCCACGGCTTCGCGACTGTGCTCGATGAACGCTGCCACGTCGCTGCCGAGGAACATCTCGCCGTCGCCCACACCCAGGACGAGCGGCGAGTTGCGCCGTGCGGCGACGACCACGTCGGGGTCCTCGGCGTCCAGGAGCACCAGGGTGAAGGCGCCGTCGAGGCGCCGGGCGACCGCGCGCACGGCGTCGGCCAGCCGGACCCCCTCCCGCACCTGCGCGCCGACGAGATGCGCCACGATCTCCGTGTCGGTTTCGCTGACCAACTCGACGCCGGCGGCCTCGAGTTCGCGCCGCAGCGCGGCGAAGTTCTCGATGATCCCGTTGTGGATCACGGCGACGCGGCCCGACGCGTCGGTGTGCGGGTGCGCGTTGCGGTCGTTCGGTGCGCCGTGCGTCGCCCACCGGGTGTGCCCCATGCCGGTGCTGCCCGTCATCGGATGGCCCGCGAGCGCCTTGTCGAGGTTCTCGATCCGGCCGGCCCTCTTCTCGATCTGCAGCGCGCCGTCGTCGATGACGGCGACGCCCGCGGAGTCGTAGCCGCGATACTCGAGACGGCGCAGGCCCTCGACCACGACGTCCAGCGCCTGCCGGGGCCCGACGTAACCGACGATGCCGCACATGGGCACCAGCGTAACCGCCGGGCCGATCCTGACCTGCCGCCTCAGGGCGTCGACAAACCGGCGGGTCGGCTCGACGTCGTCCCGGCCGACGGGGCCGGGGCCGGCGCGCTCGTGTTGCCGGACGTCACCGACGAGGGGGCCGTCGGCGTCTGCGTGGGCGTCCCGGTCGCCGGCGCGGCGATGCCCGTCGACGGCGCTGTCGAGGGCGCTGCGGATGGCACGGTCGTGGGCGGGGACGAGGTCACCGTGGGCGTCGTCGCCACGACCTGCGGCACGATGGCGACCGTCGTTGCGGGTTGCGGCGTGGACGGCTTCGTCACAGTGGGCTGCGAACCGAAGACCGTGGTGCCGTTCGCCGAGGTGTTGCGCACCAGATCGCTGAACGGGCGGCCCACCAGCACCTCGACGCCGGTGAGTATGCCGAGAGCGACGACGAACACCACCGCGGTCGCGAGGGCGACCCGGCGCAGGGCTGCCGTCCGCCGCGCGGGGGACAAGCGCTCGGCCGCGGCCGGCGCCGGCCGTGGCGCCAGCGGCGCCGGCCGTGGCGCCAGTGGCGCCGGCCGTGGCGCGGGCGGCGGAATGCGCGCCGGCATCCACCTGGCACTCGCCGGAACGGCGCTGCGCACTCGCGCACCGGTGCGCTGCAACGAGTGGCTGTAGACCGCGTTGCCCATGACCGTCAGCAGGCTGCCTACCGCCGCGCCGACGACGGTGCCGTTCACGCCGAGAAAGGAACCGGCGACGGCAGCGGTCGCCGCGGCGAGTGCGCTCGCGATGAGCTGGGTTGCCGAGAGGTACAGGCGCGGGCGATGCGTCTCGCCCGGCCCGCGATCGGCGTCGGGAGCGCGGGGAGCGTCGGAATGAGGACTTTCCTTCGATGACATAAGGGTTCAACCGTGCGGTCGGGCGATGTGGAGGGATCATGCGCCTCACTGCGCTCTCATGACGCGTCCTTGGCCGCAGCGCTGGCGGAGGCGACGACCGCGGCCCGCGCGCGAGCGCGGCGCGTCACACCCGCGCGCGCGATCCGGCTCGCCGGCCATAGGTTGCGGGTATGGATCGTCACGCGTGGGAGCAACCGGGAGCGCACGAAGAGGCGCCAGGCATCTACCGCATTCCGTTGCCACTGCCCGGCGACAATCTCAAGGCGGTCAACGTCTACGCGGTCGCGGACGGCGAGCAGGTCGTCATGATCGACGGCGGCTGGGCCCTCCCCGACTCCGAGGAGCTGCTCACCCGGTCACTCGCGACGATCGGCTACGGGCTTGCCGACATCCGGGAGTTCCTCGTCACGCATATCCATCGCGATCACTACACGCAGGCGATCGCGGTCCGGCGCGCGGTCGGCTCGTCGGTCTCGCTGGGCGAGGGCGAGCGCGTGACGCTCGAGGCGATCCGCACGATCAGGGCACACCCCGATGTCGCGTCGCTGCACGGCGCGGGTGCCGTCGAGCTGTCGCGCCAGCTCGACGCGTGGACGCGCGACCAGGGCGACGGGCCGGACCTCACCAACTGGGCCGAGCCGGATCGCTGGCTGCCGGACGGCCTGGAACTGCCGTTGACGACTCGGACGCTGCGTGTGATCGCGACGCCGGGCCACACCCGCGGCCACGTGGTCTACCACGATCCCGACGCACAGGTGCTCTTCGGCGGTGATCACGTTCTGCCGCACATCACCCCGTCGATCGGGATCGAGCTCGTCCGGCCGCCCTCACCGCTGCGCGATTACCTCACCTCGCTCGCGCTGACCAGGGCGATGCCGGACGCCCGGCTGCTGCCTGCGCACGGCCCCGCGACCGCGTCGGTGCACGAGCGCGTGGACGAGCTACTGCAACACCACGAGAAGCGCCTCACGGCCACCGCCGACGCGGTCGCGCAAGGCGCGAGCACCGGGTTCGAGGTGGCACAGATCCTCACCTGGACCCGCCACGAGCGCCGCCTCGACGACCTGGACCTGTTCAATCGGATCATGGCGGTGAACGAGACGATGGCGCACCTCGAGGTGCTGGTCGAACGCGGCGTGCTCCGGCGCGAGACGGTCGACGAGGTCGTCCACTTCGCGACCCGCTGATGCCGGTGCGGGCCGGCTGGGCAGCTACCAGCCGAGCTCGTGCAGGCGCGCGTCATCGATGCCGAAGTGATGGCCGATCTCGTGGATCACGGTGCGCCGGACCTCGACGACCACCTGCACCTCCGTGCTGCACCGTGCGGCGATCGCCTGGTGATACAGGGTGATCCGGTCCGGCAGGACGGCCGAGTATTGCGACGTCCGGCTGGTCAGCGGGACCCCGCGGTACAGCCCGAGCAGGCCCGGCGGCCCGGCCTCGTGCTGGACCGTCACCGCCACGTTGCGCATCAGCCTGCCGAGGTCCGGCGGAAGCCCGTCGAGCGCCTCGCCGACCATCTGCTCGAATCGCGCGTCTTCCACGACGACCATGACGACGATTCTCGCGCGGCGCCCTGTGCACCGGTTCGCGCGGCGACGGGTCAGGCGCCGCCCACGGCCTGCGCGACCCGGCGGGCGATCGCGTCCGCCTGCGGCTGCGTCGGTGCCTCGACCATCACCCGTACCAGCTGTTCGGTACCCGAGGGCCGAAGCAGGATCCGGCCGGTGTCGCCGAGTTCGGCCTCGGCCGCACGCACCGCCGTGAGCACCGCGGCAGAGGTCGCCACTGCCTCGCGGTCGGCGACCGCCACGTTCACCAGCACTTGCGGAAGCCGCTGCACGACGGCGGCCAGCTCGGCGAGCGGACGGCCGGTCGTGGCCATCCGTGCCATCACGTGCAATGCGGTCAGCAGCCCGTCGCCGGTGGTGGCCCAGTCGGTGAAGACGACGTGCCCGCTCTGCTCGCCGCCGAGGTTGAGGTCCTTGGCACGCAGTGCCTCGAGCACGTAGCGATCGCCTACCGCGGTGGTGAGGACCTCGATGCCGTGCGCGCGCATGGCGTGGTGGAAACCCAGATTGCTCATGACGGTGGCGACGACGGTGTCGTCGCGCAGCGCCCCGGCGTCGCGCAGGGCCAGCGCGCACATCGCGAGGATCTGGTCGCCGTCGACGGTCTCGCCCGACGCGTCGACACCGAGGCACCGGTCGGCGTCGCCGTCGTGCGCGATGCCGAGGTCGGCACCCTCGGCGCGTACCGCGGAACGGAGGTGGTCGAGATGGGTCGAGCCGACACCGTCGTTGATGTTCACTCCGTCGGGCGCGGCAGCGATCGCGCTCACGCGCGCACCGGCGCGGCGATAGAGCTCGGGGGCGACGCTCGACGCCGCGCCGTTCGCGCAGTCGACGACCACGTGCAACCCGGCGAGGGACACCGGCACCGCGGCCAGGATGTGCTCGAGGTACCGCTCTGCCGCGTCGGCCACCGGCCGTACCCGCCCGATGGCTGCGCCGATCGGCCGGGTGTCGGGATCGACCTCGATCTGCGCCTCGACCTCGGCCTCGATCTCGTCGGCCAGTTTCAGGCCGCCGGCGGCGAACAGCTTGATGCCGTTGTCGGGCATGGGGTTGTGCGAGGCGGACAGCACGACGCCGAGATCGGCGCCGTATGCGGCGGTCAGGTAGGCGACCGCCGGCGTGGGAAGCACACCGACCTGCAGCACGTCCGCTCCCGCGGCGGCGAGTCCGGCGACCACGGCCGCCTCGAGCATCTCGCCGCTGGCACGCGGGTCACGGCCGACGACCGCCACCGGCCGGTGCGAAGCGTCGTGCGCGACGAGCACCCGGGCGGCGGCGCTCGCGACGGCGAGTGCCAGCTCGGGTGTCAGGTCGGCGTTGGCCAGCCCGCGAACCCCGTCGGTCCCGAAGAGACCCACGGGGGCCTAGCGCTTCGAGTACTGCGGAGCCTTGCGGGCCTTCTTGAGGCCGTACTTCTTGCGCTCCTTGACGCGCGGATCGCGCGTGAGGAAGCCCGCCTTCTTCAGCGTCGGGCGGTCGTCGGGCTCGAGGTTGATCAGCGCCCGCGAGATCGCAAGGCGCAACGCGCCGGCCTGGCCGGTGATGCCGCCGCCGACGAGAGAGGCGATGACGTCGTACTGGCCGTCCTTCTCGAGGCTGACGAACGGCTCGCGGATGAGCTGCTGGTGCACCTTGTTCGGGAAGTAGTTCTCGAGGGTGCGGCCGTTGAGCTTGAAGTCGCCGGTGCCAGGCACCAGGCGAACGCGGACGACCGCTTCCTTGCGGCGTCCGACGACGGGAACGGGCTGCGGGCTGGTCACTGGCTTACCTGCTTGATCTCGAACGGCTGCGGCTTCTGGGCGGCGTGGGGGTGCTCGGGGCCTGCATAGACCTTGAGCTTCTTCAGTTGGGCGCGGCCGAGGGTGTTCTTCGGCAGCATGCCCCGAACGGCGAGTTCGACGACGCGCTCGGGCTTCGACTCGAGCAGCTCGCCAACGGTGCGCTTGGACAGCCCACCGGGGTAACCGGAGTGCCGGTACCGGAACTCCTCGCGCTTGTTGCCGGAGATCGCGACCTTCTCGGCGTTGATGATCACGACGAAGTCGCCGACATCGGTGTGCGGGGCGAACTGCGGCTTGTGCTTGCCGCGCAGCAGCGTCGCGGCCTGGCTCGCGAGGCGACCGAGTACGACGTCGTTCGCGTCGATGACGTGCCAGCGGCGCTCGACTTCGCCGGGCTTGGGGCTGTAGGTACCCACGGGACACTCACAATCCGGGTCTTCACGCCGCTGGCTCCGGGTCGGGAGCACCGGCGCCCCCGCGGTCACCACCGGACCTGGATCCGTCGTGTACCCCGAGGCATGGCCTGCGCGCGCAGGGTTCTGCGCACCGATGCGCCAGTCTACGAGACGCGCAGCACACGGCCAAATCCGTCCGGACGAACCGCGCGGGCATCCGGTTCGTTACTTTTCCTGGAACGGCTGCCCGTGCCGGACGGGCCGACCGCGCGCGAACGGGGATCGCACAGCATGAGCGAGCAGCACGCGCAGGGCGCTGAGCCCCCGACCGTGCCCCGGGTGCCCCCGATGCATCCGGACCCCCTCATTCCGATGGACCCGTTCCACCCGCTCGACGAGCTGCACCGGGCCGGCTCCGCCGCACCGACCTCCGCCTCGCGTGGCGGCGAACACCCACGACGGCGCTCCGGGCAGCGGCGGCGACTGTCCGCGCAGGCGACCGGCCGCATCACCTTCGCGTGCATCCTCGTCGCGATCGTGCTGGCCGCCGCCGCCGGCGTCACCTGGGTCATCTCGCCCGACTGGGGTGGCGGCAACTCGCCCGATGCGGTGCGCAACGTCGGTGAGGTGCCGACCCAGCCGGGCCGCGTGTCGCTCGCGGCGGCGCTCGTGTCGCCGGAGCGCATCGAGATCCCGCGCCTGCACGCCGTCGCGCCGATCGTCCACGTCGTGACGCTGCCGGACAACTCGCTCGAGGTCCCCCAGGATCCGAAGATCGTCGGCTGGTGGGACACCGGCGCGAAGCCGGGTGCCAAGACGGGCACCGCGATCCTCGACGGCCACATCAACTTCGCGGGCGTCAAGGGCGTGCTCGCCGACATCGGAACCCTCAACCCTGGCGACACCGTTTACGTGTACGGCGTCTCCGGCGGCAAGCACACCACAGTCAAGTTCTCGATCACCGGCGTGCGCACGTACGACAAGCATGCCCTTCCGTATCAGGAGATCTTCGACCAGAAGAGCGTCGGCCGGCTCGCCATCGTCACGTGCGGCGGCCCGTTCGACGCGAGCACCGGCAACTACCGCGACAACATCGTCGCGTTCGCCGTCCCGGCACCGTAGCGCCGAGCAACTCGGCTAGCGGGGACGGGCCACCCGGGCCTCGTCGAAGACCGGCTCGTCCGACTCGTACACCCGGCCGTCCGAGCCGAACACGACGAACCGGTCGAACGAACGTGCGAACCACCGGTCATGGGTGGCCGCAAGCACGGTGCCCTCGAACGACTCGAGCGCCTCCTCCAGCGCTTCGGCACTGAGGACGTCAAGGTTGTCGGTCGGCTCGTCGAGCAGTAACAGCGTGGCGCCGGACAGCTCGAGGAGCAGGATCTGCAAGCGCGCCTGCTGGCCGCCCGATAGCGAGCCGAAGGTCTGATCACCCTGCTGGTTCAAGGCATATCTGCGCAACGCACCCATGGCGCGTCCGCGATCGATGCCGCTGCGGCCCCCCTCGCCCGCCCAAAGGAGGTCGACCAGTGTCGCGTCATGCCATTCGGGGTGCGCGTGCGTCTGCGCAAACAGTCCGGGCACGACGCGCGCCCCGAGCCGCCAGCTGCCGGTGTGCGCTACCGGTTCACCCCCGAGCAGCCGCAGGAAGTGCGACTTGCCGGCACCGTTCGCACCGAGCACGCCGACCCGTTCGCCGTAGAAGATCTCGGCGCCGAACGGCTGCATCAGACCGGTCAGCTCGAGCTGCTCGCACATCACGGCGCGCACTCCGGTCCGTCCGCCACGCAAGCGCATGGTGACCTGTTGCTCCTCGGGCTTGTCCGGCGGCGGTCCCTCGGCCTCGAACCTGGCCAGCCGGGTCTGCATGGCGCGATAGCGCGAGGCCATGTCCGGGCTGATCTTCGCCTGCTGCTGCAGCGTGCGCACCAGCTCCTTGAGCCGGACGTGCTCCTCGTCCCAGCGCCGGCGCACCTCGGCCATCCGCTGGTGCTTGGCGGCGCGCGCCTCGTGGTAGGAGCGGAAACCGCCGCCGTGCACCCACGCGGTGCCGCCCTCGATGGTGACGATCCGGTCGGCGACGGAGGCGAGCAACTCCCGGTCGTGGCTCACGAACAGGACCGTCTTGGGCGTCTCTCGCAGCCGTTGCTCGAGCCAGCGCTTGCCCGGGACGTCGAGATAGTTGTCCGGCTCGTCCAGCAGCAGGACCTCGTCGGGCCCCCGCAGCAGCAACTCCAGCGCGAGCCGCTTCTGCTCACCTCCGGACAGCGTCGTCAGCTCGCGGTACTTGCACCGCTCGTACGCGATCCCGAGCGCGGCGACGGTGACGGTGTCCCACAGCACCTCGGCGTCGTAGCCGCCCGCGTCCCCCCAGTGCGCGAGCGCGTGCGCGTACCGCAGCTGGACGGCCTCGTCGTCGCGCTCCATGAGGGCGAGCTCGGCCGACTGCACGTCGTCCCAGGCAGCACGCAGCGCCGGTGCGGCGAGCCCGACGAGGAAGTCCTGGACGGTGGTGGCATCGCGCACCGATCCGATGAACTGCCGCATGACCCCGAGCCCGCCGATGCGCGCGACGCTGCCCTGCTGCGCAGGCAGGTCACCGGCGATGAGCCGCAGCAGGGTGGTCTTGCCGGCACCGTTCGCGCCGACGAGCGCCGCCTTGGCCCCCTCGCCGACCCGGAAGCTCACGTCGCCGAGCAGCACCCGGCCGTCGGGCAGCGCGTGTGACACTCCCGCGACGTCGATGTACCCCACGGCAGAAGTCTGCGGCACGGCCACCGCGGCCCGCAGCCGGATTACCCGCCGGCGGCGTCCGGATCGTTACCTGCCGCGCCGAGCGGGTGCGCCGGCCGCGGTATCACGATCTGCCGGTCGGGCGGCACAATCGCTGCATGAGCCTCGCCGAGCTGGCCGCCGCCCTGCCCGACGGCTCGGTCGTCACCGACCGGGACGTCGTCGCGGGCTACCGGCAGGACTGGGCGAGGGACCCGGACGCAGGCTGGCCGCTGGCCGTCGTCCGGGCGACCTGCACCGCGGACGTCCAGGCCGTCCTGCGGTGGGCTACGGCGCACCGCGTCCCGGTCGTTCCGCGCGGCGCCGGGTCGGGCCTGTCCGGCGGCGCCACCGCGGTCGACGGCGGCATCGTGGTGTCGCTCGAGCGGATGCGCGAGATCGTCGTCGACCCGGTCTCGCGCGTGGCGATCGTCCAGCCCGGGCTGCTCAACGTCGAGGTCAAGCGGGCCGCTGCCGAGCACGGTCTCTGGTATCCACCCGACCCGTCGTCGTTCGAGATGTGCTCCATCGGCGGCAACGCCGCGACGAACGCCGGCGGCCTGTGCTGCGTGAAGTACGGCGTCACCACCGACTACGTCCTGGGCATGGAGGTCGTGCTGGCCGACGGCACTGCCGTGCGGCTCGGCGGCCCGCGGCTGAAGGACGTCGCGGGCCTGTCGCTGACCAAGCTGTTCGTCGGGTCCGAGGGGACGCTCGGCGTGATCACCGAGCTGGTCCTGCGCCTGGTGCCCGCTCCCCCGCCGGCGTCGACGATGGTCGCGTCCTTCCCCTCCATCGATGCGGCTGCCGATGCGGTGCTCGCCGTCACGGGCACCCTGCGCCCGTCCATGCTGGAGTTGATGGACCGCACCTCGATCAACGCCGTCGAGGACTTCACCGCGATGGGCCTGGACCGCACCGCCGAGGCGCTGCTGATCGCGCGGTCGGACGCACCCGGGCCGGCTGCTGCGCAGGAGCTGGCGATCATGGAGTCAGCGGCGCGCGCACACGGCGCGACCGAGGTGTTCTGCACCGACGACCCCGCCGAGGGCGAGGCCTTCACGGCCGCGCGCCGCGCCGCGTTCCCCGCCCTGGAGCGGCTCGGCAGCTTGCTGCTCGAGGACGTCGGAGTGCCGCTGCCCGCGTTGCCCGCGCTCGTCCGCGGTATCGAGAAGATCGCCGCCGACCAGGGCGTGACGATCGCGGTCGTGGCTCACGCCGGAGACGGCAACACCCACCCGCTGGTCGTGTTCGACCCGGCCGATCCCGACCAGTCGCGGCGCGCCCAGGCGGCGTTCGGCGCGGTGATGGACCTCGCCCTCGAACTCGGCGGCACGATCACCGGCGAGCACGGCGTCGGCCGTTTGAAGAAGGCGTGGCTGCCGGCGTACCTCGGCGAGGACGTGATGGCGCTGACCCGGCGCATCAAGGATGCGCTGGATCCCGACGGCATCCTCAACCCGGGCGCGGTCCTCTGACCCGCTCGTTCCGGCCGTCCCGGCATACTCGCCTGCTGTGACGGTCGCCCTCTTCGTCCTCACCGGACTTGCCGCCGCCGGCGACTGGATCGCTGTGGCGCGCCGCACGCAGCGACTCGAATTGCTGCTCAAGCCGCTCACGCTGCTGCTGCTGCTCGCCGCTGCCGGATCGGCAGGCCTCGGCGACGCGAAGCCGTGGGTGCTGGCGGCGCTCGCGCTGGGGCTCGTCGGCGACGTCGCGCTGCTGTTCGCCCACGACTCGGCAGGTGCCAGGCTCGACCCCGCGTTTCTCGCCGGCCTCGGCGCCTTCCTGCTCGGCCACGTCGCCTATCTCGTCGCGTTCGCGCGGCACGGCCTGCACGGCTGGCAGGCCCTTGCCGGCCTGCTGGTCGTGTCCGGTGCCAGCGTTCTGGCGCTGCCTCGTGTGCTGCGGGGCGCACGCGAGACGGGCGGTCCGCAACTCGCCGCGGTCGTCGCCCTCTACGCCGCGGTGCTGGCCGCGATGACGACGCTGTCCTGGGGCACCGGCGCAGTGCTCACCGCGATCGGCGGCCTGTTCTTCCTGGCGTCGGACATCACGCTGGCATGGGATCGATTCGTGCAGCCCCTGCTGCGCGGGCCGGTGATCGTCATCGTCACTTACCACGTGGCGCAGGTCTTGATCGTCCTCGGCCTGATCCGCTGACGGGCTGCCCTAGGCTGCGGCCATGCCCCGCAGAGTCACCCGTTCCGTCCCCGTCGTGATCCTGTACGGCTGGCAGGGCTCCGGCCCCGGGCACTGGCAGACCTGGCTCGCGACGCAACTTCACGAGGTGGGCCGCGAGGTCCGCTACCCCGATCTGCCGGACGCCGACCGGCCGCGGCTGGCCGCGTGGCTCGCCTCGTTGCGCACGACGCTGGCCGGCCTGCCCGACGACGCGTTCGACGTCGTCGCCCACTCACTCGGCGCCGTGTTGTGGCTGCACCACGCAGCCGATCCGGCCGGCACCCCTCGCCCGGCCCGGGTCGCGCTCGTGTCGCCACCGTCGCCGGGCACTGCGATCCCCGAGATCGCCGAGTTCTTCCCCCCGCCGCTCGACATCGATGACGTGCGGCGCGCGGCCGACGGAACCGTCCTCGTCGGCAGCGACAACGATCCGTACACGCCCGAGGGCATCGCCGCGGCGTACGGAAGCCCGTTGAAGATCGCCACGACCATCGTCCCGGCCGGCGGCCACCTCAACGTCGACTCCGGCTACGGCGAGTGGCCGGCCGTGCTCGACTGGTGCAACCGCGACAACCTCGCGTTCTACTGAGGCGCCGATCCGGCTCGGATCAGGCGGACACCGGCTGGGTCGGCACGTCGGCCGTCGCGTCCCCGGCGGTGGACGGGCGCCATCCGGGTGCTGCGAACAGGTAGCCGGCCTTGTCGCGCCATGATTGCGCGGCGCGAACGTCGCGCATGATGCTGGCGTACTCGTGGTACTGCAGCCGGAATGGGTTGTAGCTGTCGATGTTCTTCGTCAGCCCGTACGTCGGCCGGTGCGTCTCCTCGGCGTAGCTGCCGAACATCCGGTCCCAGACGATCAGGATGCCTGCGAAGTTCTTGTCCAGGTAGTCCTGGTCGCTGGCGTGGTGCACCCGGTGGTGCGACGGCGTGTTGAAGACGAGCTCGAACGGCGCCCACATCCGGTCGATGCGCTCGGTGTGCACCCAGAACTGGAACAGCAGGTTGAACGAGAACGCGGTGAAGATCATCCACGGCGGCATGCCGAGCAGCGGCAGCGGCACCCAGACGATCAACTCCCACCAGGGGTTCCACTTCTGGCGCACAGCGGTCGAGAGGTTGAACGTCCGGCTGTTGTGGTGCGCCTGGTGTGCGGCCCACAGGATGCGCACCCGGTGCGCCGCACGGTGTTCGGCGTAGAACAGCAGGTCGACTGCGAGCATGGCGTATACCCAGACCCACCACTGGTGCGGGTCGAGGCGCACGGGCGCCAGTTCGTAGAGCGCCGCGTAGCCGATCAGCGCGACGACGCGGGCGCCGCCGTTCACCACCAGCGAGCCGGCGCCCATCAGCATGCTCGCGCGCGAGTCCTTGCCCTCGTACCCGATGTAGCCGGCCTTGCGGTCGTCGTCCAGGAACCGCAGCGACAGCAGCTCCAGCAGAATGAACAGTGCGAAGAACGGGATCGCGATGATCACCGGGTCCTTCAGCGTCTCGGCGAACGACGACATGAGCGGCTCTCCGAATTTACCGACGGGTCACTTACCCTGCGGTCACTTACCGTAGGGTAATATCGCCGGCATGTCCAGTGCCGCCGTCGTCGGGACGAAGGGCGTGCCCCGCGCCGAGCGTGAG
The DNA here is from genome assembly GCA_032160545.1 of Pseudonocardiales bacterium. Classification (GTDB taxonomy): domain Bacteria; phylum Actinomycetota; class Actinomycetes; order Mycobacteriales; family Jatrophihabitantaceae; genus DATGFB01. Next base: position 19,181 of record JAVHVN010000057.1, on the reverse strand, counting down.
CAGCAGATCGTCGCGGTAGCTGTCGACGAGTTCGCCGCTCGCGGCTACGCCGGCGCTTCGATGGCGGCGATAGCGGCCCGGGCGGGCATCTCCAAGCCGCTGATCTACCAGTACTTCGGCTCCAAGGACGGGCTCTACCTCGCCTGCCTGCACCAAGTGGCCGGCGCATTGCTCGACCGTCTCGACGTCGCCGAGCTCAGCGTCGACGACACCGTCCTGTCGCGCATCCACGCGTTACAGGCCGTTTTCGACGCCCTCGAGCCGCAGCGCAGCGCCTGGCAACTGCTGTACGACCCGTCGATGCCGTCCGCCGGCCCGATCGCCGCCGCCGCGGACGAGTACCGCGGCCGCACCCAGCAGCTCGCGGCCAGCGGCTCGGAACGCTTCCTCGCCGCGCGCCGCGATACCGACCGCCTTGACGCCGAGGTCCTGACCTCGGTCTGGATGGGTGTCGTCAACACGCTGGTGACCTGGTGGATGGGCCATCCCGACGTCTCGGCCGAGCAGATGACACAGCGCTGCTACCGCCTGATCGCCGCCGTGTGGTCCGACCCGCTCACCTGACCGCGCCATCAGCCAGGCGGCCGGCCGGCCTCAGGCTCCGGGAGCGGAGCGCGGGGCACGGGTCTGCAGCGTCCGCTCCGCGAGCCCTTCGTCCGGCGGGTACCTGACCTCGACGAGTGTCAGGCCGTGCGCGGGCGCCACGCCGACCTCGTCGCTGCGGGAGGTCCGCTGCAGCAGCGCGGCCGGCCAGTCCACCGGGCGACGCCCCTCGCCGACCGCCAGCAGCGCACCGACGAGCGAGCGCACCATCGAGTGGCAGAACGCGTCGGCCCGCACGGTGCACAGCACCTGGTCGTCGAGCCGCTCGACACCGAATTCCTGCACGCACCGCACCGTCGTGCCGTTCTCGCGGAACTTGCAGAACGCGGCGAAGTCGTGCAGCCCGACGACCTGCTCGGCGGCAGCCCGCATCGCCGCGGCGTCGAGCGGGCGCGGCCAGGTGAGAACGTGCCTGCGCTCGAGCGGGTCGGCACCGCTGTCGCGATCGGCGATTCGATAGACGTAGCGGCGCCACAGTGCCGCGAAGCGGGCGTCGAAATCGGCGGGGACCTGCACGGCGGACAGCACCCGCACGTCCAGCGGCAGCACCCCGGCGAGGCGCCGGACCAACCGGCCGGAGTGTTCGCTCCACACCGGGTCCGGCAGGTCGAGGTGCGCCACCTGTCCGGTGGCGTGCACGCCCGCGTCGGTACGTCCGGCGACGGTCAGGGAGACGGCAGGAACGCGCAGCACCGTGCGCAACGCGTCCTCGACGGTTCCCTGCACGGTGCGCTGGTCGCGCTGGCGCGCCCAGCCGGCGAACTCGCCGCCGTCGTAGGCGAGGTCGAGCCGCACCCGGACCCGCGGCTCGGACGAGCCGAGGCGGACCCGCGCCTGCGGATCCGCCTCGGTCATCACGTGCTCAGTGGAGCTAGTTGGACGGGGTCTCGTCGTCGTCGGACGGGGTCTCGTCGTCGTCGGACTCAGCGGCCGCGTCATCGAGGTCGGGGTTGCTACCCAGCTCGCCGAGGTCGTCCGGCGTCTCGGTGACGTCAGCGACCTGCTCGGCCTCGGCTTCGGCGAGGCCGAGGGCGGCCAGACCCTCCTCCGGCTCACCCTCGCCCGACGCGGCGTCGGCCGCAGCGACCGAAGCCGCCGTCGGCGACTCTGCCGCGGCGTCCTCGGCGATCTCACGGGTACGGCCGGCCGGTGCCTTCTTGGCCGCCGTACGAGTGCCGCGGGCGCGCTCGCCTTCCTTGACCACGGCCTGGGCAGCGGTCAAGGCCTCGCACAGTTCGATGACCGCCATCGGGGCGTTGTCGCCCTTGCGCGGGTTCACCTTGACGATGCGGGTGTAGCCACCCGGGCGCTCGGCGAACTTCGGGCCGATCTCGGCGAACAGCTTGTGCACCACGTCCTTGTCGCGGATCACCGTCATCACCTGACGGCGCGCGTGCAGATCACCCCGCTTGGCAAAGGTGATCAGGCGCTCCGCCAGCGGGCGCAGCCGCTTGGCCTTGGCCTCGGTGGTGGTGATGCGGTCGTGCTCGAACAGCGCCGTCGCGAGGTTCGCGAGCATCAGCCGCTCGTGCGCGGGGCCGCCGCCGAGGCGCGGGCCCTTGGTGGGCGTAGGCATGTCGTGCTCCTAGTTCGGTCCTGCTACTGGAATCTCGTCTGACGAGCGGCCGGGGCCGTGCGTCAGAGCTGCTCGGTCTCGGCGTAGTCGGTATCGCCACTCTCGAAGTCGTCGTCGCCGTAGGACTCGACCGACGTCGGCAGCTCGAATCCGGGCGGGCTGTCCTTGAGCGACAGGCCCAGGCCGGCGAGCTTGACCTTCACCTCGTCGATCGACTTCGAGCCGAAGTTGCGGATGTCGAGCAGGTCGGCTTCGCTGCGCCCGACGAGTTCGCCCACCGTGTGGATGCCCTCACGCTTGAGGCAGTTGTAGGAGCGGACCGTGAGGTCGAGCTCCTCGATCGGCATCGAGAACGCGGCGATGTCGGCGACCTCGGCCGGCGACGGGCCGACGTCGATACCCTCGGCCTCCTCGTTCAGCTCACGGAACAGGCCGAACAGCTCGACCAGGGTGTGGCCGGCGCTCGCGACGGCATCCCGCGGGGTGATCGAGGACTTCGTCTCGATATCGACGACCAGCCGGTCGAAGTCGGTGCGCTGCTCGACGCGGGTCGCCTCGACGGCGTAGGTCACCTTGAGCACCGGCGAGTAGATCGAGTCGACCGGGATGCGGCCGATCTCCTGGCCGGGCTGCTTGTTCTGCACGGCGGTGACATAGCCACGGCCCCGCTCGACGACCAGCTCGATCTCGAGCCGGCCCTTCTTGTTGATCGTGGCGATCTTGAGATCGGGGTTGTGCACGGTGACGCCCGCCGGCGGCGCGATGTCGGCGGCGGTGACCTCACCGGGGCCCTGCTTGCGCAGGTACATGACGACCGGCTCGTCGCTCTCGGAGCTGACGACCAGCTCCTTGAGGTTCAGGATGATGTCGGTGACGTCCTCCTTCACCCCTTCGACGGTGGTGAATTCGTGCAGGACGCCGTCGATGCGGATGCTGGTCACTGCCGCGCCGGGGATCGACGACAGCAGCGTGCGGCGCAGCGAGTTGCCGAGCGTGTAGCCGAAGCCGGGCTCGAGGGGCTCGATGACGAAGCGCGACCGGTTGTCGACGATCGGCTCCTCACTGAGCGAGGGGCGCTGGGAAATCAGCACAGGAGTGCTCCTTCAATGTCGTGGACGACCGCTATATGACGTCCGCGGATGAGTATTCAGTTGTCGCCCGCCGCCGGACTCGGCCGGCGGCGGACAGCGAGCGCTACTTGGAGTAGAGCTCGACGATCAGCTGCTCGTTGAGCGGGATGTCGATCTGGGCCCGCTCGGGCAGCTGGTGCACGAGGATGCGCAACCGGTTCGGCACGATCTGCAGCCAGGCTGGGACGGGCCGGTCGCCCAGGGTCTCGCGGGCGATGAGGAACGGCGTGGTCTCGAGCGACTTCTGCTTGACGTCGATGATGTCGTGCCGATCCACCCGGTAGCTCGGGATGTCGACCTTGTGGCCGTTGACCACGAAGTGGCCGTGGCTCACCAGCTGGCGGGCCTGCCGGCGGGTGCGGGCCAGGCCGGCGCGGTAAACGACGTTGTCGAGGCGCGACTCGAGGATCTGCAGCAGGTTGTCGCCCGACTTGCCCTGCCGGGAGACGGCCTCCTCGTAGTAGCGACGGAACTGCTTCTCGAGCACGCCGTAGCTGTACTTGGCCTTCTGCTTCTCCTGCAGCTGCAGGAGGTACTCGGTCTGCTTGATGCGCGAGCGGCCGTGCTGACCCGGCGGGTACGGGCGGCGCTCGAAGGACTGGTCACCGCCGACCAGGTCGACGTTGAGCCGGCGCGAGATGCGCGTGGCGGGTCCGGTGTAACGAGCCATTGTTCAGATGCCTTTCAGACCCGGCGCCGCTTGGGCGGACGGCAGCCGTTGTGCGGCTGCGGTGTGACGTCGGAGATGGTGCCGACCTCGAGGCCGGTTGCCTGCAGGGAGCGGATCGCGGTCTCGCGGCCCGAGCCCGGGCCCTTGACGAAGACGTCGACCTTCTTCAGACCGTGCTCCTGCGCCTTGCGGGCCGCGCTCTCGGCGGCCATCTGCGCGGCGAACGGTGTCGACTTGCGCGAGCCCTTGAAGCCGACGTGCCCGGCCGAGGCCCAGCTGATGACGTTGCCCTGCGGGTCGGTGATCGAGACGATCGTGTTGTTGAACGTGCTCTTGATGTGGGCGTGCCCGTGAGCGACGTTCTTCTTCTCCTTGCGGCGGACCTTCTTGGCGCCGGCTTTACGAGCCTGGGGAGGCATTACTTCTTACCTGCCTTCTTCTTGCCGGCGATGGTCTTCTTGGGGCCCTTGCGCGTGCGGGCGTTGGTCTTGGTGCGCTGGCCGTGCACCGGCAGCCCGCGACGGTGCCGGATGCCCTGGTAGGAGCCGATCTCGATCTTGCGACGGATGTCGGCGGCCACCTCGCGGCGCAGGTCACCCTCGACCTTGAAGTTGCCGTCGATGAAGTCGCGCAGCTGGACGAGGTCGTCGTCGGTGAGGTCGCGGGCGCGCAAGTCCGGGCTGACCCCGGTGGCCTCGAGCGCCTGCTTGGCTCGGGTGCGGCCCACGCCGTAGATGTAGGTGAGCGCGATCTCCATCCGCTTCTCGCGGGGGAGGTCGACGCCGGCAAGTCGTGCCATGCGGGCGGTTCTCCTGATCACTGTTCGAAGGTGTGGTGCGCACCCGGTCCGCACCGCCCTGGGTGCAGCTCCGGCCTTCGATCCGGAGGTCGATCGCCGAGCGAATCCGGCGACTGGTGTGCGCATCTTCTGTTGTGGCCCGGATGGGCCGGTGCGTGCTGCGAGTGACGGACTCTCACCGCCCGGACGCGAATGCGTCCGAGCGGGTCAGCCCTGACGCTGCTTGTGGCGCAGGTTCTCGCAGATCACCATGACCCGACCGTGGCGACGGATGACCTTGCACTTGTCGCAGATCGGCTTGACGCTCGGGTTGACCTTCACGGCCGTGCCCTTCTTCTGTGTCTCGTGTGCTGTGGCGGATGCTCGAACGGATCGCGGGACGAGCGGTTACTTGTAGCGGTAGACGATGCGCCCACGGGTGAGGTCGTAGGGCGACAGCTCGACCACGACGCGGTCCTCGGGAAGGATCCGGATGTAGTGCTGACGCATTTTCCCGCTGATGTGGGCGAGCACCTTGTGTCCGTTGCTGAGTTCCACCCGGAACATCGCATTGGGCAATGGCTCGACCACGCGGCCTTCGACCTCGATGGCCCCGTCCTTCTTGGGCATATCCTCCGCATTTCGTATTGCTGCTCGAACTCGACCCGGCGCCGCCAAGAGGGCCCCTGATTCCTCTTCCGCGGCCACAGCGGGCTGGATCGGTCGGTGACGAACCCAGCGGATAAGGGCGGCATGCGCCAGCGGTCCAGTCTACCTGGCGGCACAGCGGTATGCCAAAACGCCGAAGACTTCCCGGTTTGACGAACGCCTGACCAGTCACCAGCATGGCGGCAACGTCGAGGCCGGCACATCGAGCGGGCCAGTTCGGAGAGCGATGCGCGTCGGGACCCCCGCGGCCGCGGCGAGTGCTGTCGTCCTGCTCGGGTTGGGTACCGCGTGGGCGACGCACTCGACGGACGGCTCCCATCGTACGGTCGCCGGCCGCGGCGCCGTGGTCGCCGCGGTGTCGCCGGCGCATTCCTCGGCCGCCGTGAGCGCGCCGCCGCCACCGGCCGCCGCTGCCCCGCGCATCACGGCGCACCAGCGCACCCCGGCCGGCCCGCCGTCGAGCACCGCCCAGCGCCCCCCGGTGGTGCCGAGCCCTCCGCAGGTGCCGGCGCACCCGGCGAGCACACACAGGGCCGTCACCAGGGCACCGAGCGGTCTACCGCCGTCCGGCATCGCCAAGGCGCTGTTCGACGAGATCAACTCCGAACGTGCGGGCAATGGGCTGCCGACGCTGCCGTGGTCGTCGTCCCTGGCTGCGATCGCAAGCCAGCACACCGGCCGGATGGCCGCTGCGAACGTGCTCGCCCACCAGGTCGGCAGCGAGGCCGATGCGCAGGTGCGCGCGCGCTCCGCCGGCTTCCCGAACGGCATGGCCGAGAACATCGCCATGAATGGCATCGGCACGATGGCCGGCGCGATGCAAGTGCACAGGATGCTGTACGCCGAGAAGGCGCCTCACGACCCGCACCGGCGCAACATTCTGAGTAGATCGGCGCATGCGCTCGGCATCGGCGTGGTCATCGACGCGGAGGGACAAGTGTGGTTGACCGAGGACTTCGGTTGGTGACGCCGTCAGACGCGCTGCTCTGGGCCCGTAAGTGGCGGTGGTACCAGCGCTCCAGGCTGCCGTGGAACCGGATTGCCTTGCATGCCCACCTCGCCCGCCGGCAGGCGTTCGCCCGCGGGCCGTTGCACGGCAACGTTCTGGAGATGCTGCGCGACGGGCGCCTGACCATCGGCCCGCACGCCTTCTTCGAGCCGGGCGTATGGCTCACCTCGGACGCCGGCCGGATCACGATCGGCGGCGGCGCCCTGCTGAACCTCGGCGTGATGGTCGCGGCTGTCGAGCGAGTCGAGATCGGTGCGCAATGCATGCTCGCCAACGGTTGCCTGGTCACCGACGGCAACCACCGCTTCGACGACCTCGAACGCCCGGTGCCTTGGCAGGGATTCACCACGAAGGGCCCCACGGTGCTGGGCGACAACGTCTGGCTGGGCGCCAACGTCGTCGTCACCAGCGGCGTGACCATCGGGCGGCGCTGCGTCGTCGGCGCCAACTCGGTCGTCGTCGAGGACCTCCCGCCGCTCTCGATCGCCGCCGGTGCGCCCGCGCGGGTGATCGGGTCGGTGCGCTGATTCGCCCACCCGTACCGACGGCGCGAAGAACAACCCGGCCGGGCAGCCGAGCGCCGACTCGATGGCGTGCGCCGTGGTCGCCGAGCAGGTACGCCGCCGGCCGGCGAGCAGGTGGTTGAGGGTCGCGTGCCCGAGGCCCGCCCGGGCGGCCAGGCTGCGCTCAGAACACCCGAGCAGGCGTAGGTAGGCGCGCAGGGTGTGGCGATCGCGCAGCGTCATCGCCCGGTTCATCAGCGGCTCCCGCAGTTGTCGTCTCACGTCCCCGCGACGAACCTTACCCGAATTGTCTGATGTCCGTTGCGTCGTCAGATGGTTGTGGAGAAGAACGGGTGCCTGCGGATCGCCTGCGCAACATCGGCGACCCGGGGCCCGGAGGCCGGTATTGCGGCGCTTCGGACACCGGACGGCCTACTACTGTCTACGCCATGCATGCAGACGAGCTCGGGACGGCGACGGGGGCCACGTGAGCGCCCTGTCCGAGCTGCTCAGCACCGTCAACGGCGGCCGGCTGTCGGCGCGTGCCGTGGCGCGAGCCGCGCGTGAACAGGGGCACTCGCTCAATCACGACACGGCCGCGCGGTACCTGCGCGGCGACCACGGCCGCCCGGACGAGGCGACTCTCGTCGCACTGGCCGAGGTCCTCGACGTCTCCCTCGCCCAGCTGCGCGCCGCTGCGGGGTTGCCTTCCGAACTCACCGACCCCTACGTGCCGCCCGCCGAGGCCAGCCGGCTGACGCGACGGCAGCGCCTGGCGGTGGACGAACTGATCCGCGCGATGCTCGACCCGGGTGCCGCCGCGACTGCCCGCCCCAGCGGCACAGTCGACACGGCGGACACAGCCGACCGGGACGACCTCTCCCCCCGCCGCGAGCGGCGGACCACGCCACGGGACAAGCAGGCCTCGCGCCTCGCGCCCGGCGACCGGGCGGCCCGGCACGGCGATCCCGAACCGCCCTCCGACTGAGGCCCGCACCGCCCCGAATCGTCGCAGCCCCCAGCCACAATCGGCACGTGGCCTACGACCCCTGGCGCGACCTGCGCGACAACTGGCCCGGCATCCGGGTCGTCGCCGAGCCGATGTCCGGCCGGCTCCTCGGCGAACTGCGCTACCCCGTGATTGCCCTGCGCACCGGGACGAGCGCCGCGCAACAGCGGTGCACCCTCGCCCACGAACTCGTTCACCTCGAGCGCGGCCTCGGCGAGTGCGGCCCGTGGGCTGCCCGCGAGGAGCGCCTGGTGCACCGTGAGGCTGCCCGGCGGCTCGTCGCCGCCGACGCGCTGGTCGACGCCATCCGCGAGGCGTCCGGTACCGCCGACCTCGCGGGGCTCGCGCGCCGGCTCGACGTCGATTGCGAGACCATTCGCACCCGGCTGCAGATCGTCTCCCGCACCGAGGTCGCCCGCATCCGGGCCGCGCTGCGGGCGCTGCGTTGCGCCGCGTGAGCGTCGTTCAGGCAGCGGTCGCCGACACCGTCACGCCGCGCCTGGCCAGCTCGGCGCGGCCGCCGTCGTCGGCCGTGAGCACCCACGGGCCGTCCTCGAGGATCGCGACCGTGTGCTCCCAGTGCGCTGCCCACGAACCATCGACCGTCGTCACCGTCCAGCCGTCCTCGAGCTCCCGCGTCGCGCGAGAACCGACCGTGATCATCGGTTCGATGGCCAGCGCCATTCCGGGTAGCAGCCGCGGCCCCTTGCCGGGGCGCCCGTAGTTCAAGATGTGCGGCGCCATGTGCATCTCGGAGCCGATCCCGTGCCCGCCGTACCCGGCGACGATGCCGTACCGGCCGCTGCGCCGCACCGAGCTCTCGACGGCATGCGAGATGTCCGTCAGGTGGGCGCCCGACCGTGCGGCGGCCAGGCCGTCCCACATCGAGCGCTCGCACGCCTCCGACATCGCCCGGACGTCGTCGCTCACCGCGCCGACCGGCACCGAGATCGCCGAGTCGCCGTGCCAGCCATCGACGATTGCACCGAAGTCGATCGAGATGAGGTCCCCATCGCGCAGGACGTGGTCCGCCGATGGGATGCCGTGCACCACCTGGTCGTTGACCGACGCGCAGATCACCGCCGGATAGCCGTGGTAGCCGAGAAAGGACGAGCTCGCGCCGGCGTCCGCCAGGACGCCGCGTGCGACCGCGTCGAGGTCGGCGGTCGAGACGCCCGGCGCGACTGCGGCCCGCATCCCGGCCAGGGCATGGGCCACGACAAGCCCGGCCTGGCGCATGAGCGCGATCTGCTCAGGCGTCTTCACCTGAATGCGCTCGGGTAGTCCGCGCATCAGTCCGCGAAGGGCGTCAGCGCCGCGATCGCCCGCTCGGTCACGTCCTCGACCGGGCCGAGGGCGTCGATCGCGACGAGCTGGCCCCGCGCGTCGTAGAACGCCACCAAGGGAGCGGTCTGGCTGGCGTACACCACGAGCCGGTGCCGCACGGTCGCCGGGCGGTCGTCGTCGCGCTGGTACAGCTGGCCGCCGCACTTGTCGCAGATTCCGATCCGCGCCGGGGGGTCGTACTCGAGGTGCCAGACGTGCCCGCAGTGCTTGCAGGTGCGGCGGCCGGACAGTCGGCGCACGACCTCGTCGTGATCGACGTCCAGGTCGAGCACGACCGACAGCACGGTGCCGATCTCGCCGAGGATGCCGTCGAGTTCGCCGGCCTGCTGGACGTTGCGCGGGAAGCCGTCGAGCAGGAACCCGTCGATCGCGTCCGACTGAGCTAGCCGGTCGCGCACCATCGCATTGGTGACCTCGTCAGGCACCAGGTCACCGGCGTCCATGAACTTCTTGGCCGTCCGGCCGAGTTCGGTGCCGCCGGAGACGTTCGCGCGAAAGATATCGCCGGTCGAGATCTTCGGGATCCCGAAGTACTCGGCGATGAACTCCGCTTGCGTACCCTTGCCCGCTCCTGGCGGGCCGACGAGGACAAGTCTCACCTGGCTGGCAACCCTTCGTTGATGCGCTGCTAGCGCAGGAAGCCCTCGTAGTTGCGCTGCATGAGCTGGCTCTCGATCTGTTTCACGGTGTCGAGGCCGACGCCGACCATGATCAACACTGCAGTGCCGCCGAACGGGAAGTTCTGGTTGTTACCACTCGTCAATGAGAAGAAGAAGTTCGGCAGAACCGCCACGATTCCCAGGTAGAGCGATCCCGGCAGCGTGATCCGCGACAGCACGAACTGCAGGTACTCGGCGGTAGGCCGCCCCGGCCGGATGCCGGGGATGAACCCGCCGTACTTCTTCATGTCGTCGGCCCGCTCGACGGGATCGAAGGTGATGCCGACGTAGAAGTAGGTGAAGAAGATGATGAGAGCGAAGTAGACGACGATGTAGGTCAACGACTGCTGGTCGAGCAGGTGGTTGGTCACCCACCGCTGGAAGGACGACGGCTTGTTGGCGTTGCCGGTGAGCTGGCTGATCAGCTGCGGGATGTAGAGCAGCGACGAGGCGAAAATGACCGGGATGACGCCCGCCTGATTCACCTTCAACGGCAGGTACGTGGAGGTCCCGCCGTACTGCCTGCGCCCGACCATCCGTTTCGCGTATTGCACCGGGATCCGGCGCTGCGCCTGTTCGACGAAGATGACGGCGACGATGATCGCGAGTCCCAGCACCAGGATCAGCGTGAACACGAAGGCGCCGGCGTTCTGGAAGATCGTCTGGCCCTCGTTCGGGATGCGCGCCGCGATCGAGGTGAACATCAGCACGCTCATGCCGTTGCCGACACCGCGGTCGGTCACCAGCTCGCCGAGCCACATGATGATGCCGGTGCCCGCGGTCATGCACAGAACCATGGTTGCGAGGGTGAAGACGTCGGTCTTGTAGAGGATCGCGCCCTGGCAGGAGGGGAACAGCTGTCCGGAGCGGGCCAGCGCGATGAACCCCGTCGACTGCAGGATCGCCAGCCCGATTGTCAGGTACCGGCTGTACTGCGTCAGCTTCTGCTGGCCGGACTGGCCTTCCTTCTTCAGCTGCTCGAAGCGCGGGATCACCACGACCAGCAGCTGGATGATGATGCTCGCCGTGATGTAGGGCAGGATGCCGAGCGCGAAGGCCGACAATCGCAGCAGCGCGCCGCCCGAGAACAGGTTAATCAATGAGTAGACGTTGGCATTGCTGCCCGACGACGCCTGATTGATGCAGTCGGTGATCGCCTTCGTGTTCGTGTTCGGGGTCGGCACCGACGCGCCGAGGCGGTACAGCACCACCATCGACAGCGTGAACAGCAGCTTCTTACGCAGGTCCGGCGTGCGGAACGCCGACGCGAATGCGCTGAACACGGGTCCTCCTGCTGCGGGACGTCAGGGGTGGGAGCTGGAGCGCCTCGTCCGGGCGCGGGAGTCGTCCGGCCAGCGTGGCTGGGCGAACCCGCTCAGGCTAACAGCCGGGACGACGAGGGCGAGATGCGAGCCGGCGAGACCGGGGACGCCGCACCCGGGAATCCGGGCTACGCGGCGCGCGGTCCCGCCGGCGCGCGGAGCCTTCAGAGCTGGGTCACCGAGCCTCCGGCCGCGACGATCTTCTCGCGCGCGGAGTCGGAGAACGCGTTCGCGGTGATGTCGAGCTTCACGCCACCGAGATCGCCGTTGCCCAGGACCTTCACCGGCTCGCCCTTGCGGACGGCGCCGGCCGTGACCAGTTCCTCGACACCGACCGAACCGCCCTCCGGGAAGAGCTGCGCGAGCGCCGCGATGTTGACTACCTGGTATTCGGTCCGGAACCGGTTCTTGAAGCCCTTGAGCTTCGGCAGGCGCATGTGCAGCGGCAGCTGCCCGCCCTCGAAGCTCGCTGGCACCTGGTAACGAGCCTTCGTGCCCTTGGTGCCACGACCCGCGGTCTTGCCCTTCGACCCCTCACCACGACCCACGCGGGTCTTCTTGGTGTGCGCGCCGGGAGCCGGTCGCAGATGGTGAACCTTCAGCGGTCCTTGTGCCATGACTTAGTCGACCTCCTCGACCGACACCAAATGGGTGACGGTCGCGACCATGCCCCGGATCTCGGGACGGTCTTCCTTGACGACGACGTCGTGGATCCGCTTCAAGCCCAGCGAGCGCAAGGTCTCGCGCTGGTTGTGCTTGTTGCCGATCCTCGACCGGGTCTGGGTGATCTTGAGACGGCTCACGACTAGCTCGCCTTCCCGGCACGGGCGCGCAGCATGCCGGCGGGTGCGACGTCCTCGAGAGCAAGGCCGCGGCGGGCGGCCACCTGCTCGGGACGCACGAGGCCCTTCAACGCTGCGACGGTCGCGTGCACGATGTTGATCGGGTTGTCGGAGCCGAGCGACTTCGACAGCACGTCGTGGATGCCCGCACACTCGAGGACGGCGCGCACCGGGCCGCCGGCGATCACGCCGGTACCAGGGCTCGCCGGCTTGAGCAGCACGACACCGGCCGCCTTCTCGCCCTGTACCGGGTGCGGGATCGTCGCCTGGATGCGCGGGACCTTGAAGAAGTTCTTCTTGGCCTCCTCGACGCCCTTGGCGATCGCGGCCGGCACCTCTTTCGCCTTGCCGTAGCCGACGCCGACCGTGCCATCGCCGTCACCGACGACGACCAGCGCGGTGAAGCTGAAGCGACGGCCGCCCTTGACGACCTTGGCGACGCGGTTGATCGTCACCACGCGCTCGAGGTAGGTGCTCTTCTCGGCAGCCTGCCCGCGGCCACCGTCGCGACGGTCGCGACGGTCGCCGCGCTCACCGCCGCCACCGCTGGCGCGGTCGTTGCTGCTGCCACCCACACGGGCGCCTCGCTGCGGACCGGGCATCAGATCTTCACCTCAGTTGCGTTGACGTTCATCAGAATTCCAATCCGGCGTCGCGGGCGGCGTCGGCGAACGCCGCGAGCCGGCCCGTGTAGCTGTTGCCGCCGCGGTCGAAGACGACCTTCCCGACGCCGGCCGCCTTCGCCGACTCGGCGAGCTGCGCACCGGCCTGCTTGGCCTGGGCGGTCTTGTCGCCGTCGCTCAGTTTGTAGGTCGACACCGACGCCAGCGTGACGCCCTTGCTGTCGTCGACGATCTGCGCGAACAGGTGCCGCGAGGAGCGGGTGACGACCAGGCGGGGACGCTCGGCCGAGCCGACGACCTTCTTGCGCAGCCGGAAGTGCCGGCGGGCCTTGGCGACCCGTCGGGTGGCCGAGACGCCGGCCGAGCCTCGGGCCTGCTTGGCGATGGTTGACGCACCCATTACTTCTTCCCTGCCTTACCGGCCTTGCGGCGGATGACTTCACCCTGGTAGCGCACGCCCTTGCCCTTGTACGGATCGGGCTTGCGCAACTTGCGGATGTTGGCGGCAACCTCGCCGACTTTCTGCTTGTCGATGCCCTCGACCGCGAAACGGGTCGGCGCCTCGACGCGGAATGCGATGCCGTCCGGTGCGGCCACGAGGACCGCGTGGGAGAACCCGAGGGCGAACTCGAGATCGCCTCCGCGCGCGGTCACCCGGTAACCGGTGCCGACGATCTCGAGGGTCTTGGAGTACCCCTCGGTGACGCCGGTGACCATGTTCGCGATGAGCGTGCGGGACAGGCCGTGCAGCGACTTGGACTCACGCTCGTCGTCGGGACGCACGATCGAGATCGCCCCGTCGTCGGCGCGCGAGACGGTGATGGGCTCGGCCACGGTGTGGCTGAGCGTGCCCTTCGGACCCTTGACCGTGACCTGTTGACCGTCGATGGCGACGTCAACCCCGGACGGGACGGGGACCGGCAGCTTTCCGATGCGACTCATGTTGGCTACCTCCCCTTACCAGATGTAGGCGAGGACTTCGCCGCCCACGCCGCGCTTGGCAGCCTGCTTGTCGGTCAGCAGGCCAGTGGATGTCGAGATGATCGCGGTGCCGAGGCCACCGAGCACGCGGGGCATGCCGGTCGCCTTCGCGTACACCCGGAGACCCGGCTTGGACACGCGCCGGACGCCGGCGATGCTGCGCTCGCGGTTCGGACCGTACTTGAGGTCCATCTGCAGCACGCGGCCAGGCTGTCCCTCAGGGGCGTCGACGACCTTGAAGCCGGCGATGTAGCCCTCCTGCTTCAGGATCTCGGCGATGTGCCCCTTCAGCTTGGAGTGCGGCATCGCGACGGCGTCGTGAAACGCCGAGTTCGCGTTGCGCAGACGCGTCAGCATGTCTGCGATCGGGTCGGTCATTGTCATTGCGAATCTTCTTTCTCACGGCGGTTCCCGTCCGGGCCTGCCGCGAAGTGGGGCTCGACGCTCGCGCGTCGAACGATCGGACTACCAGGACGACTTCGTGACGCCCGGTAGCTGGCCGGCGTGCGCCATCTCGCGCAGGCAGATCCGGCACAGGCCGAACTTCTTGTAGACCGAGTGCGCCCTGCCGCAGCGCTGGCAGCGCGTGTAGCCGCGCACCTTGAACTTCGGCTTCGCCGCCGCCTTGTTCCTGAGAGCGGTCTTGGCCATCAGCTGTTCTCCTTGAACGGGAAGCCGAGCGCTCGCAACAGCGCGCGTCCCTCGTCATCGGTCTTGGCGGTGGTCACCACGGTGATGTCCATACCGCGCGGGCGGTCGATCGAGTCGGGGTCGATCTCGTGGAACATCGACTGCTCGTTCAGTCCGAAGGTGTAGTTGCCGTTGCCGTCGAACTGCTGGTCCGACAGCCCGCGGAAGTCACGGATACGCGGCAGTGCAAGCGACAGCAGTCGGTCCAGGAACTCCCACATCCGGTCGCCGCGCAGCGTCACCTTGGCACCGATCGGCATGCCCTCGCGCAGCTTGAACTGCGCGATGGACTTGCGGGCGCGCTGGACGAGCGGCTTCTGGCCGGTGATGAGCTGCAGGTCGCGGACCGCGCCGTCCATCAGCTTGGCGTCCTTGGCTGCCTGACCGACGCCCATGTTCACGACGATCTTGACCAGGCCCGGGATCTGCATCGGGTTGCCGTAGGTGAACTGCTCCTGCAACGCCGGCGCGATCTCGGCGCGGTAGCGCGCCTTGAGCCGAGGCGACGTGGCCTCAACGGTCGTCATGACAGGTCCTTCCCTGAACGGCGCGACACGCGCACGTTCTTGCCGCTCTCGTCGTCGCGCCGGTAGCCGACGCGTGTCGCCTTGCCCTCGCTGTCGACGACCATCACGTTGCTGGCGCTGATCGGTGCCTCGACGTGCTCGATGCCGCCGGTCTTGGCGCCGCGCGCGGTCGTGCCGAGGCGGGTGTGCTTCGTGACGCGGTTGACGCCCTCGACGACAACCTTGTTCGTCAGCGGGTCGGCCGCGATGACCTTGCCCTTGACGCCGCGGTCCTTGCCGGTGATGACGACGACCTCGTCGCCTCGTTTGATCTTCATCGAGTCGCCTCACATACGTTCGCCGACCCGGTGAAGCGCCGAGTCTGCTGTGCCGTCTTCACTCGCTCGCTGCGTTCGCTCATGATCAGAGAACCTCAGGTGCCAGAGAAATGATCTTCATGAACTTCTTGTCGCGCAGCTCGCGGCCCACCGGGCCGAAGATGCGCGTGCCGCGCGGTTCGCCGTCAGCCTTGATCAGCACAGCCGCGTTCTCGTCGAAGCGGATGTAGCTGCCGTCGGGACGGCGCCGCTCCTTGACGGTGCGGACGACGACCGCCTTGACGACGTCACCCTTCTTCACGCCGGCACCGGGCAGTGCGTCCTTGACCGTGGCGACGATGATGTCGCCGATGCCCGCGTAGCGACGACCGGAACCGCCCATCACCCGGATGCACAAGATCTCCTTGGCACCGGTGTTGTCGGCGACCCGAAGTCGCGACTCCTGCTGAATCACTTCGAACTCCCAGAATCAGTGATGGCTCGGCCGGTCTACTTGGCCCGCTCGAGGACCTCGACCACACGCCAGCGTTTGGTCGCCGACTGCGGACGGGTCTCCATGATGAGCACGCGGTCACCCACGCCGACCTGGTTGGTCTCGTCGTGCGCCTTGAGCTTGTTGGTGCGACGGATGACCTTGCCGTAAAGCGGGTGCTTCACGCGGTCCTCGACGGCGACGACCACCGTCTTGTCCATCTTGTCGCTCACGACCAGGCCTTCGCGGGTCTTGCGAAAGCTGGAACGCGTCGCACTGCTTGCCTGTGTCGCCTCGGTCATGCGGTCACACCCTCACTCGGAGCGACCGACAGGCCGAGCTCACGCTCGCGCAGGATCGTGTAGATCCGCGCGATGTCGTGGCGGACGGCTCGCAGTCGCCGGTTGTTGTCCAGCTGCCCGGTGGCCATCTGGAAGCGGAGGTTGAACAGCTCCTCCTTGGCCTCGCGCAGACGCGTCTCGAGCTCCTCGTCGTGCAGCTCGCGCATCTCGCCGGTCGTGGTGCTCATCAGATGTCACCGACCTCTCGCGTGACGATGCGGCACTTCATGGGCAGCTTGTGGATCGCACGGGTGAGCGCCTCGCGGGCGACCGCCTCGTTCGGGTACGTCAGCTCGAACAGCACGCGGCCCGGCTTCACGTTCGCGATCCACCACTCCGGCGAACCCTTGCCGGAACCCATGCGGGTCTCGGCCGGCTTCTTCGTCAGCGGGCGGTCGGGGTAGATGTTGATCCACACCTTGCCACCACGGCGAATGCGCCGGTTGATCGCGATACGCGCCGACTCGATCTGCCGGTTGGTGACGTACGCAGGCTCGAGCGCCTGGATGCCGTACTCACCGAACGCGACCCGCGTGCCGCCGGAGGCGACACCCTTGCGGCTCGGGTGATGCTGCTTGCGGTGCTTGACCCGCCGTGGGATGAGCATGACTCAGCTCTCCGTCGTTTCGTTGGTGGTCTCCGCCTCGGTCTGGGTGACGGCGGACGGAGCTTCGTCGGCGATCTCGGCGTCGGCCTCGGCCGCCGTCGTGACCGGGGACTCCTGCACCTCGGCGGCGACCGCGGCCGGCTCGGGAGCGACAACCTCGGCAACGCCGGCGTTCGGCTCGGGAGCGACGACCTCGGCGATGCCGGCGTTCGGCTCGGCCGCGGGCGTCTCGGTGGCAGTGGCGTCGACGGCGGCCTCGGCGACCGGGGCCTCCACCTCGCCGGACGCCGCGCGCCCGGCATCGGTGCTGACGCCGGTGGTGCCCTGCGAGCCCGAGCGGCGTGGACGAGCCGCACCCGCCGGGCGCTCCCGGCGCTGGCGCAGCGCCTCGGCCGCGACCGCGGCCTCGCGCTCGGCGCGCGAGCCGGTGGGCACCTCACCCTTGTAGATCCAGACCTTCACGCCGATGCGGCCGAAGGTCGTGCGGGCCTCGTAGAACCCGTAGTCGATGTTCGCGCGCAGGGTGTGCAGTGGCACCCGGCCCTCGCGGTAGAACTCGGAGCGCGACATCTCCGCACCGCCGAGGCGACCGGAGCACTGCACGCGGATGCCCTTGACGCCCGGGCTCTTCAGCGTCGACTGCATGCTCTTGCGCATCGCCCGGCGGAAGCTCACACGGTTGGAGAGCTGCTCGGCCACACCCTGCGCCACCAGCTGCGCGTCGCCCTCGGGATTCTTGACCTCGAGGATGTTGAGCTGCACCTGCTTGCGGGTGAGCTTCTCCAGCTCGCCGCGGATGCGGTCGGCCTCCGCGCCGCGGCGGCCGATGACGATACCCGGGCGCGCGGTGTGAATGTCGACTCGGACTCGGTCACGGGTGCGCTCGATCTCGACCTTCGAGATGCCGGCGCGCTCCATGCCCTTGCTCATGAGCCTACGGATCGCGACGTCTTCCTTCACGTACTCGGCGTACTGCTTGTCGGCGAACCAACGGCTCTTCCAGTCGGTGGAGATGCCGAGCCGGAACCCGTTCGGATTGACCTTCTGGCCCATTACTTCCGGCCCTTCTTCTTCGGCAGATCGACGCTCTCGACCTCGATGGTGATGTGGCTGGTGCGCTTACGGATGCGGTACGCCCGGCCCTGTGCGCGTGGCTGGAACCGCTTCAGCGTTGGGCCCTCGTCGACGTACGCGCGCGACACGATCAGCGTCTCGGGATCGAGCTGGAAATTGTGCTCGGCGTTCGCGATCGCGCTCGCGAGCACCTTCGCGACCGGCTCGCTGGCGGCCTGCGGAGCGAACTTCAGCACCGAGAGGGCCTGGTCGGCGGGCAGGTCACGGATGAGGTCGATGACGCGCCGCGCCTTCATGGGCGTGACGTGCACGTGGGTCGCCCGCGCGAACGCGGTGCGCACCTCGCCGGTGTCGACGTTGGGTTGAGTCATCTCTTCTCTCCGTACCGGTTAACCGCGCCGCGCGCGACGGTCGTCCCTGATGTGGCCCTTGAACGTCCGCGTGGGGGCGAACTCGCCGAGCTTGTGGCCGACCATGCCCTCGGTCACGAACACCGGGACGTGCTTGCGGCCGTCGTGGACGGCGATCGTGTGCCCGAGCATGTCGGGGATGATCGTCGACCGACGCGACCAGGTCTTGATCACGTTCTTGGAGCCCTTGTCGTTCTCGGCGTCCACCTTCTTGAGCAGGTGGTCGTCGACGAACGGACCCTTCTTCAGACTGCGTGGCATGCCTAGCCCCTACCGCTTCTTGTTCGTCTTGCGACGACGGACGATCATGGCGTCACTGGCCTTACGACGCCGGGTACGGCCCTCGGGCTTGCCCGCGGGATTGACCGGGTGGCGTCCACCGGACGTCTTGCCCTCACCACCACCGTGCGGGTGGTCGACGGGGTTCATGGCCACACCGCGGACGGTCGGGCGCTTGCCCTTCCAGCGCATGCGGCCGGCCTTGCCCCAGTTGATGTTCGACTGCTCGGCGTTGCCGACCTCGCCGACCGTCGCGCGGCAGCGCACGTCGACGTTGCGGATCTCGCCGGACGGCATCCGCAGCTGCGCGAACGCGCCTTCCTTGGCGACGAGCTGAACGCTGGCGCCGGCTGAGCGGGCGACCTTCGCGCCGCCACCGGGCCGCAGCTCGATCGCGTGCACAACCGTGCCGACCGGGATGTTCCGAAGCGGCAGGGCATTGCCCGGCTTGATGTCGGCGCTCGGCCCGTTCTCGATCGTGTCGCCCTGCTTCAGCAGCCGCGGCGCGAGGATGTAGCGCTTCTCGCCGTCGGCGTAGTGCAGCAGCGCGATGCGCGCGGTGCGGTTCGGGTCGTACTCGATGTGCGCGACCTTCGCCGGGACGCCGTCCTTGTCATGGCGCCGGAAGTCGATCACGCGGTACGCCCGCTTGTGACCGCCACCCTGGTGCCGCGTCGTGATGCGTCCCTGGTTGTTACGCCCGCCCTTGTTGTGCAGCGGTCGGACCAGCGACTTCTCCGGAG
>JAVHVN010000039.1:0-7523 GCA_032160545.1 Pseudonocardiales bacterium | reverse complement strand
CGCGGTAGTCGCCGCCTAGCAGCATGACCGCGAGGTGATTGTGTACGTCCGTCACGCCCGCGACGCGCTGGGCGGCGGCAGCCGCCTCCAGGTATTGCGGGTAGCTCGGCACGGTGCCATTGAGCGCCACCTGCCCGTTTATGTTATTGACCGAGATGTCGGCCGCGTCGACGAGCGGGTCGAAGCTGAGTTCTGCCTCGACTGCCTCGCGGATATCCTTTGCCTTTCCCATTGTTTCTATCCTTTCATGGCGGATGACGCGGCGGTTTGCCGTTCGCCAGCCAGTCCACCTCGCGATCCTGCGGTCGTACAGGCGACGGTGGCTTTGGTGATATTGGCCGCGGCTATATAGGAATCGCGTATAGCACAGGGCAATGCCTGAATAGGTTCCGTCGCCTTTTCAACCCCAGCGGCGCCCAGTCCACTTGAACCGTTGAGTGATGTTTTGGCGATCAAGGTAGGGGACGCACAGGCGATGAGAGTGGCACTCACCGGCGCAACCGGGTTCATCGGGTCGCATGTACTGACGGAACTGCTGAAGAATGGCCACGAGGTCAGGGCGCTCGTCCGCGACGACGACCAGGCCGCCATCGTGGCAGCTCGCGGCGCCGTACCGGCCGTGGTCGACCTCTACGACCGAGCGGCGGTCGTGAGCCTGCTGCGCGGCGTGAACGGGGCCGTCCACACCGCCAGTCCCGGTGACGCCACCAGCGCGAACCTGGACTCGGCAGTGGTCGATGCGGTCATAGATGCGTTCGCCGGCACCGGCAAGCCCTACGTGCACGTCAGCGGTATGTGGATCTACGGGGCCGGTTCGGCCATCACCGAGGAGTCCCCGTTCGATCCGCCCGCGCTGGTGGCGTGGAAGGTCCCGATCGAACGCCGAGTGCTCGACGCGACTGGCATGCGCGGAGCCGTGATCGTGTCCGGTGTCGCCTACGGCGACGGCGGGGAGGGATTCCCGGGCTGCTTCTCGGCTCGCCCCGAGACGCCGTCGGTAACCTGATCATGCTCGGCACCGGGCAACAGCACTGGCCGACAGTCCATGTTGCGGACGTGGCCGACGCCTTCCGGCGCGTGCTGGACAACGACTCGGCTCGCGGCTACTACGTCATCGGCGACGGGTCGAACTCGACCGTCGCCGAAATGACCGCCGCGGCCGCCGCCGCGGTCGCCGCTCCAGGAGCTGTCCCGGGTTCCGACGAAGAAGCCCGAGCGCGCCTGGGCGACTACTTCGCCGAAGTCCTGCTGCTGGATCAGGCCACCACCGCGACCAAGGCCCGAACCGAGCTCGAGTGGTCTCCATCCCACCCGAGCCTGGTCGAGGAGTTCCGCCGCGGCAGCTACCGCGATTGATCCCGGACCTCCCGCCGATGACTCAGGCCGCCCTCAACGGCGTCTGTGAATCCCAACGGTAGGGGCCACCGATGAAGCAATTCGACAGCGCTCCACCGTCGGGCACCAGGGCCCGGCGTGCCGGATCAACACTCGTGGCAAGGGAGAAGACGCGATGACCAGTGAAGCGATCCGTGACCAAGTGGAAGATCACCTGCTCACCCCGAGGAACGCTGCGCTCATCGTCATCGACTACCAGCCGGTCCAGGTGGGTTCGGTTGCCTCGATGGACCGCCGCACGCTGGTGACGAACATCGTCGCCGTCGCCAGGACGGCGAAGCTCTACGACCTTCCCATCGTGCTGTCGACGGTGAACGTCAACACCGGTGCGAATCAGCCAACCGTGCACCAGTTGGCCGACGTGCTGGACGGGATGAAGGCTTTCGATCGGACGACGATCAACGCGTGGGAAGACGAGGAGTTCGTCCACGCAGTCAGAACAACAGGTCGGAAGAAGCTGCTGATGACCGCACTGTGGACCGAAGCCTGCCTGACCTTCCCGACACTGGACGCTATCCGCGAAGGGTACGAGGTCTACCCGATCGTCGATGCCGTGGGCGGCACCTCTGTCGAGGCGCACCGAGCGGCCCTCGAGCGGGTCAGTCAGGCCGGTGCCAAACCGACGAGCTGGGTGCAGGTGCTGTGCGAGCTGCAGCGCGACTGGTCGCGGAAGGGGACCGCGTCGCAGTTCGCGGACATTGTCTTTTCGGTCGAAGGGCGATAGCGCGGGACACAGCGACGAAGCAAGGCGCCCGCGGGACCGCAGTCCCGCGGGCGCCTCGCCCTGTTTGGACAGCACCGGCACCAGATATCAGGTGGGCGCCTGGGCCATCCTCTCGACCCCGCGCCTTGTGCACGCGGGGGTTGTGGTGTGACCGTCACGCGGTCTAGCTCGGCGCGGGCAGCCATTGCGCAGCCTTGGAGCGGAGTTCGTCGGCTTGGGTCGACAGAACCAGCGCGGAGATACCGAACGCGATGCTGTACAGCCCGAATACGACCGCGAGCGATTCGGCACCGATGTCAGGCCGAATGAAGAGGACGACGGCGAGCGCGATGGACACGGCGCCGCCGAGCAGCCACATCGCCCGTTCCCCGGCTCGCTGGCCGCTCGTGAACGTCAGGCCGAGTTCGAACACGCCGGCCAGGAGCGCCCAGGCACCGACGAAGATCGAGAGCGCCAGTGCTGTCGCCGCGGGCCAGGCGAGCGAGGTGACGCCCGCGGCGACGGCGATGAGCGATAGGAACAGATAGCCGAAGACCGGCCCGGCCCTGTCGCTGCTGAAGGCTCTCAGCGCGTCGGTGATCGCGGCAGTGAATGCGTAAACAGCGAACAGGATGACGAAGGCGCTGATCGTGATGTTCGGCCAGGCAACGGAGACGATGCCGATCACGATGGCGAGCACGCCACGGACGATGAGCGAAGCATGTAGTCGCATTGAGGGATCTCCCTTGACTGGGGGTTGGTGACTCGAAGCGGTAACCCGTGCCGCGCTCGCTGTCTGAGTGCCGGCGACGGTGCGCCGAGGGCTGCGTCCGTCCCATAGCGAGGGCCCACCATCGGCGGCCGACGCCGGCGTCGTTCCGGTGGCCTCGCCAGGCGGCGTCCACCGAATTCCGTGGATGGCGGGTATTTGCGAGCAGACCCACCAGGTCGTAGTGGGCATCGAGGACCTCGAACACGCTTCGTCCGTTCGATCGTACGTAATGGCGAAGAAGCCATCCGCCCGGGAGTCCGCCCGTGGTGGAGGAGCCGGGCCGGGGACGGGCTAGACGCGGCGTCTTGTCGATGACCTGCTTGTCGGCTTGGTCGAGGGCCGGTGGCATGTGTCGCTCCGGGTTGTGGAGAACGTGCAAGGGCGTTGGTCGGCGCGGGCAGGCGTTCGCGCCCGCCCGCCCGCGCCAACCGCGGGCGCATCTGTCAGTAGGCGACGACCATGTCGTCGCGCACCGACGTGACGCCGGGCGCAGCCCATGCGGCGTCGATCGCCTCGTCGTGCTGGGCCCACGAGCGAACGGCGCCCTTGATCGTGACGGTGCCGTTCATGGACGTGACGGAGAGACCGTCGCCATCGACGCCCGCGTTCCGCTTCAACGCCGACTTGATCGAGTCCTTCACGTTCGAGGCATCCGGCGTCGGGCTTTTGATCGCGATTTCGCTGAACACATCGCGTGCACCGACGATGGTCGAGGCGACATAGTCGGCCTCGTCGCGCTGGTACTGCCAGTCCACCGTGCCAGTGAGAGTGACGGCGCCGTCGTGCACCTTCGCGTCTACGGACTTCGGGACGAGGCTGTCGAGCGCGAGCGCCTGGAGCACGTCGCCGCGGATGTCGGCGTCGAGCCGTCCGGCGTCGGTCAGCAGTCGCACCTGCAACTGGTTGTCGACCGAGATGACACCGTAAACGCGCTGCGCGGCCTTCTTCGCGTCGCGCTTCTCGCGCAGGCTTCCGACGGTGCCACGCAGCGTGATCTTGCCGTCGTCGGCCGAGACCGCAATCGCCGCATTGTCGACTTTCGGATCCCAGAGGAGTTCGTCGTTGACGTAGGCCGTGAGATCGGCGTTTCCGGACATAGGTACGTCCCTTTCGGTTGGTGTTCGGACGTGTTCGATCCTTCGACAGATCCGGGTGGACGGGCATCGGTGCCGGCGCTGAGTCGCTGCGGAAAACCCGAAGCCGCGCACGGCGAGCGGGGCCTGCGGCTGATGCTCCGGATGACGCGCGGCAGCAGCGGCGCCGTCGATGCCAGCCAGCACGTATGCGGGCGCGCGGCGGAGGGCGACATCCAGCGGGCCTTGGCTTGGCGATCATGCAGCGCCGATCAAGCCGTTCGCGAGCGCGAACAGTACGAGCTCGGCGCGCGACTCGAGCCTGAGCTTTCGCATGATGGTGGCGCGGTGCGAGTCGATTGTGCGTACTGAGACGTAGAGCCTCTTGCCGACCTCTTGATTGGTGTACCCGAGCGCGAGCAGTGGAAGCACGTCGCGTTCCCGGTCAGAGAGCACCATGAGTTCCGGCGATGACTCATCGACGGCGAGTCGGGCGCCGAGATTGGGCTCAACGTACTGTTCACCTGAGGCGACGCGCCGGATTGCTTCGATCAACTCTGTGTCCGACGATCGCTTCGGCACAAAGCCGCGAGCGCCGGCCCCCATCGCCTGCCGGACAGATGTCGGTTGGGTCTGCGAAGAGACGACCAGAACCTTCGTGGACGGGCTGGCTTTCACGAGCTCGGGCATGGCCGCGTAGCCGTCCTTGCGCGGGAGAACCAGATCGAGCAGCACCACATCCGGCTGCAGCGCACGCGTTTTGGCGATCGCCTGCTCTGCTGTTCCGGCTTCGCCGATCGTCGTGATGCCGTCCTCGCGATCCAGCCGTACTCGTAGTGATGACCGGAACAAGGCATGGTCGTCGACGAGGAGAATGCGAATCATCCGTCGGCTCCCGAGATCGAGATGACGGCGCGGGTCCCACCAGCCGGTCGCGGCTTGAGTTCGATCACCCCTCCGAACCGCGCGACCAGCCGACGACACAACGCCAGCCCCAACTGATCGCCGGTGGCGTAACCGTCGTGCGAGTCGAGCCCGACCCCGTCGTCGTCGACGATGAGCAGTCGCCGCTCGCCCCCGGCGAGGTTCGAGATATGGATGTTTCCCGCGCCGGCTGCGATGGCGTTTGCCAGTAGATTGCGCAGCACGAGACCTAGCGCCGCGCGGGGCAGCGGAAACACACCGGTGGCGCTCGTGATGACGTGGGCATTGACCCTTCCGATGTCGGAAATGGTCTGGCGCAGTACGTCATCCACGGCTACGACGTTGACGTCGGCATGACTCGCCCGAGCCGCATGGAGGATCGTGTCGACGAGTTCCATGGCCCGCATGACACCAGGTCGGGGCTCGTCGTCGAGCAGTGCGTGCAGCAATGCCGACTTCACCTCGTGTGCGATGAGCCCGGTGAGATCCGTGAGTTCCTCGTTCTCCCGGGCAAGCCGGGCCGCGTGCTCCGCGAGGTGGTCTGCGGTCGCGCTGCGGTGCCGGACGGGAACGCGGATGGCCGACGAATCCACGCGGTCTCTCGGGTCCTCGGTGACACCGCTGCCGGTTCGGTCATGCGGGGCCGGCATCACCGGAATTCGCGCACGCTTGCGGGTCTCACCGTTGCTGCTGATCGTGTTCATGGACGCATTCCTTTGCGTGCAGGCGCCTGCGGTCCAGGTCCCGGAAATCGAGCCCCGGCCGAAGGCGGGATCAACGGGGTGGGTCGCCGTCCTCGGGCTCAACCGCGTTGCGATCTGGCGGAAGTTGTCGCATCTCGACGAGGTCGAGGCCCAGCGCCTCGATCTCCGACAAGACGCCATATAGCGCTGCGTGGTCTAGATCGCCGACAAGCACCGTTTCCGCACCGTCGTGCCGGGACCGTAGCGCTGGAAACGCGGACAGCGCCGCATCGCCGAGCTGCCCCCTGATGCGGATGGTGTACGTGGCCAGTCCGGGATCCATCACGCCATGGTTGGGTTCTGGTGGGTGAACCCGCATCGCCAGGATCTGGTGATGGTCCCGCTAGCGAGTGCCGGCCGAAAGTAGCCGCAGTTCCCGAGCGCGCTGCACGGCTGAGGAGCGGTCACTGGCCTGGAGCTTGGAGTAGATGCTGCGAACGTGTGTGTTCACGGTGTTCACCGACACGGACAGCTGTCCCGCGATCTGGGGCCTCGACAGGTTGGTGGGCAGGTAGCGGAGGACCTTGAGCTCGCTGGGACTGAGCTTTTCCGTTGGCGGTGACCGTGGCAGGTCTCTGGTGGTCAACGGCGAACCGTGCAGCACGTCGAGTATGTCGATGAGCAGTGCCGCGTGAGCTGTCTCGTGTCGGGGGAGGGCCTCGAGCAGGTCGCCTGAGGCGGTCATCGCGAATGGCAGGACCAGCCGGTCAGCCTCTGCCAGAGCGAGCGCGCTCTCGGTGGCGTCGTGCGCGGCTCGGTGGTCACCGAGTTCTAGGTGGGCACGCCCGGCCAGGAGCTGAGCCTCAACGACGGTGAAGTCATGGATGACCGGCGCCGTTCCTGTGAGGACGGCCTGCAGCGCGCCAAGCGCTTCTTTCGGGCAGTTCTCGGCAAGATGAATCACGGCGCACGCGTTGTGGATCTCTCCCCAGTTGGCCCGCTCGACGGTAATCGTTTCGAGCGTGGTGCGGGCCGCCTCGACCATCCCGAGACGGGCCTGCGTTGCCGCCAACCAGCCCGTGACCTGGCTCGTCACGCGGTGCGTTGCGGTTAACCCGTATTGCAGACGTTCGGCAGAAGTGAACTCCTCGAGCGCTTCATAGGTGAAGCGGCGCGCGGCGTGAAGCATTCCGGTGACGAGATGCATCGACAATCCGATGGCCGGCGCTGCGTCGCTTTGACGCCTTTCCATTGCGCGACGCAGCCATCGCTCGCCTTCGTCGAACTCACCCATCCAGATCATCGTGTAGGCGAGGGTTACGAGCGCCGGTGAGATGAACGATTCGGCGCCCCAGCCGTATCGCTCGGCCAGTGCGATCGCCTCATGGCAGCGTTGCCGGACAGTGCTGAAGGAGCGCGTCGTGGACGCGTAACCGAGAAAGGCCAGGCAGCTGACCTCGACGTAGGGCCGGCCGATTCGCCGGGCCAGGCCAGCGCCCTGCAGGAGGTGGCGCTCCCCTTCGGGAAGTCCGGTCCACCCCTCGACGGCGCCGAGGTTCAATAGCGTCAATGCACGCAGCTCGGTGGAGAGTGCGAAATCTTCGTCAGACTTCCCGGTGATGGGGGACGCAAGGAATGCGAGCTGTTCTGTTACCCCGACAAGGTGTCCCCGCCGCCTCGCCACCGATACCTTCAGCAATGCGATAGCGACCCTGAGTCGACCCTGACGCTCTGTCTCCGTTGTCTCCACATGGGTTTGGGCGACTGCAAGGAGGGCGCTCGCCTCGTCGAGACGCCCGCGGACCATGGCGCTGCCCGCCCGCACCAGAGCCAGCTCGGGGTCGTTGGCGCAGGCTCCGGACGGGAACGCGTTCAGCAGCGCCTCGATACTGCGCTGCTCTCCGTCGAGGGAGAGGCTCAGCGAGCGGTCTGCGAGCAGTCGCGCCGCAGCAGGCCACTCGCCTGCCGCTTGC
>JAVHVN010000019.1:0-7764 GCA_032160545.1 Pseudonocardiales bacterium | reverse complement strand
CACGGTGATCGACGTCGACGACACCGCCGTGACCGAACCGCGGATCACGTCGTGCGTGACGAACTGCTTGGTCTTCGGGTTCTGCGTGACGATCTGTCCGTGCACGACCGAGCGGCGCGCCATCGCTCGATCGAGGCGCGGGTGCTTGCCGTGTGCCGCCTTGGCGGCCGGCGCTGCCGACGACGATCCCGTCGGGCTTCCGGAGGTGGTGTCACCCGTGGTCGCGAGGGCGGCGGTCCCGATGCCGACCACCGCTGCGGTGACCCCCGCGCCGAGGGCGATCTGCTTCCACATGCTGCCTCCTGACGATGCTGGGCGAGGCTGACTACCCCGCCGCCGACGTCAGCATCGACGCAGCAGGTTCGGCGCAGGGAAAGGAATTGTCAGGATCGTGTCAGGACGCTCGGCCGGCGTCGCGGCGCCGGACCGGACCTGCCTGCTCGGGCTGCTTGGCCTGCTTGGCCTGCTTGGCCTGCGCTGCCGCGGTGGCGGGGTGCACGGCCACCAGCCCGAGCTGCAACCGCTTCGCGCAGATCGCGGCCAGCTCGTCGTACGCCGGACGGCCGACGAGCGCGATCAGCTCGGGCCCGTACGACTGGTACATCGGCTCGCCGCCCACGTGCGCCTCGGGCGAGGAGGTGCAGTACCAGTCGAGGTCATGGCCGCCCTCGCCCCAGCCGCGGCGGTCGAACTCGGCCAGCGTCGAGACCAGGATGCGGGTGTCGTCCGGGCGCTCGACCCACTGCTGCTCGCGCCGAACGGGCAGCTGCCAGCACACCTCGGGCTTGGTCTCCAACGGGTTCAGGCCGAGGCGCAGCGCCAGCGCGTGCAGCGAGCAGCCGATGCCGGCGGGGAACCCGGCGCGGTTCGCGAAGATGCACGACTCGCCGACGACGCGGGTCTTGCGCCGCTTCTCGTCGTCGTCGGGGACCTTCTCGCTGAAGCGCAGCTTGCCCTCGGCGTCGTGCCCGGCGTCGTGCAGCTGCCAGTCCTCGGGCGTGAGCATCGCGGCGAACTTGCGCACCCGCTTCTCGTCGTCCTTGTCGGAGAAGTACGCGCCGTGGTTGCAGCAGCCGGTCGACGCCTGCCCCTCGATCGTCCCGTGGCAACCGCGGCCGAAGATGCACGTCCAGCGTGAGCAGAGCCAGGTCAGGTCCGCGCGGATCCAGTGCTCGTCGTCGGCAGGATCCTGGAACTCGACCCACTCCCGGGCGAAGTCGAGCGATACCTCAGGGACGGGTGGTCGGGTACGCGGCACACCCGCGAGCGTACGGAACTTCACTACTGTCGGCCTATGCGCCTCGGTGTTCTCGACGTCGGGTCCAACACCGTGCACCTGCTCGTCGTCGATGCGCACCGCGGTGCCCAGCCCACGCCGCAGTCGTCGCAGAAGAGCGAGCTGCGGCTGGCCGAGCACGTCGGGCGCGACCGCCGGCTCGCTCCGGCCGGCGCCGATGCGCTCGTCGCGGCGGCCAAGCTCGCCCGCCGGCACGCCAAGGACCTCGGCTGCGACGAGATGCTGGCGTTCGCCACGTCGGCGGTTCGGGACGCGCGCAACTCGGCCGACGTCCTGGCCCGGGTGGCCGAGGAGGCCGGTGTCGAACTCAGCGTGCTCAGCGGCGAGGACGAGGCGCGGCTGACCTTCCTTGCCGTGCGCCGGTGGCTGGGGTGGAGTGCCGGGAACCTGATCTGCCTCGACATCGGCGGCGGATCGCTCGAGCTCGGCGCGGGTCGCGACGAGGACCCCGACGTCGCGGTGTCACTTCCGTTGGGGGCGGGGCGGCTCACCCGCGAATGGCTCACCGGCGACCCGCCGGCGCGGTCCGAGATCACCGCGCTGCGCGAGCACGTCACCGCCAAACTGGCCGCGCCGGCGAAGCAGCTGCTCTCGGTCGGCCGGCCCGACCGCGTCGTCGCGACCAGCAAGACGTTCCGGACGCTCGCCCGGCTGGCCGGTGCCGCGCCCAGCTCCTCGGGGCCGTACGTGCGGCGGCTGCTCAGTCGCAACGGCCTCGGCCAGATCACTGCCTTCGTGTCGCGCATGAACTCCCGGGATCTCGCCGAGCTCGAGGGCGTGAGCGCGGCCCGCTCGCACCAGACGATCGCCGGTGCCGTCGTGGCCGCTGCGGCGATGGACGCACTCGGCGTCGCGGAACTCGAACTGTGCCCGTGGGCGCTGCGCGAAGGCGTCATCCTCCGGCGGCTGGACTGGCTCGCCGGCGCCTGATGCGCGACCGAGGCAGGGCGGTCACGGGCGCCCTGGCGAGCTGCGAATCATGGATCGCGATCTTCACGGTGCTGCCTGCTTGCAAGCGGTTACCCTCGCCGACATGGACCGCGACGGCGCGCCGATCGGCAACGCGCTGAAGCCGTCGCGGGCGAAGGTCGGACTGTCGACCGCCTCGGTCTATCCCGAGAACACCGCCGCGGCGTTCGAGCTCGCTGCCAAGCTCGGCTACGACGGGGTCGAGGTGATGGTCTGGACCGACCCGGTCAGCCAGGACCCCTATGCCCTGCTGCGGCTGTCCGAGCATTACCAGGTGCCGATCCTCGCGATCCACGCCCCGTGCCTGATCATCACCCAGCGGGTCTGGACGACCGACCCGTGGACGAAGCTGCAGAAGGCGCAGTTCGCCGCGGAGTTGCTCGGTGCGCAGACCGTCGTCGTGCACCCGCCGTTCCGCTGGCAGCGCGACTACGCCCGGGGGTTCCAGGACGGCATCGACCGCCTCGCCGGCGAGACGGACGTGCGCTTCGCGGTCGAGAACATGTTCCCGCTGCGGGTGCGCGGCCGGGAGGTGTCCGCCTACCAGCCCACGTGGGACGTCGCGGCTGACGACCGTCCGTACAGCGACTACACCCTGGACCTGTCGCACTCGGCGGTGTCGCAGTCCGACGCCATGGCGATGCTCGAGGCGATGGCCGACCGGCTCACGCACCTGCACATGGCCGATGGCACCGGCCTGACGAAGGACGAGCACCTCATCCCAGGCCGGGGTACGCAGCCGTGTGCCGAGGTGCTCGAAACCCTCGCGGCCCGCGGCTACGGCGGCCACGTCGTCGTCGAGGTCAACACCCGGCGCGCGCTCGACCGCGCCGAGCGCGCGGCCGACCTCGCCGAAGCGCTCGCGTTCTGCCGCCTGCACCTCGTCGCGCCGCTCGCTCCCGCGGGCGTCCGCGCCGACTGACCGCCGGGCCCGGGCGATTAGCCTGGCGGAGTGCTGCGCTCCGCGATCCTGGCTGCCTCCCGCAACGCCCGCCTCGAGCAACTGATCACCAACGCACCGGTGTCGCGCTCGGTCGTGCGCCGGTTCGTCGGCGGTGCCGACACGGCTGCCGGGGTCGCAACGGCGCGCCGGCTGGTGGCGGACGGCCTGACTGTCACGCTCGACCACCTCGGCGAGGACACCACCGATCGTGCGCAGGCCGACGCGGTGGTCGCCGCCTATGTCGAACTGCTGCAGGCGCTGCAGCGCGACGGGCTGACCGAACCGATGGCGCCGCTCACCGCCCGCAGTGACGTCAGCGTGAAGCTGAGCGCCATCGGCCAGGTCCTGCCGGGCGAGGGAGAGGCGATCGCGCTCGACAACGCCCGCCGCATCTGCGCGGCCGCACGGCAGGCGGGCGCCTCGGTGACCCTCGACATGGAGGACCACACCACCACCGACTCGACGCTGGGCATCCTCCAGGAGCTGCGGGCCGACTTTCCCGACACCGCCGCCGTGCTGCAGGCGTACCTCGTGCGCACGCTGGGCGACTGCCGGGAGCTTGCCGTCGCGGGCAGCCGGGTCCGGCTGTGCAAGGGTGCGTACAAGGAGCCCGCCTCGGTCGCGTATCAGAGGAGCGAGGACGTCGACCAGTCGTACGTGCGCTGCCTGGACGCCCTGCTCGAGGGCGCCGGCTACCCGATGTTCGCCACGCACGACCCGCGGTTGATCGAGATCGCGAGCAACCGCGCGCAGCGGCACGGCCGCGCGCAGGGCGAGTTCGAGTTCCAGATGCTGTATGGAATTCGTCCGGACGAGCAGCGCCGGCTCGCCGCCCTCGGGCACACTGTGCGCGTCTACATCCCGTACGGCGCGCAGTGGTACGGCTACCTCATGCGCCGGCTCGCGGAGCGACCGGCGAACCTCGCGTTCTTCGGGCGCGCCCTGGTCTCGAGAGGCTGATGAGCATGACGTTCGCAGGTGTCGCCATTCTCGGCGGCGGCAAGATCGGTGAGGCGCTGCTGTCGGGACTGCTGCGCGGCGAGCGGACGCCCGCTGACATCGTCGTCGCGGAGAAGCACGCCGGGCGCGGCGAGTTCCTCAGTGACACCTACGGCGTCAAGACGATGGAAGCCACCGATGCCGTCGCCGCGGCGGGCACGATCGTCCTGGCGGTCAAGCCGCAGGACATCGACGCGCTGCTCGCCGAGATCCGCGACGCGGTGACCCCGCGCCACGTCGTGGTCTCCGTCGCCGCCGGTATCACCACCGCGCACCTCGAGGCCCGGCTCGCCGAGGGCGTCCCGGTCGTGCGGTGCATGCCGAACACCCCCGCCCTGGTCGACGAGGCCATGACGGCGATCTCGCCCGGTGCGCATGCCGACGCGGACCACCTCGCCGTCGCCGAGTCGCTGCTCGGCGCAGTGGGCCGGGTCGTGACGGTGCCCGAGTCGCAGCTCGACGCGGTGACCGCGCTGTCGGGATCCGGGCCGGCGTACTTCTTCTTCCTCGTCGAGGCGATGATCGACGCCGGCATCCTGCTCGGCCTGCCACGGACGCTCGCGGCGGAGTTGATCGTGCAGACCGCGATCGGCTCGGCGGTCATGCTGCGCGACTCCGGCGAGCACCCGGTGCAGTTGCGCGAGGCGGTGACGAGCCCCGGCGGGACGACCATCGCGGCCATCCGCGAGCTCGAGGTGCACGGTGTCCGCGCGGCGCTGCTGGCGGCAATCGAGGCGGCCGCGCGCCGCAGCCGTGAACTGGGGGTGAGCGACTGACGTCCGGAATAGGGAGGTCCCGGACATAATCTGGCAGGAACTCGCGCAGAAGGTGGGGAAGCTCTATCGCATCCGCCCCACTGGTACCGCTACTCTCACAACAGCACGTGCGTGTCCCGTTCGCCGGTGGGGAAGCCGACGCACCGACACGTGCCGAAGGTGTCGGTGACTCATGAGCACGTCCCAGAACGGGCCCACGAAGCGGGGGGCGCAGTCGGATGACGGCGTCCACCCGGTCGACCCTGCCCTCGCCGAGGTCAGGTTCCTGACCGTCGCCGAGGTCGCTTCGGTCATGCGTGTCTCGAAGATGACGGTCTATCGGATGGTCCACAGCGGTGATCTGCCGGCCGTCAGGGTCGGTCGGTCGTTCCGCGTGCCCGAGAAGGCCGTGCACGAGTACCTGCGCGCCGCCTTCATCGAAGCCGGCTGAACACCCGTCCGACAGCGGCCGGGCGCACGTCCCGGCGATGGTGGGCTGCCTCGCTGCAGGTAGGCTGACCGTTCGAGTGTTCCGCCCGCTGGGCGGGGTTTCCGACGACTGCGCCCGGGCCGCCCCGGGCATCGATGGGGTTGGGTCATGGGTTCTGTCATCAAGAAGCGGCGCAAGCGGATGGCGAAGAAGAAGCACCGCAAGCTGCTGAAGAAGACGCGCGTCCAGCGCCGCAACAAGAAGTAGCACCGCCCAACACGGCCTCGGGGGAGTTCGTGGGAAGCGTCGTTCTGATCACCGGCATCAGCCGGTTCCTCGGTGCCCGGCTGGCCGCCGAGCTGGCGAGTGACGACGCCATCGAGCGTGTCATCGGCGTCGATCGCGTCGCGCCGAGCCGGGCCGCCATCGCCCAGCTCGGGCGGACCGAGTTCGTCCGGGCCGACATCCGCAACCCACTCATCGCGACCGTGCTGAGCCGGGCCAGGGTCGACACCGTGGTCCACGCGCCGTTACCCGGCGCCCAGCGGGGGGGCGGCGGCCCGGCACCGCAGCGCGAGCACCACGTGCTCGGGACGATGCAGTTGCTCGCTGCGTGCCAGAAGTCCGACGCACTTCGCAGGGTGGTCGTCGAGTCGACGACGGCCGTCTACGGCGCCGGCCCGACCGATCCGGCCGTGTTCACCGAGGCGATGCACTCGGGCGACAGCCCGCTCACCGGCTACGCGAAGGACGCCGTCGAGATCGAGGGGTACGTTCGCGGCTTCGCCCGGCGCCGACCGGACATCGCCGTGTCGGTGCTCCGGTTCGCGAGCATCCTCGGCCCCACGATCGAGTCACCGCTGACGCGGTATCTCGCGATGCCGGTCGTCCCGACCTCGCTCGGCTTCGACCCGCGGCTGCAGTTGCTGCACGAGTCCGACGCGGTCGAGGTACTTCGACTCGTCGCCACCGGGCGCGACGCCGGAGTCATGAATGTGGCGGCCGACGGTGTCGTGCTGCTTTCACAAGCCGTGCGGCGAGCCGGGCGGTTGCGGCTGCCCGTGCCGTCGATGGCCATCGCCGCGGTGGGCACAATCCTGCGCAACTCGGGTCTGCCCGAGGTGTCCGCAGAACAGCCGGCCTTCCTGAACTACGGCCGGGTCGTCGACACCGCACGGCTGCGCAGCCGGTTCGGCTACGTTCCCGCCCATTCGACCGACCAGGCCCTCGAGTCCTATCTGGCCACGATCCCGCGGCTGCCCCGGCTGGCGACCGGCTCGGTGACCGCCGCGCAGCGGATCGTGACCGTGTTGCCCGCGCCGTTGTGGGCCCTGCCGGGGCGGCACGTGCCGGCGGGCGGTTGACGTGGACGGCCACGTGATCCCGTTGCGCAGCGGCCTCGCGCGAGCTGGGCGGGGCTGCGGCGGCCCCGCGGTCGAAACCGCGGCGGAGGCCTCGGTGTACCCGCTGCATCCCGGCGCCGCCGAGGTCGCGCCACCGGTACCGGCCCCGCCGGGCGCGGGCTGGGAACAGCGTGCGATCGATGCGCTCGAGTTCGTGCGCCGGCGCCTGACCGGCGACTACCCGGTGGACGCGTTCGGCTTCGACGCCGATCTCACCGACAACGTGCTGTTGCCGGCGCTGCTGCCGCTGTACGAGAAGTGGTTCCGAGTTGAGGTCAACGGCGTCGAGAACATCCCGGCGACGGGCGGTGCCCTGCTGGTGGCGAATCACGCGGGCGGCATCTGGGCCCTCGACGCGACGATGGTCGCGACGGCGGTGCGCGTCGAGCACCCGGCGCGGCGCCACCTGCGCATGCTCGGCGCCGACCTGGTGTTCGCGACCCCCGGCCTCGGTGCCTTGGCGCGCAAGGCGGGCGCCACGCTCGCGTGCGCCCCGGACGCCGAGCGGTTGTTGGGCGCAGGCGAGCTCGTCGGCGTGTGGCCCGAGGGATTCAAGGGCATCGGCAAGCCGTTCCGCGAGCGCTACACGCTGCAGCGCTTCGGTCGCGGCGGTTTCGTGTCAGCGGCGATGCGCGCCGGCGTCCCGATCGTTCCGGTGTCGGTCGTCGGGGCCGAGGAGATCCATCCGGTCCTGGGCAACGCCAAGACGCTCGCGAGAATCCTGAACCTGCCGTACTTCCCGCTGACACCCACCTTCCCGTGGCTCGGCCCGCTCGGTCTCGTCCCGCTGCCGAGCAAGTGGTACATCGAGTTCGGCGCGCCGATCCACACCGAGGGGTTGGGCGCCGACCGGGCGGACGACCCGAGCGTGCGGTTCGAGCTCACCGACCAGGTTCGCGAGTCGATCCAGAGCACGCTCTTCCGGCTGCTGGTGCAGCGCCGCTCCGTCTGGCGCTGAGCACGGGCCG
>JAVHVN010000010.1:0-78564 GCA_032160545.1 Pseudonocardiales bacterium | reverse complement strand
GTGCTCGCAGCGCTCGCGAACTGGGTCGCCTCGGACGAGAGCCGGGCCGTTGCCCATCTCCTCGTGGGCGTCCAAGAGGTGGAAGACCATGCGACCGGCCTGGTCCGTGGCGAGCCGTGCGGCCTGCCCAAAGGGCTCGACAGGGCCGTAGCGCGCATCCAGGACCTCGCGAGCCGGACACGGCCCATACCGGTCGACGTCTTCATCATCGAGGAGGGAGTGGCCGAGACGACGCCGTTCCTGCGGATGGAGGTCCGGCCCACAATGGCACCGCACTTCGATGACGAAGGCCGGCGCCAGACGCGCAACGGACGCTCGACCCGAGCACTTACGGACGAAGAGTTGCTCCAGATCTACCTCAAGCGGGAGGCCGGTAGCTTCGCCGCCCGGTTCCAACAAGTGTCCGAGGCGCTGCACGAAGCGGTCGGCGGCATCGGCTCGCAGGTCGAGTCCATCGCGGACGCGATCGAAACGACCATCGCCCAGCCGCTCACCGAACTGACCGAGACAGCGGGGTACGCGGCTACCGCCGCGAGTCGGCCGAGGAAGCCGCCAACACCGTGAGCTTCGACGTCAATCAGGTCGAGCAGCTGGTGCGTGAGTTGCAGGGCGTGGTCGAGGAGCTTCAGAACGAGTCTGTGAGTTCGCTGCCCGCCGAACTGATGCGGAAGCGGCAGTTCGTTTGGCTGGACTTCGCCATCGACACCTACGAGCGGGACTCCCCGCGTGCCGAGCGCTTGGCCGAGCAGCTGCGCGAGCTCCTCTCGGCCGACCTCGCCATAGACGATGCCCGCAACGCCTGGGAGCTGCGGGTGTGGGACGGCCTGCTGCGAGACCGCCAGGCACAGCGTGGCGAACGGGGCACGCTGAGGTGGTGGGAGGCGGCGGTCAAGACCGTGATCGAGTACTCCGAGAGCCCCGCCTATGAGGTGGCGGAGTTCCCGGACCTGCGGACCGAGCTCCGATCCAACGTTGACAAGGCACTCGACGATCCCGACAGCCTGACGCGGCAGTTTGCAGACCCGCTGGGAAAATGAGCGGGGCGCAGCAACGTCTTGTCGTGGCGTCCCAACCTAGATCGATACGCCCTCACGCCAGCCGGCGCGAGCCAGCATGCGCGCATATCAATGCTATTCGGCTATCGCCGACGTGCTCGCCACGGCGCGCCGAATCGGCGCTATGCGTCCCGACCCTGCAGCGAGATCACGCCGTAGCAGGGAGGCCTGGCTTCCTGGACTGCTGGGCGCCCATGCAGGTGGCCGTCTGTCTGACTGGCGTTGCCCAGGGCGCCGCTCATACTTGCTGTTGCCATTCTGTTGCCAGATCGCTTAGCGTGGCGCCTCCCGAGCCAGCAAACTGCAATGGAGCCCCCGGAAACCGGGGGCTCCAGCATGTAGCCCCGACCGGATTCGAACCGGCGCTACCGCCTTGAGAGGGCGGCGTCCTGGGCCACTAGACGACGGGGCCCCAGAAACTTCCTGTCCTGCGCTGGGGTACCAGGACTCGAACCTAGACTAACTGAACCAGAATCAGTTGGGCTGCCAATTACCCCATACCCCATCGGCCACGCCCGCAGCGAGTGCGCCCGCGCCGTCGTCAGACTCTACCGGACCGCTCGACGCCGCTCCAAAACCCGCTCACTCGGCCCGACGAGCCCCGGCATCGGCTCCAGCAACGCTCTGGACGATCTCGCCCACATACCGGAGTTCCGTGATCCGTACGAGCGAAGCCGAGTCTGCTTGACCCCGGCGGCTACCTCAGCCGGCGCGAGAACTTGAGCCGCAGCACCCTGCTGACGATCTTGTACGCGTCCGGCTCGCGCGGGAAGGACTGCAGGTCCCTTCCCATGGCGAACTTCTTGCGCGTCGTCGACTTGGCCCGCGCGAACTCGCGCAACCCGTCGTCGCCGTGGAACCGCCCGAAGCCGCTGTCCCCCACCCCACCGAACGGCAGGGACGGGATGCCGACGAACGTCAGCACGGAGTTGATCGTCGTGCCTCCGGCCCGTAGCCGCGCCGCGATCGAGCGTCCCTTGTTCGCCGAGAACACCGACGACCCGAGCCCGAACTGCGTCGCGTTCGCGCGCTCGATCGCCTCGTCCTCGTCACGCACCGTGTTGATGACCACGACCGGACCGAACGTCTCCTCCTGGACCGCCGAAGACTCCTCGGGCACGTCCACGAGAACGATGGGGTGGACGTAGGGCGGCTGGATCGAGTCGGCGCCGCCCACGAGCGCGGTGGCACCACGGTCGAGGGCGTCGCTCACATGGCGGCGGATGATCTCGATCTGCGAGGGCAGGGTCATCGGACCGTAGCTGTCGAGTTCGCCCTGCCCTACCGTCACCTGCTCGGCGTTGGCTTTCACCTTCGCGAGGAACTCGGCGCGCACCGCCTGGGTGACGTAGACCCGCTCGACGCCGACGCAGGCCTGTCCGGCGTTCCACATGCCGCCCCATACGATCGCCTTGGCTGCCGCGTCCAGGTCGGCGTCCGAGGCCACGATCGTCGCGTCCTTGCCGCCGAGCTCCAGCAGCACGGGCGTGAGGTTGTCGGCGCACGCCTGCATGACACGCCTGCCGGTGGGGACCGATCCAGTGAAGGCGAGCTTGTTCACGCCGGAGCGGCACAGCGCCGAGCCGGTCTCGCCGAAGCCGGTGATCCACGAGACGAGTCCTTGCGGCGCGTCCGGGTTGGCCCTGTGGAACGACTCGACCGCGTACACACCGGTCGCCGCGGCGAACTCGCTCGGCTTGACGATCGCGGCGTTGCCAGCGCCGAGCGCATCCGCGAGACCACAGAACACCGTGTACAGCGGCGCGTTCCACGGAGTGATGATGCCGACGACCCCGAGCGGCAGGTACTCGACCCGGGCGTCGAAGTTCAGCATCGCCAGGCCGGGCTTGACCTTGCGCTCCTTCAGGACGCGCTGGGCGTTGTTGGCTGCCCACTTGAGTTCCTCGAGGCCCGCGAGCAGCTCGAACAGGCCGTCGCCCTTGGGCTTGGCAGTCTCGCGATTGCAGAGCTCGCAGATCTCGTCGACGCGCTTGGCGAGGTAGGACGTCCACCGCAGCATGCGCTTGCGGCGGCCGGCGAAGCCGAGGCCCTCCCACCAGAGTTGAGCGACCCGGGCCTGGGCGAGCATCTCGGCGATGTCCACGCCGGTGTGCACCGGATAGTTGCCGACGACCTCCCCGTTCGCCGGATTCCGGAGCTCGAACGTCGTCCGCTCGACCTTCGCTTCGGGGGTGAGCTGAGCGGTCAAGGTCCACCGTCCCTGGCTGTCCGTGCGCTCCGCGCTGGCGGCGGAATGAGAACAAGTTACAGTTTTCCAGGGCGTCAGCCAACCCTTCGCCGGGTGACGGCGGGCGTCAACGCAGGTAGGGACGGCTGCCGTCGAGCCGGCCCCGCTCGGCCAGCTCGGCCCGCAAGGGGATCGACTGGTCGATCCAGCCTCCGGTGTCGACGCCCCAGAAGTTTGCGTGGTCCGAGCCGTCGCCGAGCAACTGGCGGCGCAGCGGGCTGAGCGATTCGAAGCCGGGCATCGCGCTGCGGTAGTCGACCTCGTCGAGCGGCCTGATCCAGCGATGCGTATAGCCGATGAAGACCATCTTCCGGATCACGTCGCAGCGATTGACCGATCGCGAGTGCCACAGCCGCCGATCGAACACGAACGCGTCCCCCGGGCGCGCGATGATCTCTCGCGCGCCGGACGGCTCGGCGTACGGGTCCTCGGCACGGGCGGGTCGCCCGGCCAGCGTGTTGGCGACATGACTGCCCGGGATGATCCGCGTCGCCCCGCGCCCCGGCACGGACAGGTCCGACAGCACGAAACCGACCTTCAGCGAGAGCATCGGGCGGACGCCCGCGTCGATGTCCGAGTTCTGCCGGTACCCGTCCTGGTGCCAGTTCCACGGCGCCCGGCCCGGGGCCGGTTCCCCCGGATTGACGTCGACGTGGTTGTGGTGGGTGTAGACGTTCCAGCCGAGCAGGCTCCACACGTAGCGGAACGTCGCCGGGTGGTCGACCAGGTCCAGCAGGGCGCGGTCGCGGTGCAGCATGCCCATGAGGTGCAGGGCACCGCCGGGACGCAGCCGCCCGGCCGCACGCTCCTCGGCGTACACGCGGTCGACCGCAGCGCACACCCGCTGCCTCGCATCGGCGTCGAGCGCGCCGCGCACGAGCACGAACCCGTCGCGCTCGAAGCTGGCTCGATCCGGCGCGCTGATCGGCTCGTACCTCGGGCTCGGGCCGGGCGTGCCCTTCGCAACGGTCGCAACGGTGTCGGTCGGATGCACTCGTGATCCTGTCTGCCGGCTCCCCTCACGGCGACCGTAGGTCGCGGTTGTCTCGCAGTTGTGCAGATCCCGTGGCGATCACAGGAACCGGCTGATGATCTCCTTCATGATCTCGTTCGTCCCGCCGTAGATCAGCTGGATGCGCGAGTCCGCGAAGAGCTTCGAGATCGGGTACTCGGCCATGTAGCCGTAACCGCCGAACAGCTGCAGGCATTCGTCGGCGACCCGGAACTGCTGCTCGGTGAGCCAGTACTTCGCCATCGACGCGGTGGGGATGTCGAGTTCGCCGGCGAGGTGCTTGGCGATGCAGTCGTCGATGAACACCCGGGCGATCCTCGATGTCGTCGCGGCCTCGGCGAGCGTGAACTTGGTGTTCTGGAACTGGTAGATCGGACGGCCGAACGCCTGCCGCTGCTTCGTGTAGCGCAGCGTCTCGGCGACGGTCGCCTCGATGGCTGCCACCGCCACGACCGCGATGATGAGCCGTTCCTGCGGCAGCTGCTGCATCAACTGGACGAAGCCCTGTCCCTCGACGCCGCCGATGAGGTTGCCGGCCGGTACCCGCACGCCGTCGAAGAACAGCTCCGCGGTGTCCTGGCCGTGCTGCCCGACCTTCTTCAGGACGCGCCCGCGCGAGAAGCCCTTCGCACCCTCGGTCTCGACGACCACGAGCGAGATGCCGCCGGCGGCATCGTCCGGGTCGGTCTTCGCAGCGACGATCACGAGCTCGGCCAGCAGCCCGTTGCTGATGAACGTCTTCGAGCCGTCGATCACGTACTCGTCGCCGATGCGGATCGCCTTGGTCGTGATGCTCTGCAGGTCGGAGCCGGTGCCCGGCTCGGTCATCGCAATGGCGCCGACGAGCTCGCCGCTGGCGAGCCTCGGCAGCCAGCGCCGCTTCTGTTCGTCCGTACCGTAGGAGTTCACGTAGTGCGCGACGATGGTGCTGTGCACCGTCGTGCCGAGGCTCGGCGCCATCCGGCGGACCTGTTCCTCGGCCATGACGGCCTCGTGCGCGAACGTCCCGCCGCCGCCGCCGAATTCCTCCGGGATGGACGGGCACAGCAGGCCGAGTTCACCGGCCTTGCGCCAGATCTCGCGATCGACATGCTGCTGCTCGCACCAGCGCTCCTCGTGGGGCGCGCACTGCTTTTCGAAGAAGGTGGCGGCGAGGTCGCGGAACGCTTCGATGTCGTCGTCGCTCCAGGCCGGGCGGGCTGCACGCATCGGAGTCCTCTCGGTCGTGGCAAGAACGTGTTACCGCTCGTCACGGTAGCCGGGCAGAGCTGCGGCCGGATCAGTGCCGCAGGCGTTTCAGCGCGGCGCTCGCCTTCTCCAGGCGGGTGGCCGCATGACGCGCCTCGAGCCGAGCCTCGTCGAGCCTGCGCTTGGCGTCCTTGAGCTGCTCCTCCAGCCGGCGGACGGCGCGCCGGCATTCGGCGACCTCGCCCTCTGCCGTCTCGGCGTGACCTCGAGCGTCGGTCAATTCGGCTTCGGCCTGCTCGAGCTTGGCCCTGCGTTGCTCCCGTGCCTGGTCGGCAGCGCTCGGGCCGGACGCAGGTTCGGCGGGCGAGCGCTTCGGCGCGCCCTTCGCGCCCGGTGCCGGGGTGTCGTCGCGCACGAGCCTCAGCGCGGGGACGGCGTCGCCACCGAAACCGCTCCAGCTCTCCGCCCGTACGAGCGCACCGGACCGGAGCCGGTCGAGCACGTCCGGGTCGGCGATCGCCGCACTCACCGTCGAGGAGACCTCGTCGCGCAGCGCCGCCGACGATCCGCCGGCTGCTTCCAGCGCCGCCCGGGTCAGCTCGTCGACGAGGCGATTGCGCTCGCGCGACAGCTCGCGCATGCGGGCGCCGTCCAGGTCTCGCTGCGCCGCTCGCAGGTCGTCACCCAGCGCGTCGATGCGGTCGGCGACGCCGTCGTGCGCGCGCACCAACCGGTTCAGCGCGTACGCCGAGCGGGTGGGCTTGCGCAGGGCGCCGATCCGCTTCGCCGTCGCGCTGTCGCCGGCCGCCTTGGCGGTCGCGGCGAGCTCGGTGCGGCGTGCCAGGAACTCGTCCGGGTCGAGCCCGTAGAGCTCGTCCGTCGCGGAGTCGATCGACACCTGGCCCGCCATCGCTCAGCCCGTGGCCGCGGCCCGCAACCGAGCGAGCGACCGGTCGCGGCCGAGCAGTTCCATCGACTCGAACAACGGCGGCGAGACGGTCCGCCCCGTGACGGCCACGCGTATCGGCCCGTACGCGTTGCGCGGCTTCAGCCCCAGGCCGTCGACCAGCGCCGCCCTGAGCACGTCCTCGATAGCTGCGGCCGTCCACGACTCGAGCGCGTCGAGTGCGGGGATCGCCGCCGCGAGCACCGTCTGGCCGGCCTCGCCGAGCTGCTTGCCCGCGGCCTGCTCGTCCACCTCGAAGACGTCGTCGTCGACCAGCAGGAACCGCAGCATCTCGACACCTTCGTGCAGGGTCTGGATGCGCTCCTGGACGAGCGGGGCCGCGACATCGACCAGTGCGTCCGGTGCGGCCAGTCCCTCGGCCGCGATCTGTGCGGCCAGCCGCCGTGCGAAGTCGTCCGGCTCGAGCAACCGGATGTGGGTGGCGTTGATCGCCTCGGCCTTCTTCGCGTCGAAGCGGGCCGGATTGGCCTTGACGTCGGAGATCTCGAACGCCGCGACGAATTCCTGCGGCGTGAAGATGTCGCGGTCGTCGGCGATGGACCAGCCGAGCAGCGCGAGGTAGTTGACCAGCCCCTCGGGGACATACCCGGCCGCCCGGTAGCCGAGCAGGTTCGACTCGGGGTCGCGCTTCGACAGCTTCTTGTTGCCCTGTCCCATGACGTAGGGCAGGTGCCCGAACTCGGGGACGAAGTCGGTGACCCCGACCCGGATCAGCGCGCGGTACAGCGCGATCTGCCGCGGAGTGGACGGCAGCAGGTCCTCGCCGCGCAGCACGTGCGTGATGCGCATCAGCGCGTCGTCGACCGGGTTGACCAGCGGGTAGAGCGGATCCCCATTCGCCCGAACGACGACGTAGTCCGGCACCGAGCCGGCGGCGAAGGTCACCTCGCCACGGATCAGGTCGGTCCAGGTGATGTCCTCGCCGGGCATCCGCAGCCGGAGCACCGGCTCCCGCCCCTCGGCGCGCAATGCCGCCTTCTGCTCGTCGGTGAGGTCACGGTCGGCGTTGTCGTAACCGAGCTTGGGGTCGCGCCCGGCGGCGCGATGCCGTGCCTCGATCTCCTCGGCCGTCGAGAACGACTCGTACAGGTGACCGCCCTCGACGAGCTTGCGCACGACGTCGGCGTAGATCTCGTGGCGCTCGCTCTGCCGGTACGGCCCGTACGGGCCGCCGACCCCGGGCCCCTCGTCCCAGGACATGCCCAGCCAGTGCAGCGAGTCGACGAGCTGGTGGTAACTCTCCTCGGAGTCGCGCGCGGCGTCGGTGTCCTCGACGCGGAACACGAAGGTGCCGCCGGTGTGCCGGGCGAAGGCCCAGTTGAACAGCGCGGTGCGGGCCATGCCGACGTGTGGGTTGCCCGTCGGCGACGGGCAGAACCGGACGCGGACAGT
The DNA here is from genome assembly GCA_032160545.1 of Pseudonocardiales bacterium. Classification (GTDB taxonomy): domain Bacteria; phylum Actinomycetota; class Actinomycetes; order Mycobacteriales; family Jatrophihabitantaceae; genus DATGFB01. Next base: position 70,702 of record JAVHVN010000010.1, on the reverse strand, counting down.
ACTTGCGTCGCTCACTTCAGCCGAACCGGGTTGGTGAGCTCGCCGATGCCCTCGATCTCGATCGTCACGGTGTCGCCGTCGGTGATCGGGCCGACGCCGGCCGGCGTGCCGGTGAGGATCACGTCGCCGGGGAGCAAGGTCATCACCGATGACATGAACGCGATCAGGGTGGGGACGTCGTGAATCATCTCGCCGGTGCGCCCGTCCTGGCGCAGCTCGCCGTTCACGCTCGCGGTCACCCGCAGGTCGCGCGGGTCGAGCGCGGTCTCGATCCACGGCCCGATCGGGCAGAACGAGTCGTGCCCCTTGGCTCGCGTGAACTGCACGTCGGCCTTCTGCTGGTCGCGCGCGGAGACGTCGTTGCCGACGGTGTAGCCGAGCACGTGCTGCATCGCGTCGGCAGCCGCGACATCGCGCGCGGGGCGGCCGATGACGACCGCGAGTTCTGCCTCGTGGTCGACCCGGTTCGAGTCGTGCGGCAGCCGGATCGCGTCGCCCGTGCCGATCACCGAGGTGGACGGCTTCAGGAAGATGACGGGCGTCGCCGGAGCCTCGCCCCCCATCTCCCTGGCGTGGTCGGCGTAATTCCGCCCGACCGCGACCACCTTGCTCGGCAGGATCGGCGACAGCAGCCGGACGTCGGGCACGGCCCACCGCTCGCCGGTGAACGTGATGGCCGCGAACGGATGGCCGTCGATAGCCGCGACCGTGAGCGCGTCGAGAGGCGCGTCCAGCGCCCCCTCCACCACTCCCCACGCGACCCCTGACGGGACGGCTGCCGAACCTGGATGGACGAAGCGGGCGATGCGCACGAGCCCCAACGTTACCGGCGCGCTGCCCACCGCCCGACGGCACTTCCCCTCGCGCCGGCGCGCATACTCGTGGCGTGAACTCCGCGCTCTCCGGCATCCCGGTCGACCGGCGCCGGCGCCTCGCCGCGACCCTCGGCCTTTTCGCGGTCCTCTTCGTCGCCGTCGGGATCGTGGCGACCACTGGGTCGACTCCTGGCGTGGTCCGGATCTTCTCGGCCGTGGCACTCACCGTCGCGGCCGCGCTCGGGCTCATGGCCTGGGGTGTGGCGCACAGCATCAAGATCGAGCTCGCCGACCAGCGTCTCGACCGGGCCATCGACGAGGCGATCGCCGCTCGCGACGGTCACAGCGGTGCCGGCATCGCGTGCGCCTGCGGGCACGACCACAACCCGAGCGAGATGCAGATCACCGGCGAGGCGTGCGCCCACGACGGCACCGGCATCGCGTGCGGCCATGACTGCGAGACCTGCGTGCTCACGTCGCTGCGCCCGTCACCCACCACGCCGCGCGCGGAGCGCATCCACCGCCACGACGTCTGACGGCTCAGCTGGGGCGCAGCAGCCCGTACCGGACGGCGTCGTGCAGAGCCAGCCACGATGCCTCGATGACGTTGCCGTGTACGCCCACGGTCGTCCACTCGACCTGGCGGTCGGACGTCTCGATGAGCACCCGCGTCACCGCGTCCGTGCCGTGCTTGCCAGGCATGATGCGCACCTTGTAGTCGACGAGCTCCAGCTCCGCCAGCCGCGGATAGGCGCGCCCGAGCGCCTTGCGCAGCGCACGGTCCAGGGCGTTGACCGGTCCGTTGCCCTCTTCGGTCGAGATGACCCGCTCGCCACCGGCGAGAACCTTGACCGTCGCCTCGCTGACCATCTGGCCGTCCTCGCGCCGATCGACGATGACGCGGTACGACTCGACCGTGAACGGCTCGGTGGCCGCGCCACCGGCCAGCTCGTCGCGCAGGAGCAGTTCGAACGAGGCGTCGGCGGCCTCGTAGGACCAGCCCGCCGCCTCGCGCTCCTTGACCCGGTCGACCACCTTGCTGACGACGTCGGGACGTTCGGAGACATCGACTCCGAGTTCCCGCGACTTCAATTCGACCGAGGCACGCCCGGCCATCTCGGTCACGAGGATGCGCTGGTCGTTGCCTACGACCGCCGGGTCGAGATGGTTGTACAGCTCGGGCGACACCTTGATCGCCGACGCGTGCAGGCCGGCCTTGTGCGCGAACGCCGAGGCACCGACGTACGGCGCGTGCGAGTCGGGAGCCAGATTGGCGATCTCGGCGATGGCGTGCGACACCCGCTGCATCTCGGCGAGGCAGCCGTCGGGCAGCACGTCGAGCCCCATCTTGGTGACGAGGCCGCCGACGACGGCGAAGATGTCGGCATTGCCCGCTCGCTCGCCGTAGCCGTTGGCGGTGCCCTGCGCGTGCGTCGCACCCGCGTCGACCGCGGCCAGCGTGTTGGCGACCGCGCAACCGGTGTCGTCCTGCGTGTGGATGCCGAGCCGGATGCCGGCCCGCTGCCGGACGTCGCTGACCACGTCATGGACGCCCATCGGCAGCATGCCGCCATTCGTGTCGCACAGGACGCCGACGTCCGCGCCGGCATCGGCGGCGGCGTCGAGTACCCGCACGCCGTAGTCGCGGTCGTGCTTGTACCCGTCGAAGAAGTGCTCGCAGTCGAGGAAGACGCGGCGGCCCTCGGCACGCAGGAAGGCCACCGTGTCGCGGACCATCGCGAGGTTCTCCTCCAGCGTCGTGCGCAGCGCCCGCTCGACGTGCCAGACGTCGGACTTCGCGACGAGCGTCACCACCGGCGCGCGGGAGTCGAGCAACGCCTGGACCTGCGGGTCGTCCTGCACCCGGACACCGGCCTTGCGCGTGGCGCCGAACGCGACGAGCACGGCGTGCTTGAGCGCCAGTTCGCCGTCGGCCGCTCGCGCGAAGAACTCGGTGTCCTTCGGCATCGCCCCGGGCCAGCCGCCCTCGATGAACCCCACTCCGAGCTGGTCGAGCAGCCTGGCGACGGCGAGCTTGTCGGTGACGGAGTACGTGATGCCCTCGCGCTGGGCTCCGTCGCGCAGCGTGGTGTCGAAGACGTGGAAGGCGTCGGTCTGCATCGTGGCTGTCCTCGTGAGCGGGCGGTGGTGTTCGGCCGCAACAAAAAGACCCCCCGCGGATGCGGAGGGTCTGCGCGTCGGTGGATGGTTCGTACCGACGCGCTAACTGATAATGATCGAGCTGACGTGCACGGACCGAGTGTGCCACATGTCGGCGGGCACGCTCCAGATCCTCGCCGGTCGGTGCCCGTTAGGGACCGATACGCAGGCGACTGACGCTTTACTCCTCTATCTGGCGACTGGGCGCCCCATATGCCCGCCTTGGGCGTGGTTCTGAACCCAGAGTCCGGTTCGGCGACGTTCATCGAGTCATCGCGCGCCGCGCATCGACGTCACCCCCGTAGGTGCGCACCTCGGCGCGCCGATCCGAGACTGGAGTCAGCGAATGCCCGACCTGACCACGACGAGAGCGCAGACGACGGGGAACAGACCGCGAGCGGGGAGGAGATCCGACTGGCTGCGCAGATCGGTTGCCACGGCCGCCGCGGCGGCCTGCGCCCTGGGCGCGGTGCTGCTGGCCGGGCCGGCCTCGGCCGCCACTCCCGGGGTGTCGGACCCCGGCGTCAACGGCCCCGCCGCGGTCTGGGACCTCCAAAACACGGCGGTAGCCCTGCCGTCGGGTTGGAGCTACGGCGTGTCAGCCCTGGCCACCGGAGACGCCGGCACCGTGGGAATCAGGAACGGTTCGGTGATCGCCTCGGGAGACTCGATCAAAGCAGTCCCTACGCACCTCGTTGACAGCTCCCCAGTCACGGCGGTGGGGGTCGGTGAGTCGTTCGCGGTGGCACTGCAGGACGGTGAAGTCAGCGCGTGGGGGAACGATCCCGAAAGCTACGGGGTGCTGAACGTCCCGCACGAGGCGCAGCTCAACGGCTACATCGCGTCGATAGCCGTGGGCCGGACACACGCCCTGGCGCTCACCAAGGACGGATACGTCCTGGCCTGGGGCGACGATAGTAACTGGGAAAGGAGGGTTCCCCCGCAATTCAGGCCAGGAGGGTCTACCCATGTCTCCGCGATCGCGGCCGGCGACGGTGTCAGCCTCGCCGTCGCCAACGGTGCCGTGACCGGCTGGGGAGACGGACCAGACGGGGGGGCGATCTTCCCCCCACCAGAGACCCGGTCACACGTCGTATCAGTGGCAGCCGGCCGTCACATATATGCCGCGCTTCGCGACGACGGAACGGTCATCTACTGGGACTTGCGAGGGTTGGTGTCTGTTCCGGTCGCCGCGAGGACCGGGATCGTCGCCCTCTCCGGCAGCTCCACCAACGGCCCTGGTGTGGCGGCGCTACGATCCGATGGCACCGTCATCCAGTGGGGCTACGAGGGATATCGGCAAAGCCCGCCCACGCCCGGCAACATGCGCGTCATCGGGCTCGCCGCAAACAGCGGCAGCTTCTTCGGTGAGATCCTCGGTTACACACCGAGCGGCAGCAGTGGGATGACGGTCTCGATCAACGGCGCGCGCGAGTGCGCCACCGCCTGGACGCCCGCACGACCGCTGACCACGTACCCGTGCTCCGCCGACCCGGGCGACCCGACCTGGGCCCAGCAGCAGTTCTTCCCCCGCATCACCGACCGCACGAACGGCGACTTCCGGGTCTACAGCTGGCTCTACAACAGCTGCCTCACAGCCAGCGGAGTCGGCAACGGCGCCAGCGTCACCCTCGCCCCCTGCACCGGTGCCGCCAACCAGACCTGGTTCAAGATCCAGCTGGGCAACGGAGCAGTCGTGGTCACCAACCGCGCCGCACTTCGCAGCATCGACACCGCCGATGGATCCACCACCGTCGGCGCAGGGCTGGTCGTCCGAGACTCCACCGGCACCGTCACCCAGCAGTGGGCGGTCAACCCCGCCTGGAGCGGAATCTGACCCGTCACCTGAGTCGGCAACCCTCACCACGAGCTCTCGGGGGTGCTGCGCAGCAACCGCAGCACCCCCGAGAATCGAATCGCCGCTCAGCCCGAGACGGCCTTGGCCAATCGCTCGCCGATGTCGGCGGTGCTACCAGGCTGCTTCGGGTCCCGCGAGGCAAGGTCACCGGCCACGGCCGCCTCGACGCGCGCGGCGGCCGCGGAGTCACCGAGGTGCGCGAGCAGCATGGAGACCGAGAGCACGGCGGCCGTCGGGTCGGCCTTGCCCTGGCCGGCGATATCGGGTGCCGAACCGTGCACCGGCTCGAACATCGACGGGTTGGCGCGGCTGGGGTCGAGGTTGCCGCTGGCGGCGAGGCCGATGCCACCCGCGATCGCGGCAGCCAGGTCGGTGAGGATGTCGCCGAAGAGGTTGTCGGTGACGATCACGTCGTAACGGCCCGGATCGGTGACGAAGTAGATCGTGGCCGCGTCGACGTGGTTGTACGCGACCGCGACGTCGGGGAAGTCGGCGCCGACCGCCTCGACGGTGCGGAACCACAGGTCGCCGGCGTTGGTCAGCACGTTGTTCTTGTGCACCAGGGTGAGGTGCCTGCGCGGCCGCGCCTGCGCCCGGGCGAACGCGTCGCGCACCACCCGCTCGACGCCGAACGCGGTGTTGACGCTGACCTCGGTGGCGATCTCGTGCGCCGTACCCTTGCGCAGCACGCCGCCGTTCCCGGCGTACGGGCCCTCGGTGCCCTCGCGGACGACGACGAAGTCGATAGGCGGATTGCCGGCCAGTGGCGTCGTCACGCCGGGGTACAGCTTCGCCGGGCGCAGGTTCACGTGGTGGTCGAGTTCGAAGCGCAGCCGCAGCAGCAGCCCGCGCTCGAGGACGCCGGACGGGACGGACGGGTCGCCGACGGCACCGAGCAGGATCGCGTCGTGTTCGCGCAGTTCGCTGAGCACCGAATCGGGCAGCAGCTCGCCGGTGCGGTGCCATCTGGTGGCGCCGAGGTCGTACTGCGTGGTCTGGACACCGGGCCGGACCGCGTCCAGGACGCGCAGCGCCTGCTCGGTGACCTCGATGCCGATTCCGTCACCCGGGATGACCGCCAGTCTCATGCTCGCGAGCCTAGCCGAAGTTCACGAGGGGCTCTCAACTAGTGGACCGCTTGTCTCACTAGTTGGGACATGGGTCTCGTAGGTCGGCAGTTCCCGCATGGTACGCAGCGGCGAGAGGAAGACCGAGAGCCACGGGAACATGCCACCGATCGCCGCGACCAGCATGGTGTCGCGCACCCCGATGGTGGAGCCGAGGACGCCACCGAGGAGCGCACCGAGCGGCATCGTGCCCCAGACCATGAACCGGATTGTCGCGTTCATCCGCCCGAGCAGGTGCGGCGGGCACAACCCCTGGCGGAAGCTGACCTGGGTGATGTTGTAGACGACCCCGGCAGCCCAGAACACGATCTGTCCGAATCCCATCAGCGCCAGCGTCCAGTCGCGGTGCAGGAACGGGAACACGAACGGCGGCACTCCGAACACCAACGCCGAGATCCAGATGGTCGGTCCCTGCCCGAACCGCCTCGCGAAACGCGCGGCGGTCAGCGATCCGATCAGCCCGCCGACTGCGGGCAGCGCGCTCACCAGCCCGATCACGCCGGCGGACAGCTGCAGGTCGCGGGCCAGCAGCACGTAGAAGACCGCGAAGATCATCGACGTGAACAGGTTTCCGGTGCCGGTGCAGACCGAGATGGCGCGCAGCATCCGGTTGCCGATGACGAAGCGCAGCCCCTCGGCGATCTCGCGGCCGAGATGGCGATCGGGCTTGCGCGCGGGCTTGGGCACCCGGGTCGAGATAGCACCGACCCAGCTCGCCGACCACAGGAAGCTCACCGCGTCGATGAGCACCGCGTACGGCGCGGTCAGCACCTGGATGAGCACGCCGCCGATCGCCGGCGCCGCCACCTGCGCCACGGACTCACTCGCCTGCAGCTTGGCGTTGCCCTCGACGAGCAGCGCCCGGTCGACGAGTTCGGGCAGGTAGGACTGATAGGCCACGTCGAAGAAGACCGTGCTGACGCTGACGATCAGCGCCACGGCGTACATCTGGCCGATCGTCAGTACCCCCGCGGCCTGGGCCGACGGGATCGAGCCGAGCGCGGCGAAGCGCACCACGTCGTTGCTGATCAGCACCCAGCGGTAGCGCATCCGATCGACCCACGCGCCCGCCGGCAGGCCGACCAGGAGGAACGCGAGCGATTCGAAGGTCGCAAGCAAGGCCACCTGGAAGGTGGTTGCGTGCAACACGAGGATGGCCACCAAGGGCAGTGCGAGATTCGAGATCGCCGAGCCGAACTGGCTCACCGTCTCGCCGATCCAGAGGCGGCGGAAGTCGCGGTGGTGCCACAGGCCACCACGCCGCCCCGCCGCCGCGTCGGTCGCCGGATCCGTCACGCGGCCAGCGTCGGTCAGTGATTGAGCTTTGTCAATCACTTATCTAGGCTGACCGCATGGCCACCCAGCGGCGCCCGGCGACCGACGACGAGGCGCGTGCCCTGGCCTCCGCGCTCCGGCTGCGCATCCTGCGGATCTGCCTCGAACCGCGTACGAACAAGGAGATCGCCGGGGCACTCGGCCGAGATCCCGCCAGCATCCTGCACCACGTCCGGCGCCTCGTGGATACCGGATTTCTCGTCGCCCAGCCGGTGCGCCGCGGCACCCGCGGTTCGCGCGAGATCCCCTACCTCGCCACCCGCAAGTCGTGGCAGCTCGAGACCCCCGCGAAGGGACGCGCGCTGCTGGAGGCGTTCCTCGAGGAGGTCGCGCTCGCACCGGCGGAGGAACTCGTGACGTCCCGCTTGGGACTGCGGCTCACCGAACGGGAGATGACCGGGTTCATCGACCGGCTCGGTGCCCTGCTGGACGAGTACGCACAACGGCCGGACGACCCGGCGGCCCGGCCGTTCTCGTTGTTCCTGGCCATTCACCCCGACGTCGCGCGCGAGCGCGCATCGCAGATTCAGTGAGGTCAGCGGGCCGCGGTGCCTTCGACGTAGTCGTCGTCGCCGCTGTCCTGCACCCAGCTCATCAGGCCGCGCAGCTTGCGACCGGTCTCCTCGATCGGGTGCTGCTCGCCCTTCGCGCGCAGCGCGGCGAATTCCGGCGCGCCGGCGTCCTGATCGGCGATGAACCGCTCGGCGAACGCACCACTGCGGATGTCGGCGAGCACTGCCTGCATGTTCTGCTTGACGTGCGGGTCGATCACCCGGGGCCCGGAGACGTAGTCGCCGTACTCGGCGGTGTCGGACACCGACCAGCGCTGCTTGGCGATCCCACCCTCGTACATCAGGTCCACGATGAGCTTCAGCTCGTGCAGGCACTCGAAGTACGCGATCTCGGGCGCGTAGCCGGCCTCGATCAGAACCTCGAAGCCGTACATGACCAGCTGGGAAGCACCGCCGCAGAGCACCGCCTGCTCACCGAACAGGTCGGTCTCGGTCTCCTCTGTGAACGTGGTCTTGATGGCGCCCGCCCGAGTGCCACCGATCCCCTTGGCGTAGGACAGGGCGAGCGCGAAGGCCTTGCCCGAGGCGTCCTGCTCGACGGCAACGAGCACCGGCACGCCCTTGCCGTCGACGAACTGGCGCCGCACCAGGTGACCAGGGCCCTTCGGGGCAACCATCGCCACGTCGACGCCCGCCGGCGGCTTGATGTAGCCGAAGCGGATGTTGAAGCCGTGCCCGAAGAAGATCGCGTCGCCGTCCTTGAGGTTGGGCTCGATCGCCTCGGCGTAGAGCTTGCGCTGGGCGGGGTCGGGCGCCAGCACCATGATGACGTCGGCCTCGGCCGACGCCTCGGACGGAGTCAGGACCCGCAGGCCCTCGTCCTCGGCCTTGGCCCGGCTCTTCGAGCCCTCCGGCAGCCCGACGCGCACGTCGACGCCCGAGTCACGCAGCGACAGCGCGTGGGCGTGGCCCTGGCTGCCGTAGCCGAGCACGGCCACCTTGCGTCCCTGGACGATCGACAGGTCGGCGTCGTCGTCGTAATAGATCTCCACGGCCATCGCGGTGCGTCCTTCTTCCTGGATCTTCCTGGTTCTTCGGGGTCGGGGTGGTTCGGGTGGTCAGGCGGTGCGGTCGATGGCGCGCAACGCTGCCTGGGACATCGAGCGCGATCCACGGCCGAGCGCGACCATGCCGGACTGCACCATCTCGCGAATACCGTACGGCTCGAGCATTTTCAGCATCGCATCGAGCTTGTCGGGGCGGCCGGTCAGTTCGACCACGAGCGCCTCGGGGCCGACGTCGGCCACCTTGGCCTTGAACAGCTCGACGATCTGCAGCACGTCGCGCCGGTTGGTCTCGTCGGCCCGAACCTTGACGAGCAGCAGCTCGCGCTGCACGGCCTGGGCCTGCTCGAGCTCGACGATCTTCAGCACGTTCACCAGTTTGTTGAGCTGCTTGGTGACCTGCTCGAGCGCGGTGCCCTCGACGCTGACGAGCATCGTGATGCGCGAGACCTCGGGGTGCTCGGTGGGCCCGACCGCCAGCGACTCGATGTTGAAGCCTCGGCGGCTGAACAGGCCGGACACGCGGGCGAGGACACCTGGCTTGTTCTCGACCAGCACGGACAGCGTGTGCGTACTCACTGCGAACTCCCGTCGAGGATCACGTCGGTCAGCGCCCGGCAGTGCAGGACGCTCGTATCGAGCAGCGGGACGGCGGCATCCCCGTCACGCACCAGCAGTCCGATCTCGGTGCACGCAAGCAGCACGCCGTCGGCTCCGCGCGCGACCAGGCGGTCGATCACGCCGAGGTAGTCCCGGCGCGACTCGTCGGTGACGACGCCCTTGACCAGCTCGTCGTAGATGACGCGATGCACCGTCGCACGGTCGTCCTCGTCGGGCACCACCACCTCGACGCCGTGGCCGGCCAACCGCGCCGGGTAGAGGTCGCTGGCCATCGTGTACTCGGTGGCGAGGATGCCGACGCGGCGGTGACCCGCGTCCGCGGCGGCCTTCGCGACCACGTCGATCATGTCGACGAACGGCACGTCGATGGCGGCCTCGATCTGGTCGGACACGAGGTGCAGCGTGTTGGTCGCCAGGGCGACCGCACCGGCTCCGGCGTCCTGCAGGGCTCGGGCGCGCGCGGCGAGCAGCTCGCCCTGCGCCGGCCAGTCGCCGGCGCGCTGCAGGGCCTCGATCTCGCTGAAGTCGACCGACCACAGCACGATCGGCGCGCTCGCGTGGCCGCCGACCCGCTCCTGCACCATCTCGTTCAGCAGCCGGTAGAAGATCGCCGTCGACTGCCAGCTCATGCCGCCGAGCAGGCCGACGGGCGTCAACCCGCTCACTCGACGTCGTCCCAGACCGGGCGGATGTCGCGCGCGGCCTGGATGTCGTCGTTGCTCGCACCGGCGGCGACCATCGGCCACACCATGGCGTCCTTGCCGACGACGAAGTCGACGACCACGGGCTGGTCGTCGATGGCCATCGCCTTCTCGATCGTGGCGTCGACATCGGCCTTCGACTCGCAGCGCAGCCCCACGCAGCCGAGCGCGTCGGCGAGTTTGACGAAGTCGGGGATGCGGTGCTTGTGGGTGCCGAGATCGGTCTGGCTGTAGCGCTCGGAGTAGAACAGCGTCTGCCACTGCCGCACCATGCCGAGGTTGCCGTTGTTGATGACGGCGACCTTGATCGGGATGCCCTCGATCGCGCAGGTGGCGAGTTCCTGGTTGGTCATCTGGAAACAGCCGTCGCCGTCGATCGCCCACACCAGCGTGTCGGGGCGCGCGACCTTCGCTCCCATCGCCGCGGGAACCGAGTAGCCCATCGTCCCGGCCCCGCCCGAGTTCAGCCAGGTGTACGGGTTCTCGTAGCCGATGAACTGCGCGGCCCACATCTGGTGCTGCCCGACGCCCGCGGCGAAGATGGTGTCTGGTCCGGCGATCCGTCCCAGCCGCTCGATGACGTACTGCGGGGCGAGGGTGCCGTCGGTGGGCTCGTCGTAGCCCAGCGGATAGGTGTCGCGCCACTCGTCGAGCTGGCGCCACCAGCCGGTGAGGTCGGCGCGGTTGCCTGCGGCGAACTCGGCCTCGACCGCGGGGATGAGCTCGAGCAGCATGTCGCGGGCATCGGCGACGATCGGGATGTCGGCCACCCGGTTCTTGCCGATCTCGGCCGGGTCGATGTCGGCGTGGATGATCGCGGCGTGCGGGGCGAAGCTGTCCAGCTTGCCGGTCACCCGGTCGTCGAAGCGGGTGCCGATGGCGATGAGCAGGTCGGCCTTCTGCAACGCGGTCACCGCCGCCACCGAGCCGTGCATGCCGGGCATGCCCAGGTGCTGGCGGTGGCTGTCGGGGAACGCACCCCGCGCCATCAATGTGGTGACCACCGGGATGCCGGTGACGTCGGCGAGGCGCCGCAGTTCGGCGGTCGCCCGGGCACGCAGTACACCGCCGCCGATGTAGAGCACCGGACGGCGCGCGGCGCTGATCAGGCGGGCGGCCTCGCGGATCTGCTTGCCGTGCGGGCGGGTGACCGGGTGGTAGCCGGGCAGGTCGATCTTCGGCGGCCAGGTGAAGGTCGTGGCCTCCTGCAGCACGTCCTTCGGCAGGTCGACCAGCACCGGCCCGGGGCGTCCGGTAGACGCGAGGTGGAAGGCCTCGGCGATGGCCCGGGGGATGTCGTCGGCAGACTGCACCAGGAAGTTGTGCTTCGTAATCGGTAGCGTGATGCCCGAGATGTCGGCTTCCTGGAAGGCGTCGGTGCCGATCATCGCCCGCCCCACCTGGCCCGTGATCGCGACGATCGGCACGGAGTCCATGTAGGCATCGGCGATCGGGGTCACCAGGTTGGTGGCTCCGGGGCCCGATGTCGCCATGCAGACCCCGACCTTGCCCGAGGCCTGCGCGTACCCCTCCGCGGCGTGTCCCGCGCCCTGCTCGTGGCGGACCAGGATGTGCCGGACCCTCGTGGAGTCGTACAGCGGGTCGTACGCGGGCAGGATCGCCCCGCCGGGGATGCCGAAGACGACATCGGCGCCGACCTCTTCAAGTGATCGCACCAGCGCCTGGGCCCCGGTGATGCTCTGCCCCTCGGTCATCGCGTGTCGCCTTTCTCTGCCCGGTGATCGGGTGTGCGCGCCGCCCGGCGCCTGACTCAGCCCAACAAAAAACCCTCCGTGCGAGAGCACGAAGGGCAGCGCGTCGAGTAGGTCGGGACCTACCGGACGCGCCGGGTGATGAGTACGAGCGTGCGCACGGGCGAAACCTTACACGGCACGCCGTCGCCCGTTCAACCGCGCGGGACGCTCGTCCCGCACAGCGAGACGGCTGGCACCCGGCCCGCCGTGCCGGCGAGAAATCCCGGCCCGCTACTTGTGTGACCCGTGTGAAGCGTGCTAAAAAATCTCGCTGGGTCCGCGTGGGGAAACGCGGACGCACCGCGGGGGAACGCGGGGGATGCACGCATCCATGTCCGGCTCGTTCCCAGGCGGTTGTCATGCCCTCAAGTCCTGTGCGCCTTCGGCGCTCCCTCGTCGCCCTGCTCACGTCCGCGGTCCTGGTGGCCGGCGCCACGGCAGGAGCGCAGGAGGCCTCGGCCTACGTCCCTCCTCCCCCGGTGTCGTCGGCGGAGGCCACCATCGGGTACGCGCTGTTCACCTTGTTGAACCAAGAGCGCGCCGCCAATCGGCTTCCCGCGCTGCGGTCCAACCCGTACCTGCGCTCGTCGGCTCGCTACCACGACGTCAAGATGGCCGGCGCGAACCAGATGGCCCATCAGGTGTACGGCGAACCGTCGCTCGGGGCCCGTGTCTCGGCGAGCAGGTACAACTGGGCAGCCGTCGGCGAGAACATCGCCTGGAACTCCGACATGACCACGAACGGGGCGGCGTACGTCCAGAAGGCCATGTACAACGAGAAGGCGCCCAACAACCTTCACCGGGTGAACATGCTGAGCCGGACCTTCCGCGACGTCGGGGTCGACGTCTACTTGGACCGGGTGCATCACAAGATGTGGATCACGTTCGACTTCGGCGTCTGGCGCTGAGCAAGACGGCCCCGGCTGCGCGCCGGTCGGTTCAGCCGCAGACGGCACCCGTCGCGGCTGAGCCGACCAGCTTCGCGTACTTGCCGAGCACGCCGTAGTCGAACTGTGGCGGCAACGGCTTCCAGTCGGACCGGCGACGCTGCAGTTCGTCGTCGCCGACCAGCAGGTCCAGCGTGCGCGCCGCCATGTCGAGCCGGATGCGGTCGCCGTCCTCGATCAGCGCGATCGGCCCGCCGACGGCGGCTTCGGGCGCAATGTGCCCGATGCACGGCCCGGTGGTTCCGCCGGAGAAGCGCCCGTCCGTCAGGAGCAGGACGTCCTTGCCGAGACCGGCGCCCTTGATCGCACCGGTGATCTGCAGCATCTCGCGCATTCCGGGACCGCCCTTGGGCCCCTCCCAGCGGATGACGATGACGTCGTTCTCCTGGAGCCGGCCCGCCGCGAGCGCGTCCATGGCTGCCTGCTCGCGGTCGAACACCCTCGCCGTGCCCTCGAAGACGTCGTAATCCAGCCCGGCGCTCTTCACGACGGCGCCGTCGGGCGCGAGCGACCCACGCAGGATCGTCAGCCCGCCGGTGCGGTGGATGGGATCGGCCATCGCATGGATGATCTTGCCGTCGGGGTCGGGCGGCGCGAGATCGGCGAGGTTCTCGGCCATCGTCCTGCCGGTGACCGTGAGGCAGTCGCCGTGCAGCAGGCCCGCGTCGAGCAGGGCCTTCATGACGACCGGCACTCCCCCGATGGCGTCGACGTCGGTCATCACGTACTGGCCGAACGGCTTGACGTCGGCCAGATGCGGCACCTTGTCGCCGATGCGGTTGAAGTCGTCGAGGTCGAGGCCGACCTGCGCCTCGTGCGCGATCGCCAGCAGGTGCAGCACGGCGTTGGTCGAGCCGCCGAGCGCCATCACGACGGTGATCGCGTTCTCGAAGGCCTCTTTGGTCAGGATCGTCCGGGCGGTGATGCCGGCGTCGACCAGGTGTACGGCTGCCTCGCCGGACCGCTCGGCGTAGTGGTCGCGGCGGGAGTCCGGAGCGGGGGGCGCCGCCGAGCCCGGCAGTGACATCCCGAGCGCCTCGGCCGCCGACGCCATCGTGTTGGCGGTGTACATCCCGCCGCAGGCGCCCTCGCCCGGGCAGATCGCCCGCTCGATCTCGTCGACCTCGGCGCGGGTGATGCGACCGGCCAGGCACGCTCCGATGGCCTCGAAAGCATCGATGATCGTGACCGTGCGGTCACCCAGCCGGCCCGGAAGGGTCGAGCCCGCGTAGAGGAACGCCGTCGCGACGTCGAGGCGTGCCGCGGCCATCAGCATGCCGGGAATGGACTTGTCGCAGCCCGCGAGCAGCACCGCGCCGTCCAGCTGCTCGGCGCGGAACACCGTCTCGACGGAGTCTGCGATCACCTCGCGCGACACCAGCGAGTAATGCATGCCGCTGTGCCCCATCGAGATGCCGTCGGACACCGAGATCGTCCCGAACTCGAGCGGGAACCCGTCCGCGCCGCGCACGCCGATCTTGGCCTTCTTGGCGAGCCGGTCGAGCGAGAGGTTGCACGGCGTGATCTCGTTCCAGGAGGACGCGACGCCGATCTGCGGCTTGCGCCAGTCGTCGTCGCCCATGCCTACCGCGCGCAGCATGCCGCGGGCGGCCGCGCGCTCGAGACCGTCCGTCACGATGCCGCTGTGCGGCTTGCGATGCTGTCGAGGCTGCTGGTTGCTCACGGGCAAACAGTACGGGTTACGGTTCGAGCGTGTCCTCGTCGCGGCCGTCTCCCGGAGCCGGCGAACCGGCTGCCGCGCGCACCTTCCGGCTGCCTGCGCTGGCCTACCTGATCGTGCTGTTCCTCTTCTTCTGCGTCGCCCCCCTGGCATTCACCGACTCGGCCGACAACAGGTCCGCCGCGGTCGTCGGGCCGCAGACGCTGCTCGTCCTCATCCCCGTCGCAGTGGCGGTGTTCATCGCGCGCACGGCGACGGTCGTCGGCCGGGACGGGATCCGGGTACGCGCACTGCTCGGGCGTCGGGACCTGCCGTGGGACGAGGTGCGCGGGCTGTCGGTCGCCGAGCGCAGCGTGTACGCCGTCGTGGACGACGGCGCGGTGCGGTTGCCCTGTGTGCGTGTTGCCGACCTCGCCGCGCTCTCGCAGGCCAGCGGCGGCCGGTTGCCCGAGATCGAGCAGCCGCGGCCGAAGTTCGCGCCGTCGCGGCGCCGCCGCCGGTGAGGGCCGGTCAGTAGCCGTCGGTGACGACGTTCTCCAGCGGCTCGCCCGCGACGAACCGGAGGATCTGCTCGCGCGCGAGCCGGTAGGCGCGCTGCTCCCAGCCGTGCGTGCCGCCGCCGACGTGCGGCGTGATCAGCACGCCCGGCGCGTCCCAGAGCGGGTGGTCCGGCGGCAGCGGCTCGGGGTCGGTGACGTCGAGGAACGCGCGCAACCGACCGGCGCGCAGCTCGGCGACCAGCGCGCCGGTGTCGACGAGGGCGCCTCGGGCGATGTTGACCAGCACCGCGCCGTCGCGCATGCGGGCGAGGAAGCCGGCGTCGACCAATGCTCTCGTCTCGGGGGTCAAGGGCACGGCGAGGACGACCGAGTCCTGGTGCGGCAGCAGGCCGGGTAGCTCGTCCATCGACCGCACCCCGTCGCGGGCATGCCGGGCGACGAGGGTGACCGTCGCGTCGAAGGCGCCCAGGGCCGTCGCGATCCGGCGGCCGATGTCACCGGCGCCGACGACAAGGACGTTGGCGCCGGCCATGCCGCCGGTCGGATGCTGCGCCCACCGGTGCTCGTCCTGCGCGGTGCGGAAGCCAGGCAGATCGCGCATCACGCTGAGCAGGCCGGCGACGGCGAGTTCGGCCGTCGAGGCGCCGTGGATGCCACGGCCGTTGCACAGCGTCACGCCCGGCGGGATGCGGTCGAGCCACGGCTCGACACCGGCTGACAGCAACTGGATGACCTTCAGCCGCGGCGCCGCGGCGAGCACCTCGGCCGGCAGCGGCGCACCCGGGTAGCGCGGCACGACGAACTCGACCTGCTCGAACTCGGGCGGCGGCTCGCCCGTGCCGTCCCAGAGGACGACGGACGTGCCCGGCGGCAGCGGGCCGACCGCGGCGCGCGCCGCTTCGTCGGGCAGGCAGATTATCGGCATCACGGTCGAGGTTATTCGATGCCGCGCGAGCGACCGGCCAGCGGCGTGGTCACAGCAACGCCAGGCAGACTGGGCGGGTGACCCGGCTGCACCGACTGCTCTCGGCGGCGGCGGTCTGCGCGCTGCTCGCCGGGTGCAGTTCAGCCGGCCGCGGCAGTGGGCCGACCTGGGTGCCGAAGCCGTCGTTCGCGGGCGAGGGCCAGCAACCGGGCGTCGAGCCGGTGCAGCCGCAGCCGACGCTCCCCTCTGGCTCACCGGGCAACAGGACTGCTCCGCCGCCCGCGTCCTCGTCCTCGCAACCTGATCCGGCGGTCGTGGCCAGCAAGCTGACCACTCCCGATGCCATCGCGGTGCTGCCCGACAACACCGCGATCGTCGGCGAGCGCACCACCGGGCGGATCGTGCTGGTCCAGCCGCAGCCGGGTCAGGCGGTGAAGACGGTGCGCACGCTGACCGGCATCGACCCGACCGGCGGTGGCGGGCTGCTCGATCTCGCACTCTCACCCAACTACCTGCAGGACAGCCTGATCTTCGCGTACCTGACGACCGCGACCGACAACCGCGTCGTGGCGTTCACCCTGACCGGCCCCGTGACCACGGTGGTCACCGGGATCCCGCGCGGTGCCAGCGACAACGCCGGCCGGATCGCGTTCGGCGGCCCGGGACAGCTCTACATCGCAACCGGGGACGCGGGCCGCGCGGCGGCCGCGGCCGATCCGGCCGGCCTCGCCGGCAAGGTGCTGCGGGTCTCGGAGATCGGGCGCCCGGCTGCGGGGAACCCCGTGCCGGCCTCGGCGGTGTACGCCCGCGGCCTGCACCTGTCGGCCGGGCTGTGCGTCGTTCCCGATTCGGGCCCGGTGATCGAGGTCGACGCCGCCGCCACGGCCGGTCCCGGTGCCATCGACGAGGTCAACCTGCTGCGCGGGGGCGCCGACTACGGCTGGCCGAAGCTGTTGCCGTCGTCCACCGGCCCGATCGCCGAGCTGCCCGCCGCGCAGCGCAGCCCCGGTGGCTGCGCCGTCCTGAACGGCGTCCTGTACGTCACCTCACTGGACGGCCAGTCACTGCTCGCGGGACGGCTGGCCCCTCGCAACGGCACGATGTCGGTCAGCTCGCTCACGCCGTCACTGCAGCGCAGGTACGGCCGGCTGCTGACGGTCGTGGCGGCCCCGGACGGCGCGCTCTGGCTGACCACGTCCAACAAGGACGGCCACGGGAAGCCGACCGCCGACGACGAGCGGGTGCTGCGCATCGTCCCGCAGGGCGGCTCCGCCACCTTCCCCGGCTGACCCGGTCCGGCGCCGGCTGACCCCGGCTGACCCCGTCCGGCGCCGCTCCCGGCGGCTCGGCCCGCTATGGGGCGAGGGCGAGGCCGACGAGGGTGACGGCGGTCGCGACCTCGATGAGAGCGCCGAAGACGTCGCCGGTCACCCCGCCGAGGCGGCGGGTGGTGTGCAGTCGCAGCGCGGCGGCCACCAGCAGCGCGACGACCTGCGCGACCAGCCAGCCGAGGACGTTTGCGCCGGCCGCGGCAGCCAGGCCGGCCCCGCCCGCGAGGACGACCGCGGTGAGCAGCAAGGCCCGCGGCCACGTCGCCGACCCGGCGACGAGCGACCCGAACCCGCCGGGACGCGCCGCCGACACGCCCGGGGCCGCCGCGTGGACGACGGCGAGCCGGCCGGTGGCGGCCGCCACCGCCAGGGCTGCGGCCGGCCGCCAGACGTCGCCGGCTGTGGCCGTCGCGAGCGCCGTCACGTCGACGAGCAGCACCAGCGCCACCGCCATCACGCCGAACGGGCCGATGTCGGACTGCCGCATGATCGCGAGCGCGCGCTCGGCGGGCGCCCCGCTGCCGAGCCCGTCGGCCGTGTCGGCCAGCCCGTCGAGGTGCAGGCCGCGAGTGAGCACGGCAAGCGCGGCCACCGCGAGCACGGCAGCGAGCGCCGACGTTGCGCCGTCGCGCGCGAGGACCGCCGCTGCGACCAGCCCCGCCAGGCCGCCGAGGCCGGCTCCGACAACCGGAAGCCAGAGCAGCGCGCGGGCCGCCGCGTCGGTGTGCCCGTGCCAGCGCCGCGGCACCGGCAACGCGGTGAACATCGCGACGGCGAGGCGCAGCCCGGCGCGGCTCACCGCAGCCGCTGCGCGATGCCGACGGTGAGGAGCCAGACCTCGTCGGAACTCGCCGCAAGGCGCTGGTTCAGCAGGCCGAGCGTGTCGCGGAACAGCCGGCCCGACGAGGTGTCGGGCACGACGCCGCTGCCCACCTCGTCACTGACCGCGACGACGCGCCGCGGCGTGGCCGCCCAGGCGCCGACGGTGTGATCGACGACTTCGGCGAGCCGCCCGTCGGCGTTCGGGCCACCGGCCCACGAGCCGGCGGCATCCATGACCGCGGTGAGCCACGCCGTGACGCTGTCGACGAGCGTCGCGGGTCCGTCGGAGCCGAGCACCGACACCAGGTCGTCCGTCTCGAGCGTGCTCCAGTGCGCCGGCCGTCGATCGCGGTGCCTCGCGATCCGCTCGGCCCACTCGGCGTCGGCCGGGTCGCGCAGGGCGGTCGCCACGTAGTCGACCCGCGGCTCGTCGTTCAGCAGCTTCTCGGCGTGCGCCGACTTGCCCGAGCGTGCGCCGCCGACGACGAGGATGCGCCGACCGGTCACGCGCCGTCGGGGTTCTTGTCCGACACGCCCGCGCCGTCGAAGGTCGCGACATCGCGCAGGATTCGAGCGGCGCTCTGCACCAGCCCGAGCGACAACGCGGCGCCGGAGCCCTCGCCGAGTCGCAGGTCGAGGTCGACCAGCGGGCGAAGGCCGAGGTGGGCCAACGCGCGCGCCGCGCCCGGCTCGGCCGAGCGATGCCCGGCGATCATGGCCGCGACGCTGTGCGGTGCCAGGGCCGCGGCGGCCAGGGCGGCCGAGCCGGCGATCACGCCGTCGAGGATCACCGGCACGCGCGCTGCCGCCGCCCCGAGCAGGAATCCCGCGATCGCGGCGTGCTCGAGGCCGCCGACCGCCGCGAGGACACCTACCGGATCGGCCGGGTCGGGCGCGTGCAGCGCGAGCGCCCGCTCGATCACCTCGATCTTGTGCGCCAGCATCGTGTCGTCCACGCCGGTGCCGCGCCCGGTGACCTCGGCCGGTGACGCCCCGGTGAACACCGAGACGAGCGCAGCGGATGCCGTCGTGTTCGCGATGCCCATGTCTCCGGTGAGCAGGCACCGGTTGCCGGCGGCGACCAGGTCACGAGCCACCTCGACGCCGACCTCGAGGGCGGCGCGGACCTCGTCGCGGGTCAGGGCCGGTTCGACGGCGAGATCGCGCGTGCCGCGGCGCACCTTGCGCGGGAGCAGGCCTGGCACGGTGTCGATGTCGGCCGCGACGCCGACGTCCACGACGAGCACCTCTGCACCGGCCTGGGCGGCGAGCGCGTTGATCACGGCACCGCCCGCGACGAAGTTCGCGACCATCTGCGCGGTGACCTCCTGCGGCCACGGGGACACGCCCTGCGCGTGCACGCCGTGGTCGGCGGCGAACACGGCGACGACGGCCGGTTCGGGCAACGGCGCGGGGCACGCGCCGGCGAGGCCGGCCAGCTGCACCGAGACGTCCTCGAGCACGCCGAGCGAACCGCGCGGCTTGGTCAGCAGATCCTGCCGCTCCCGCGCCGCGGCGACCGCCGCCGCGTCGAGCGGCCCGATGGCAGCGATGGTCTGGTCGAGCACGCGCCCGCCCCCTTCGTCCGGTGAGGCGCGCACGCCCCACTGCTCGTGATGGATCGCCCACGACAGCGGACGACGCCTGGCCCATCCGGCCGTGGCGAGTTCGGGCTCGGCGGCGAAGCGTTCGACGTGACCGACGCAGAGGTAGGCCACGATCTCGACGTGCGGCGGCAGCCGCAGCATCCCGGCGAGTTCGCGCTCGTCGAAGAAGCTCACCCAGCCGACTCCGAGGCCTTCGGCGCGCGCCGCCAGCCAGAGATTCTCGACGGCGCAGGCGGTCGAGAACGCGGTCATCTTCGGCTGGGAGTGCCGGCCGAGCACGTGCCGCCCGCCTCGGGTCGGGTCGTTGGTGACGACGACGTTCACCGGGGTCTCGAGGATCGCCTCGATCTTGAGCCCGGCGAAGGCTGCGCGCCGCGCTGCGGGCAGCGAGGCGGCGTAGCGCCGGCGTGCCTGGTCGACGAGCGCGCGCACCTTCCTGCGGGTCTCGACATCGCGCAGGACCAGGAAGTCCCAGGGCTGCGAGAACCCGACGCTCGGTGCGTGATGCGCCGCGGCGAGCACGCGCTCGAGGACGTCGTCGGTCACCGGGTCGCCCACGAAACCCGACCGGACGTCGCGGCGCCCCTCGATGGCGTCGTAGAGATCCATCAGAGGCACTCGCTCACGGCGGTGGCCAGCGCCGTCGAGGTGGCGTGGTCACGCACGGCGACGCGCACCCAGTCCACCCCGAGCCCGGGGAACGTGTCGCCACGGCGCACCGCGAAGCCGCGATCCCGCAGCCGGGTCCACAACCGCGGCACCGGCGTGCGGACGAGCACGAACGAGGCGCGCGGATCGGCAGCCACCTGCATTCCGGGCAGCGCGCCCAACAGCGCGACCAGATGGTCGCGCTGCGAGCCCAGAGCCGCCGCCCAGCCGGCCGCTTCGCGGACAGCAGCGGGCTCGCTGCACGCGGCGGCGGCGGCCAGCGCCGGCGACGACACCGCCCACCGCGACTGCGCCCCCGCGAGGCGCGCCAGCAGCTGCGATGCACCGAGGAGGTATCCGACGCGCAGCCCGGCCAGGCCCCAGGTCTTCGTCAGGCTGCGAACGACCAGTACTCCAGGCAGGTCGGACGCGGGGGCGAGGGACTCGGGCTCGCCGGGCACGCAGTCGGCGAAGGCTTCGTCGACGACCAGCACCCGCCCGGGCCGGGCAAGGGCGCGCAGCGTCGCGGCGGGGTGCAGCACCGACGTCGGATTCGTGGGGTTGCCGACGACGACGAGGTCCGCGGACTCGGGAACGTCCTCGGCGTGCAGGACGAACGGCTCGCGCAGCACGACCCGCTCGACGCGGTGACCCGCGGCCCGCAGCGCGACCTCGGGTTCGGTGAACTGCGGGTGGACGACCACCGCGTGCCGCGGCGACAGCGCACGGGCGAGCAGGACGAACGCCTCGGCAGCGCCCGCGGTCATGAGCACCTCGTCCGGGGCGCGTCCGTGGCGGCGCGCGACCGCGGTGAGCGCTGCGGACGGGTCGGGGTAGCGAGCCGGATCGATCGTGGCGAGCAGCTCGCGCAACCAGCCCGGCGGCGTCCCCGCCCGGACGTTCACGGCGAGGTCGACGAGCCCCGGAACCGCGTCACGGTCGCCGTGGTGGGTGAGCAGCGCGTCCCCCGTCACGCGTCCCTCGCCTCGGCGCAGGCGGCGACGAACCGGTCGGCGATCCCCGGAACGCCCACCCAGTGCAGGTGCAGGTACGAGGCGTGCACGTTGCCGCCGGCGAAGCCCTCGCTGACCGAGGCCTCGCCCGCGCGCCAGTGCCAGGCGGGGGGCGCGCCGGCCGGGGGGGTGCACGCCGTGCGGTGGAACTCGTGGCCGCGCACCCTGGTCCCGGCCAGGGCGAGCACCGAGTCGGTCGCGGCGACCGCCTCTCGGTAGCCGAGCGTCAACCGCGGCGTCATGACGGCGTCGGCGTCGAGCACCCCGCACATCGGACGCCGGTCGAGGTGGTTGGCGAGGTACAACAGGCCAGCGCACTCGGCGGCGACGGGCACACCCCCGCGGACGGCGCCCGCGACCGAGCGCCGCATCGACTCGTTGTCCGACAGCGCCTCCGCGTACGCCTCGGGGAACCCGCCGCCGATGACGACGCCGTCGATGTCGGCCGGCAGCGACGCGTCGGTGATCGGGTCGAACATGACGACCTCGGCGCCGGCGCCGTGCAGCAGCTCGACGTGCTCGGCGTAGCCGAACGTGAAGGCCGCCCCGGCCGCGACGGCGACCCGCACCTGGGCGTCGGGGCTGCTTGTGGCCAGCAGGTTCCCCGGCATCAGCGGCTCGACGTCCAGCGGCGGCGCCGAGCGCGCGAGCGCGAGCACGGCGTCGAGGTCGACGCTGTCGGCGACGACCCTGCCCAGCGCCGCGACGGTCGCCTCGGCCGCTGCCGTCCGCTCGGCGGCCGGCACCAGGCCGAGGTGCCGCGACGGGGTCGCGAGCTCGTCCTGGCGGTGGATGGCGCCGAGCGTGGGAACGCCTGCCTCCTCGAGGGCCCGGGCGAGCAGCATCGCGTGCCGGCCACTGCCGACCTGGTTGAGGATCACGCCGCCGATGCGGACGTCGGGGCGGAAGGTCAGGAACCCGTGGACGAGCGCAGCCACGGATCCGCCCATGCCGGTGGTGTCGACCACGAGGATGACCGGCGCCTGCAACAGCTCGGCGACGTGCGCCGTCGAGGCGAAGATGCCCATGCCGATCGCGCCGTCGAACAGCCCCATGACGCCTTCGACCACGGCCACGTCGGCCGGCTGCGGCGTGCTCGCACCGTGCGCGAACAGCTGTGCCACGCGCGGCTCACCGACGAGCCACGGGTCGAGATTGCGCCCCGGCCGACCGGCGGCGAGGCCGTGGTAGCCCGGATCGATGTAGTCCGGGCCCACCTTGTGCGGGGACACGATCAGACCGCGGGCACGGAACGCCGCGAGCAGGCCGGTGGCCACCGACGTCTTGCCGGAGCCGCTGGCCGGGGCTGCGACGACCACCCTCGGAATAGTCACCATTCGATGCCGCGCTGGCCCTTCTGACCGGCGTCCATCGGATGCTTGATCTTCGTCATCTCGACGACGAGGTCCGCGGCCTCGATCAACGCGGGGTCAGCGCGGCGACCCGTGACGATCACGTGCTGGTGCCCGGGCCGCTCGCGCAGCGTCGTCACGACGTCCTCGACGTCGATCCAGCCCCAGGCGATCGGGTAGGTGAACTCATCGAGCACGTAGCAGCCGTACGTCTCGGCCGCGAGATCGCGCTTGATCTGCGCCCAACCGTCACGCGCGTCGCGGGCGTGGTCCTCGGTGTCCCCGCGCTGGATCCACGACCAGCCCTCGCCCATCTTGTGCCACGCCACCGGCGCCCCCTCTCCGGTCTGCTCGTGCAGGCGGCCCAGTGCGCGGAACGCGGACTCCTCACCCACGCGCCACTTCGCACTCTTGACGAACTGGAACACGCCGATCGGCCAGCCCTGGTTCCACGCTCGCAGCGCGAGGCCGAACGCGGCTGTCGACTTACCCTTCATCTCGCCGGTGTGGACGATCAGCAGGGGGCGGTTGCGGCGCTGGCGAGTGGTCAGCCCGTCCTCGGGCACGACCGCCGGCACTCCTTGGGGCATCAGGCCGCTCCCTTCAGCGCGCGGACGGAGTCGGCTAGATCGCCCGCCGCGAGTTCGCCGAGCTGCAGGCACGGGCCGCCCAGCGCGAGCGCGAGGTCGGCGGCGAGGCCGAGGCGGACCGGCCCCGACTCGCAGTCGACGACCACGCTCGCAACACCGTCGCGCGCCAGCAGCGCGGCGGCCGGCGCCGGCTGGCCGCCCCGGGTGTGGCGGCCGTCCGTGACGACGACGAGCAACGCGCGGCGCGACGGATCGCGCAACCGCTCGACGGTGAGCGTGTGATGCGCGCGCAGCAGGCCGGCCGCCAGCGGGGTGCGGCCGCCGGTGGGCAGCGCGGTGAGCCGGGCCGCGGCTGCCTCGATCGACGAGGTCGGCGGCAGCGTCAGCTCGGCGTCATCGCCCCGGAACGTGATCAGGCCGACCTTGTCGCGGCGCTGGTAAGCGTCGAGCAGCAGCGACAGCACCGCGCCCTTCACCGCGCTCATCCGACTGCGCGCGGCCATCGAACCGCTGGCGTCGACGACGAAGAGGACCAGGTTGCCCTCTCGGCCTTCACGCCGGGCGGCACGCAGATCGTCGCGGCGCAGCAGCAAGCCGGGGGCGTCACCCCGGCCGCGAGCCCGCTGGTGCGGCGCGGCCGCGGCGATCGTCGCGGCGAGATGCAGGTGGTGGACGGCACCGGGTGGGCGGACCGCTCCGATCACCTGGCCGTACTCGGTCTCGGCGCGCGAGCGCCGACCGGCGGCGCCGGCACCGAGACCGGGGACCTCGAGACGCCGCGCCCGGAAGAGACCGGAGGGTGCGGCGGTCTGCTCCCGCACAGGCACACCCGTACCGTCCGTCGGGCCCGCCCCACCCTCCACCTGATCAACAGATCGATCCGGTCGACTATCGACCGAGGACATCTGTTGATCAAGGGAATTGGGTGGGGGAGGTGGGGGAGGCGGCGGCGGGCCGCCGCCGGGGCCGTCCGGATCGGGCTCGGGCTCGGGTGCCGGCCCGGCGGGGTCGCGCAGAGCGTCCTCGAGCTGCTGCTCGTCCGTGTCCGAGAACCCGGGCGCATCGAACGGGTTGCGCCGGCGCCGGTGCGGCAGCGCGAGGCGAGCCGCCACCCGGATGTCGTCGTCGGTCACGCTGCCGCGGCCCTGCCAGGCGGCGTGCGCGACCGCGGCCCGCGCGGTGACGATGTCGGCACGCAGCCCGTCCACGCCGAAGGCCGCGCACACGGTCGCGATCCGGGTGAGGGCGCCGTCCGAGATGTCGACGAACGGCAGCAGCTGGCGCGCGGCGACGATCGCGTCGGCGAGCGCCTGCTCCTCGGCGGCGAAACGCGTTGCGAACGTGCCGGCGTCGGCGTCGTAGGCCATCCGGCGGCGGACGACCTCGGCGCGCAGTTCCGGCTCGCGCGGTGCGGCGACCTCGACGGTGAGCCCGAACCGGTCCAGGAGCTGCGGGCGAAGCTCGCCCTCCTCGGGGTTCATGGTGCCGACGAGCAGGAACCGTGCGGCATGCCGCACCGACACCCCCTCGCGTTCGACGTAGCTCGTGCCGAGCGCCGCCGCGTCGAGCAGCAGGTCGACCAGGTGGTCGTGCAGCAGGTTGACCTCGTCGACGTAGAGCACGCCGCGGTGCGCCGCGGCGAGCAGGCCGGGCTCGAAGGACTTGACGCCCTCGGTCAGCGCGCGCTCGATGTCGAGCGAGCCGGCGAGGCGGTCCTCGCTCGAGCCGACCGGCAGTTCGACCAGCGCGGCCCGGCGCACCAGACCGGGCTCGTCCGCCCCGTGCGGGCCGTCCGGGCACTGCGGGTCGGGCGCTGCCGGGTCGCACGCGAACCGGCAGCCGGCCACGACCGCGACCGGCGGCAGCACGGCAGCCAGAGCCCGGACCGCCGTCGATTTCGCGGTGCCCTTCTCTCCGCGCACGAGGACGCCGCCGATGGCCGGGGACACCGCATTGAGGACGAGCGCCAGCCGCATGTCGTCCATGCCGACCACCGCGCTGAACGGGAATGGCGTCACGCGCCGGACCCTCCGAACCCAGCGGGTGTGCGCGCCCGCTGACGGCGACGACCACCGGCCGTGCGACCGGTGGCACGGATGCCGATGTCCTGGCTCCCGGCCGGCGGCTCGAACGAGCCGTCCGCCGGTCACAGTGGCGCGACCGCCCCGGACTCGGGCCGCTTCGTGCGAGCCGCCCTGCACCGGTGTTCCTCTGCATCCGACTGCCAGATGCTCTCACACGCCGGGCGATGGGCCGCCGGGCCGCAGCTCACGGCAGACTGCACCGCGTGGGTCACAGCATGGTCACCGTCGTCGGCATCGGCGCCGACGGGCTGCCCGGGCTGTCGGCGACGGCGCTCGAGGCGCTGCGGAAGGCCGAGGTGCTCGCCGGCAGCAACCGCCAGCTCCGGCTGCTCGACGAGTCCTTCACCGCCGAGCGGGTGGCGTGGACGACCCCGATGCTGCCCGCGGTCGAGGAGCTGCTGGCCGCGCACTCCGGCCGGCGGATCGCGATCCTCGCGAGCGGTGATCCGACGTTCTACGGCGTCGGCTCCCGCGTCATGGAACTTGCCGGCGCAGAGCGGGTACGGATCCTGCCGGCACTGTCGTCCATGTCGCTCGCCTGTGCCCGTCTCGGCTGGCCGTTGCAGCACGTCGACGTGGTGAGCCTGGTGGGCCGGGCGCACGAGACCGTGCTCGCGGCGCTGGCGCCGGGGCGGCGGCTGCTCGTCCTGCTCAGTGCGGACGGCGCCGCGGCGGAGGTCAGCAGGATGCTCACCGACGCCGGGTACGGCGACAGCCCGGTGGCCCTGCTGGAGCGACTCGGCGGCGACGGCGAGCAGATCCGGCGCACGACCGCCCGGGCGTACGACCTCAGCGGGCAGGACTACCTCACGATCCTCGCGGTCGAGTGCGTCGCCGAGCCGGGCACGGTCGTGCTCCCCCGCACCCCCGGGCTGCCCGACGACGCGTTCGAGACCGATGGACAGCTGACCAAGCGCGAGGTGCGGGCGCTCGCGCTGGCGGCCCTCGTCCCGGTGCCCGGGCAGCTGCTGTGGGACGTCGGCGCCGGTTCGGGCAGCGTCGGCATCGAGTGGATGCGAGTGCATCCCGCCAGCCGCGCGATCGCGATCGAGCCGCGCGCCGATCGGTGCCAGCGGATCCTGCGCAACGCGGCTGCACTGGGTGTGCCCGGCCTGCAGGTCGTGCCGGGTCCGGCGCCCGAGGCGCTCGCCGGCCTGCCGGCACCTGACGCGATCTTCCTCGGCGGGGCGGTGAGCGTCCCCGGCGTGCTCGAGGCGTGTGTCGAAGCGCTTCGGCCGGGCGCGCGGCTGGTCGCCGATGCCGTCACGGTCGAGAGCGAGTCGGCGCTCGCGGGCTGGCACGCACGGCTCGGAGGCTCGCTCACGCGGCTTGCCGTGCAGCGCGCCGAACCGGTCGGGCGGTTCTCGGGCTGGCGCCCGGCGATGCCCGTCACGCAGTGGAGCTACCGGCGATGACCGTGCACTTCATCGGTGCCGGGCCCGGCGCTCCCGACCTGCTCACGCTGCGCGCGGTGCAGCTGATCTCGTCGTCGCCGGTCTGCCTGCATGCCGGCAGCCTGGTACCGCCGGAGGTGCTGGCGCACTGCCCAGCGGGTGCCCGGATCGTCGACACGGCTGACCTGACCCTCGACGAGATCGTCGCCGAGCTGACGCAGGCGCAGGCGCGGGGCGCGGACGTGGCCCGGCTCTGCTCGGGCGACCCGTCAATCTTCAGCGCGGTGGCCGAGCAGACCCGCCGCCTGGACGCGGTGGGCGTCCCGTGGGACATCACGCCGGGTGTGCCGGCCTTCGCCGCCGCGGCGGCGGCGCTCGGGCACGAGCTCACCGTTCCCGGCGTCGGGCAGAGCGTGATCCTGACGCGGATCGCCGCACAGGCCACCCCGATGCCGCCCGGCGAGGAACTCGGCTCGCTCGCTGCCACGGGCGCGACCCTGGTCCTGCACCTCGCGGTGCAGCGGATGGCGGACGTCGTGGCCGAGCTCGTCCCCCACTACGGGGCCGGCTGCCCCGCGGCCGTGGTCGCGCACGCCAGCCGCCGGAACGAGACGGTGCTGCGCGGCACGCTCGCCGACATCGCCGCCGCAGTGGGCGCGGCCGGCATCCGTCGCACCGCGGTGATCATCGTCGGCCCGGTGCTCGCGGCCGAGGGGTTCCGCGACAGCCATCTCTACTCGCCGGCTCGCGACCGGACTGAGAGTGGCTGACAGCCCCTAGAGGGCGTGCCCGGTCGTCGCGTCGACGTGCCCGGGCACGTCGTCGTGCCGGTCGCCGACGGACAGGGTTCCCGTCGGCTCGAACATCAGGATCGCGGCGCCGCCCGGAGCAGACGGCTTGTGCTCGATGCCCTTGGCGACGACGTACACCGCACCCCGCGCGAGGGTCACCGATCGCTCGGTGCCCGCCTCGCGCAGCGCGATGTGCAGCTCGCCGTCAAGGACGAGGAAGAACTCGTCGGTGCCCTCGTGGACGTGCCACACGTGCTCGCCCTCGACCTTGGCGATACGGACGTCGTAGTCGTTCACCGCGGTGACGATGCGCGGGCTCCACAGCTCGTCGAAGGTGCCGAGCGCGGCGGGTAGATCGATCGGTTGGGTCATGCCGCGAGCATGATGGGCACGCGCCGCGGCGCGCCAGCGCGTATCTCGGGCTCGGGGGGCCAGCCGGGCTCAGCCGGCCCGGCCGACCACGGCACCTGCCCGGTCGATCACGACGACGTCCACGGCGACCGGCGCCTCGCGCAGCACCGCCTGCGCCTCGGCGCGCGCGGCTTCGGCGACCGCGTCGCCAAGGGGGACCCCCGCTGCCTGGCTGAGCTGCAGCGCGTCGAGAGCGGTGTTCGCCGCACCGATCCGCTCGACGAGGCCGGCGTCGGCGCCGAGATCCGCGGCGAGCGCGGCAAGGCCCGGCAGGTCGACCTGCGACCGTCCCGAATGCAGGTCGAGATGGCCGGCGGCCAGCTTCGAGAGCTTGCCGATGCCACCGGCGATGGTGAGGCGCGCAACGGGATGGCGCCGCAGGTACTTCAGGACGGCGCCGGCGAAATCGCCCATGTCGAGCAATGCCTCGTCGGGCAGGCCGTAGAGCCGGCGCACCGTGTCCTCGGACGTGCTGCCGGTACACCCCGCCACGTGCTGGACGCCGACGGCGCGCGCCACGTCGATCCCGCGCCGGATGCTGTCGATCCAGGCTGAGCACGAATAGGGCACCACGACGCCGGTCGTGCCCAGGATGGAGATGCCGCCGAGGATGCCGAGGCGCGGGTTCCAGGTGCGCTTCGCGAGCTCGCCGCCACCGTCGACCGAGATCTCGACAACCACGTCGCCGGTTCCGCCGTGCTCCGCCGCGACCGACGCGACCACCTCGCGCATCATCCGCCGCGGCACCGGGTTGATCGCGGGCTCGCCGACGTCGAGCGGCAGGCCGGGCTTGGTGACGGTCCCGACGCCGTCGCCCGCGACGAAGACCACCCCCGAGCCCGGCGCACCGGGGCGGATCGTCGCGGTGATCACCGCTGCGTGGGTGACGTCCGGGTCGTCGCCGGCGTCCTTGGTTATCGACGCGGCGGCCTCGTCGACGACGACCCGCTGCCGGGTGAGCGCGAACGACGGCGTCTGCCCGCGCGGCAGCGTGATCGCCACGGGGTCCGGGAACTCGCCGGTCAGCAGCGCGGTGTAGGCCGCCTTCGTCGCCGCCGTCGCGCAGGCACCAGTCGTCCAGCCGTAGCGCAGGGCGCCACGTCCACCCGGTCCGCCCGCCTCCGTCGACACAGTTGTCAGTCTGGCGCACCCGGGTCAGTAGGGTCGCCGGGTGCGGGTACTGATCCTCGGCGGGACGGGCGAGGCCCGCTCGCTCGCCGCTGGGTTGATCGACCGGCCGGGGTTCGCGATCACCTCGTCGCTGGCGGGCCGGGTGCGCGATCCTGCGCTGCCGGTCGGGGACGTCCGCATCGGCGGCTTCGGCGGGGTGGACGGCCTCGTGACATACCTGCGCGATCAGCAGATCGCCGCGGTCGTCGACGCCACGCACCCGTTCGCCGCGACGATGTCGGCGCACGCGGCGCAGGCCGCGGGCCGCAGCGGCGTGCCGCTGCTCGTGCTGCGGCGTCCGGGCTGGACCGAGGAGCCCGGCGACGACTGGCACCGCGTACCGGACATCGCAAGCGCGGCCGCCGCCGCCGCGGCGGCTCCACCGGGCTGCGTGTTCGTGACGACCGGGCGGCGCGACCTCGCCGCCTTCGCCGCCGACGGATCGCACCGGCATCTCGTCCGCACCGTCGACCCACCCGCTGCGCCGCTGCCCCGGCGCATGTCCCTGGTGCTCGACCGGGGTCCGTACACCGTCGAGGGCGAGGGCGCGCTGATGGACGAGCACGGTGTCGTGCTGCTCGTGACGAAGGACAGCGGCGGCCCGATGACGCGCGCCAAGACCGTCGCCGCGCGCGAGCGGCGCATCCCGGTCGTCGTGGTCGACCGGCCCCCGCTGCCGCCCGGAGTGCCGGTGGTAGCGACCGTCGAGGCCGCTACGGCGTGGCTGGATAGCGTCGCGGGGTGAAGACCCGGGTGCTCCCGTGTGGGCCCGGGACGGCCCGGGTCTGCGACGAGCCGACGATCAACAGGCAGCGCATGTCGATGCTGTCGAGGTCGAGTGCCCCGAGCGTGGTGACCTGCACCGACTGTTCGTCCGAACCGACGGCCCGGCCCACCACAACAGGCGTGTCGGGCGAGCGATGGCGCAGCAGGACCTCGCGCGCGTCGGCGAGCTGCTGCCGCCGCGACGTCGATGCCGGGTTGTAGATCGCGATCGCCAGGTCGGCCGCTGCCGCGGCGTCGAGCCGCCGCGCGACGACCGGCCACGGCTTGAGCCGGTCGGACAGCGAGATCGTCGCGAAGTCGTGACCCAGCGGGGCGCCGGCCTGCGCGGCGACTGCCTGCGCCGCCGTGAGTCCGGGGACGATCGCGACCTCGACCCCCGCGTAGCGCGGCTCGGCCGCCACCTCGAGCACCGCGCTCGCCATCGCGAACACACCCGGGTCGCCGGACGACACCACTGCGACCCGCGCCCCGCGCAGCGCCAGGTCGAGAGCGAACTCGGCCCGCTCGGACTCGACCTTGTTGTCACTGCCGTGCCGCTGCTGGCGCGGGTTCGGCGGCACGCGGTCGACGTACGGCGTGTATCCCACGACGTGGTCGGCGGCCGAGAGCACGGCCGCGGCCTGCGGCGTCAACCAGTCGCGACCTGCCGGCCCGAGCCCGACGACGTCGACCCGGCCGGTGTGCGCATCGCGCCCGCCCGTGGCATGCCGCGGCTCGAGCGCTCCGGCTGCCTGGACCCCCGGCACGAGGACGAGCGCCATGTACGGCACGTCCTGCGCGTCGACCTCGGCGGCCGGCGCGGTCCGCTGCTCGGGCGTGGACGCCCGCTCGACGTAGTGCGCGTCGTCGAGCCGGCCGGCCTGCTTGAGCGCGTCCTGGATACCGGCGAAGTGCCGGCTCACCTTCATGATCGCAGCGGCGTCGGTGAGCCGGAGGCGTTCGGCCAGCACGTCCGGCGGCAGCGTGCCGGGCAGGACGGTGAGAACCTCGTCGCCCTCGACGAGCGGAGTGCCCACGGCCGCCGAGGCCGCACTCACCGACGTGATTCCCGGGACGATGCGGGTCTCGAACCGGTCGGCGAGACGCTTGTGCATGTGCATGTACGAGCTGAAGAAGAGCGGGTCACCCTCGGCGAGCAGCACGACGTCTCGCCCCGCGTCGAGGTGCACCGCGAGCCGGGCCGCAGCGGCCTCGTAGAACTGCGCGATGGCGCCCGCATAGCCGCCGGGATGGTCGGTGGTCTCGGTCGTGACCGGATAGACCAGCTGCTCCTCGATCTGTCCCGCGCGCAGGTAGGGCTCGGCGATCGAGCGCGCGATCGAGCGGCCGTGCCGGGCGCAGTGGTAGGCGATCACCTCGGCGGCGGAGATCAGCCGCGCGGCCTTGACCGTCACCAGCTCGGGATCGCCGGGGCCGAGACCGACGCCGTACAGGACGCCCACGCCGGTCACTCGGCCTCACTCGCGATCGCGTTCACCGCGGCCACAGCCATCGCGCTGCCGCCACGGCGCCCGTGCACCACCAGATGTTCGAGGTCCGCGGTTGCGAGTGCGAGTTTCGAGTCGGCCGCGCCGATGAAACCCACCGGCGTCCCGATGACCGCAGCCGGACGCGGCGCGCCCTCGGCGATCAGGTCCAGCAGGCGGAACAGCGTCGTGGGCGCGTTGCCGACGGCGACCACGGCGCCGTCGAGGCGATCGAGCCAGAGGTCGATCGCCGCCGCCGAGCGGGTGTTGCCGATGCGCGCGGCGATGTCAGGCACCCGCGGGTCGGACAGCGTGCACACGATCTCGTTGCCGGCCGGCAGGCGCGGGCGGGTGATGCCGCTCGCGACCATGTTCGCGTCGCACAGGATCGGTGCCCCGGCATCGAGAGCGGCGCGCGCCTTGGCGATGACGTCGGGCGAGTACCCGACGTCGCCCGCGAGGTCGACCATGCCGCAGGCGTGGATCATCCGCACGACCACGCGGCTGACGTCGTCGGGAAACCGGGCGATGTCGGCCTCCGCGCGGATCGTCGCGAACGA
This sequence comes from Pseudonocardiales bacterium, assembly GCA_032160545.1. Taxonomy (GTDB): domain Bacteria; phylum Actinomycetota; class Actinomycetes; order Mycobacteriales; family Jatrophihabitantaceae; genus DATGFB01. The sequence goes on along the minus strand of JAVHVN010000010.1, from coordinate 38,677 downwards.
CTGCCGATAGATCTCGGCACCGTCGCGGACGTAGTCACTCATCGATCCGGTACCCATCGCTCGTCGCGACCACGTCGACGGACGTGTCGCGCGGCCGTCCGCAGCGCCGTTCGCAGCCGCTCCAGTGCACGACCCGGCCCGGCCAGCGCCCCAGTTCGGCTGCGGCGTCGGCTTGCACGTCGGCGAGCGATTTCGCGCACCCCGGGCGGCCGGTGCACGCACTCACTCCACGCCACCGGGAGCCCGCGTCGACGCCCAACCCCACCGCGGCCAAGCGGGCCGCGACGCCCGCGGGCGCGTCGAGGTCCGGGATGACGACACTGCGCCACGGCGTGATTCGGGCGGTGGACGCCTCATCGGCGATCCGCTCGATCTGCTCGGCCGTGAGCCGGCCCAGCGGAGCGAGCACAACCAGTGCGGTGCGGCCGTCCAGCTGGCGCACCGGCCCAGCGGGTGCGGGCGGCGGGGCGGGCACCTCGACGGCCGCGGCGCGTGCGCCGAGCGCCACCTGCACGCGGGTGCGGAGCGCCTCGCGACCGCCGCCCAGCTCGTCGACCCGCCACGCCGGCAGGCCCTGCACCGCCCGCTCGACGAGGAACGCCTCGGCGACGGCGAGCATGGCCGCGGGAACGTCGGCGACGGCGAAACCCTCGACCACCCCACCGCCCGGGCGGACGATCGCGGTGACGTCCGCTCCCAGCGCGGCCACGTCCCCACGGCCGTCGTCGAGCGCGAACAGGAAGCGACCGGGCAGGTCGGCGAGGGCGAGGCGAGCGCACAGCTCGCGGTCGAGGGCATCGACGGTCGCGGCCAGCGGGACCGGCGCGTCCAGCCCGGCAAGCGGCGAGGCCACGATGTTGCGCACCCGCTCGTGAGTGGCCGACGGCAGCAGGCCCGCGCCGGCCAGCCGGTTGCCGAGTTCGTCCTCGGCTCCCGCGCGCAGCCCGCGCAGCTGCACGTTCCCGCGCGAGGTGAGTTCGAGCCGGCCCGAGCCGAGTTCGCGAGCCGCTGCCGCCAGGGCGTGCAGCTGCCCCCGCGTCACGAGGCCGCCGGGCGTGCGCACCCGCGCCAGCCGGCCGTCAGCCGCGGGGTGCATGGTCAGGGCACCGGGACACAGGTCGCGGCGCCGACGCTCGACCGTCCCCGCTGGCAGCACGGATCAAAGCGTACGTGCCGGACCCGACCGCCCGAACCCCGTGTGCGACGCTGGGACCGTCGCACTCGGCGCCTGGCCCGCGCGTTCGAGGGCCTCGTGCGCACCGATCTCGCGAGAGGCTGGCCCCCCCACGTGCTGCTGCTGTCGACCTCCGACACCGACCTGCTCTCCGCCCGCGCCAGCGGCGCCGGTTACCGGCTCGCGAACCCCGCCCGCACGGCGGTCGACGAGCTGCCTGCGCTGCTCGACGGCGCCGAACTGGTCATCGTGCGCATCCTCGGTGGCCGGCGGGCCTGGGAGGACGGGCTCGACGCTGTGCTCGCAAGCGGCCTGCCGGTGGCCGTCCTCGGCGGCGAGCCGGCACCCGACGCCGAGCTGATGAAGCTCTCGACCGTCCCCGGCGGCGTGGTGGCCGAGGCGCACGAGTACCTCGCGCAGGGCGGCGCCGGCAACCTTGCCCAGCTGTACCGCTTCCTGTCCGACGCGGTGCTGCTGACCGGGCTCGGGTTCGACCCACCGGCGGCGACGCCCACCTGGGGCCGCCTCGACCGGCCGGACACCGCGACCGACCGGCCCGAGCTGCCGGAACCGACCGTCGCGGTCCTCTACTACCGCGCGCACCAGGTCTCGGGGAACACCGCGTTCGTCCACGCGCTCGCCGACGCGATCGAGGCGAAGGGCGGGCGCGCGCTGCCGTTGTTCTGCTCGTCGCTGCGCACCGCCGCGCCGGAACTGCTCGAGACCCTGGCGCAGGCCGACGCTCTCGTCGTGACGGTGCTCGCAGCCGGCGGCTCGTTGCCCGCGGCCGTCAGCGCCGGCGGGGCGGACGAGGAGTGGGACGTCGGCGCGCTCGCGGCGCTCGACGTGCCGATCCTGCAGGGGTTGTGCCTCACGTCGTCCCACGCGGACTGGCTCGACAGCGACGACGGCCTGACGCCGCTCGATGCGGCGACGCAGGTCGCGATCCCCGAGTTCGACGGCCGGCTCATCACCGTGCCGTTCTCGTTCAAGGAGACCGACGCGGACGGGCTGACGAGCTACGTCGCCGATCCCGAGCGGGCCGCGCGCGTGGCCGGCATCGCGGTCAACCACGCGCGGCTGCGCCACGTGCCGCCGTCGGAGCGACGCGTCGTCGTGATGCTCTCGGCGTACCCCACGAAGCACGCGCGCATCGGCAACGCGGTCGGTCTCGACACACCCGCGTCGACGGTGCGGCTGCTGCAGGCCATGCGCGCGGCCGGCTACCGTGTCGGCGACCTGCCCGGCCTGGACGCGCAGGACGGCGACGCCCTGATCCACGCGCTCATCGCGGCGGGAGGCCAGGACGAGAACTGGCTGACCGACGCGCAGGTCGAGGGCAATCCGGTGCGCATCTCGGCCGCCACCTACCGCGACTGGTTCGGCACGCTGCCGGACGACCTGCGCGCGGCGGTCGAGCAGCACTGGGGGCCGCCGCCCGGTGAGCTCTACGTCGACCGCAGCCGCAACCCTGACGGCGAGATCGTCCTCGCCGCCCTGCAGGCCGACAACGTGGTGGTGCTCGTCCAGCCGCCGCGCGGGTTCGGTGCCAACCCGATCGCGATCTACCACGACCCGGACCTGCCGCCGAGCCACCACTACCTCGCCGCGTATCTCTGGCTGCGTGCCGAGTTCGGCGCGCACGCGATGGTGCACGTCGGCAAGCACGGCAACCTCGAGTGGCTGCCCGGCAAGACCGCGGCGCTCTCGGCGTCATGTGCGTCCGACGCCGCCATCGCCGACCTGCCGCTGGTCTACCCGTTCCTCGTCAACGACCCGGGCGAGGGCACCCAGGCCAAGCGCCGGGCGCACGCCACGCTCGTCGACCACCTGGTTCCGCCGATGGCCCGGGCCGAGTCCTACGGCGACATCGCCCGGCTCGAGCAGCTGCTCGACGAGCACGCGCAGATCGCGGCGATGGATCCCGCCAAGCTGCCCGCGGTCCGCGCCCAGATCTGGACGCTCCTGCAGGCCGCGAAGCTCGACCACGATCTCGGCCTCTCCGACCGGCCGCACGACGCTGAGTTCGACGAGCTGATCCTGCATGTCGACGGCTGGCTCTGCGAGATCAAGGACGCGCAGATCCGCGACGGCCTGCACATCCTCGGCGAGGCGCCGACCGGCGAGGCGCGGGTCAACCTGGTGCTCGCGATCCTGCGGGCGCGCCAGATGTGGGCGGGCGAGGCGCAGGCGCTACCCGGCCTGCGCGAGGCCCTCGGCCTGGTCGAAGGCGCGGGCGTGCGCGGCGACGCGGACGCCGTCGAGGCCGTCGCGCGCCGGCTCGTCGAAGGCATGGAGGCCGCGGGCTGGGATGCCGCCACCGTGCCCGCGCTCGTCCGTGCAACGGCGGCGCCGGCAGACACGGCGGCGGTGGAGGCGGTGTTGCGGTTCGCGGCGACGGAGGTGGTGCCGAGGCTGGCGGCGACGACCGACGAGATCGCCCACACGCTGCACGCGCTCGACGGCGGCTACGTGCCTGCCGGGCCGAGCGGCTCGCCGCTGCGCGGTCTGGTGAACGTGCTGCCGACCGGCCGCAACTTCTACTCCGTCGACCCGCGTGCCGTGCCGAGCCGGCTGGCCTGGGAGACCGGGCAGGCGATGGCCGACTCGCTGATCGAGCGTTACCGCGCCGACACCGGCGAGTTCCCCCGCTCGGTGGGACTGTCGGTGTGGGGCACGTCGGCCATGCGCACCGCGGGCGACGACATCGCCGAGGTCCTCGCCCTGCTCGGCGTCCGTCCGGTGTGGGACGAGGCCTCGCGCCGGGTCTCGTCGGTCGAGCCCGTGCCCCTCGACGAACTGGGCCGGCCGCGCATCGACGTCACCGTGCGCATCAGCGGCTTCTTCCGCGACGCCTTCCCGCACGTCGTGACGATGCTCGACGACGCCGTGCAGCTCGTCGCCGGGCTGGACGAGCCGCACGAGCTCAACTTCGTGCGGGGGCACGCGCAAGCCGACCTCGCGACGCACGGCGACGAGCGCCGCGCCACGACGCGCATCTTCGGCTCCAAGCCGGGCGCGTACGGCGCCGGCCTGCTGCCCCTGATCGACGCGCGCAACTGGCGCGACGACGCCGATCTGGCGGAGGTGTACGCGGCGTGGGGCGGCTTCGCCTACGGCCGCGGGCTCGACGGCCGCGACGCGCGCACCGACATGGAGACGGCGTACCGCCGGATCGCGGTCGCCGCGAAGAACACCGACACCCTCGAACACGACATCGCCGACTCCGACGACTACTTCCAGTACCACGGCGGCATGATCGCGACGGTGCGGGCGCTCACCGGCTCGTCCCCCCGTGCCTACGTCGGCGACTCGACGCGGCCCGACTCGGTGCGCACCCGCTCGTTGAGCGAGGAGACCGCGCGCATCTTCCGGGCGCGTGTCGTCAACCCGCGCTGGATCGAGGCGATGAAGCGGCACGGCTACAAGGGCGCGTTCGAGCTGGCGGCGACGGTCGACTACCTCTTCGGCTACGACGCCACCGCCGGGGTCGTCGAGGACTGGATGTACGAGAAGCTCACCGAGAGCTACGTGCTCGACCCCGGGACTCGCAAGTTCCTGCAGGAGTCGAACCCGTGGGCGCTGCACGGCATCGCCGAGCGGCTGCTCGAGGCGGCCGACCGCAGGCTGTGGGCCGAGCCCGATCCGGCAACGCTCGCGGCGCTGCGCGCGGCCTACCTCGAGACCGAGGGGGATCTCGAGGACCGCTGACCGGTCGCCCCTCCCTTCTCCGTGATCAAGAGCCGATTCCGTCGATATTCGACGCCAGGGATCTCTTGATCATGGAGGTCGGGAGAGCGGGCTGGGGATGACGAACGGTTGGCAGCGCAGCGTTCACGACTCGTTCTGGCGCGCGCGCACCGCGGCGCGGATCTGCGTGATGTTGTCACGAAGCAGGTCCGACACGAGTTCGTCGGTGCGCGGGTCGGCGAGCACCTCGAGCAACACACGCAGCGCGGTCTCGCTCGCCTCGTTGATGATCCGGTCGTGGAACGGCAGCAGCCCGATGCGCCCCGCCGTCGGGTCCGACTTGATCTTCTCGGCGATCATCTGCTTGATCTCCGCCTGGTTCTCGAGCAGTGCCGCGGCGATGTTGCGGGTGTAGTGGCCGGTCCGCAGCACCTCGGCGACCTCGTCGAGCACCGCGATCGTGATGGGCCGCTTGATCACGTCGACGACGTTCTCGGACGCCCGGTTGATCAGCCGTACCACGAACGGCTCCCGCAGGCCGCGGCGCACGAGTGCCCGCCCGATCAGCCCGGCGAGTACCGACAGGACGACCGCCGCGGCGACGGCCCACAACACCAGGCTGGTCGTGCTGAGGCCCCAGACCGCGAGGGGTTGCTGATCCATGGGGCCGATCCTGCCCGGTCAGCTCAGCCTCGACACCACCGTCGGCTGCCCCGCGGGTGCGCCCCCCTCGATCAAGCGGAGGAGCGCGGCGGTGTCGAGATGCTCGGCGACCAGGTCGCCGAGGGCGTCCAGGCGGGCCGAGCGCAGGCCGGCGAACGAGGTGTCCGGTGCCGGGACGAATCGGCGCCGGGCGGACGCGGCCACCTGGGTGAGGAACGCGCGGCGGAAGCCGTCGTTCTCGAACACGCCGTGCCAGGTCGTCCCCCACACCGGGCCGGCGGTGCACCCGTCCAGGAACGGCTCGCCGCCCTCGACCGTGCCGACGCCGTGGTGGATCTCGTAGCCTTCGACCGGTTCGCCGAGCGCGACACCGCGCGGGCGGGCGAGGGTCTTCGTGGCAGCGAACGTGAACCGCACCGGCAGCAGGCCGAGCCCCGCGACCGTCCCCATCTGGCTCTCGACCTCGTCGTCGATGGTGTGTGCCAACATCTGGAAGCCGCCACAGACCCCGATCGTCTGGCCGCCACCGGCCGCTCGGCGGGTGATCGCATCGGCCAGCCCCGTCGAGCGCAGCCACTCGAGGTCGGCGACCGTCGAACGCGTGCCCGGGATCAGCACCAGGTCCGCGTCCTGGATCCCGTCCGGCGACGTCACCAGCCGCACCACGACGCCGGGCTCCGACGCGAGCGCGTCGATGTCGGTGACGTTCGACAGCCGCGGCAGCCGGATCACCGCCACTCGCAGCGTCTCGTGCCCGACCGGCGGCAGCGACTCGCGCGGCCGGGACTCGAGGTCGAGCGAGTCCTCGACGTCGAGCCACAGCCCGCCGAGCCACGGCAGCACACCGAGCACCGGACGGCCGGTGCGCGCGGTCAGCTCGTCCAGCCCGGGCTGCAGCAGCCGCACGTCACCACGGAACTTGTTGACCACGAAGCCGGCGACGAGGGCCTGATCCTCGGGAGCGAGCAGTGCGAGCGTGCCGAACATCGCCGCGAGCACTCCCCCACGGTCGATGTCGCCGACGACGATCGTCGGCAGGTCCAGCGCACGGGCCAGCCCCATGTTGGCCAGGTCACGGTCACGCAGGTTGATCTCGGCCGGGCTGCCGGCTCCTTCGCACACCACCACGTCGAACCGCGAACGCAGGTCGGCATATGCGTCCAGAACCGCCTGCTGCAGCATCGGTTTGAGATCGCGGTAGTTCAGCGCGTCGACGTCGGCGATCGGTCTGCCGAGCAGGATGACCTGCGAACGCAGCTCGCTGCCCGGCTTGAGCAGCACGGGGTTCATCGCAGCCTCGGGCTCGATGCCCGCGGCTGCGGCCTGCATGGCCTGTGCGCGGCCGATCTCGGCGCCGTCCGCCGTGACCATCGAGTTCAGCGACATGTTCTGCGCCTTGAACGGCGCGACCTTGACACCCTGCCGCGCGAGCCACCGGCAGATGCCCGCGGTGAGCACCGACTTGCCGGCGTCCGACGTCGTACCGGCGACCAGCAGCGATCCCTTCACCGCCGCACCACCGCGACCGCCGCGGCCAGCAGCGCCGCCGCCGCCGTCGTGCGCGCCGCCAGTTCCGAGGCGCGCGGGATGTCGTCCGCCACCGGCGGCTTCCCGTCGCCGAGGACGGGCCGCCGCTGGATCCTGCCGGAGTACACGTTCGTGCCACCCAGTCGCAGCTCTAGCGCACCGGCGAAGGCCGCCTCGCACCAGCCGGAGTTCGGGCTCGGATGCCGGCGTGCACCGGCTTGCACGACCCGCCACACCTCGCGCGGACGGCCGCTGAGAACCGCGACGAGAGTGGCGGTCACCCGGGCCGGCACCAGGTTCGCCAGGTCGTCCGCCCGGGCGGACGCCCAGCCGAAGCGGGCGTATCGCGGCGAGCGGTGCCCGACCATGGCGTCCAGCGTGTTCACGGCGCGGTAACCCAGCAGCCCGGGGATACCGAACGCCGCGCCCCACAGCAGCGGCGCGACGACCGCGTCCGAGGTGTTCTCGGCCACCGACTCGACGACGGCCCGCGCGACCTCGGATTCGTCCATGGCCGAGGGGTCCCGGCCCACGAGGTGCGTGACCCGCACCCGGGCCCGGGCGAGGTCACCGAGGGTGAGGAGCCGGTGCACCGCCGCCGCCTCGCGGCGCAGGGAGGTGCCGCCGACCACCGCCCAGGTGGCGACGGCGACGGAGGCTGGGCGCGCTCGCGGGAACCGCTCCAGGACGTGGCCCAGTGCCACGGCGGCACCGACGCAGAGGGCTGCGTACCCGGCTCCCGCCAGGCGAGAGTCGCGCCAGATCCGCTGTTCGAGCGCCGCGGCGCCGATGCCGAAGGCGGCCACCGGGTGGGCCCGCCGCGGGTCCCCGAGCGCCGCGTCGGCTACCGCGCCGGCGAGCAGCCCGAGCGCGAGCGACGTCCGATCAGCCACCCCCGAACCCAACCACAGGGATTAGCGACGAGCTCATGCGGGCAGATTCAGTGCACGCTCGATCGGAGGTACACGATGACCGCTCACGCCGTCCGGCACCCGGCCCAACCCGACAGGCCCACCGACATCCCGGCACCGGGCTGGTGGGCTGCGCTGCGGCGCGCGTTCACGCAGTTCAGTCACGACGACATCACCGACCGTGCCGCGGCGCTCACCTACTTCGGCATCCTCGCGATCTTCCCCGGGCTGCTCGTCCTGGTGTCGATCCTGGGTTTTCTCGGCAAGAACACCAGCCAGAAGTTCCTCGACAACGTGTCCCAGATCGCGCCGGGCGGGGTGCGCACCTTCCTGCAGTCGGTGATCGAGCAGGTACAGGGGCGCCAGGGCGCTGCCAGCATCGCCGCGGCCGTCGGGCTGCTGCTCGCCATCTGGTCGGCGTCCGGCTACGTGGCGGCATTCATGCGAGCGACGAACGCGATCTACGACATCGACGAGGGGCGCCCGATCTGGCGTACCGCGCCGGTGCGCCTGGGCATCACCCTCGCCACGATGCTCGGGCTGGTGATCACCGCGCTCATGGTCGTCCTGACCGGCTCGGTGGCACGCCAGGTCGGGCGCGCGATCGGCGTCGGTAACGCGGGCGTCACCGCCTGGGACATCGCCAAGTGGCCGGTGCTGCTGATCATCGTCAGCATGATGCTGTCGCTGCTCTACTGGGCCTCGCCCAACGCCAAGCAGGACGGGCCAATCTGGGTCACGCCCGGCGGCGTCATCGCCGTGATCGCCTGGCTCGTCGCGTCGGGTGCGTTCGCGGTGTACGTGTCCTTCTCCGGCTCGTACAACAAGACCTACGGCTCGCTTGCGACCGTGATCGTCTTCCTGGTCTGGCTCTGGATCACCAACATCGCGATCCTGCTGGGCGCCGAGGTGAACGCGGAGCTGCAGCACCAGCGCATGATCACCGCCGGAGTGCCCGAGGACGTCGAGCCGTTCGTCGAGCTGCGCGACACCCGCAAGCTCGACGACGACGAGAAGGCGCGTGTCGAGCGCGCCGCGCAGCAGCGCGCTCAGGCCCTCTCGCAGGACGGCCGCTAGCGCCTACCTGTCGCCTGCACCGGCACGCGGTCCTCCCTGCCGGCTCATTCGCCTAACTCCTACACGTCGACGAAATCCCATTGTTGATCCAGGTAAGCCTTGATGCTCTTCGGAGTGAACCGGGAGTTCTGCACCTGCACTGAGCCGTCGCCTGCCAGAGTGAGCACGCTGACCGGTTCCTTGTCAGCTTCACGTTGCACGCTCTTGACCTGATCGCCCACGCCGAGCAGCCACAGGCTGGACAGGTCGGAATCGGCGCAGTTGTCGATGAGGACGTTGTCCGAGCTCGGACGAGAAGCGTCGTGCGGTTGCACGGTCAGGCACCGGTCGTAGTCCGGGTCAGAGCGCACCAGAACAATCTGGTAAGCCGTGTATCGACCTGTACCGGCACCGACAGTGACCGGTTGCAGGCGCCACCGCTGGTCATATCCAGCCTTGCCGCAGTCGGCATATTCGGCAATGACAACGGCGTCTGGCTCGTCCGCGATCTGGCCGGCCACGCAACCGTCGTCCGAACCATCGCGCAGGCTGTGCAGCCATTGCAGCTTGGCGAAGCCGCTGCCGCCGTCGGGCGGGCGCAGGCCGACCGTGCCGTTGAGCGTGCCGAATCCGGTCGGGCCGTCCCACCCGGGGCCCGGGTCGCACAGGGGTGCTCCACACGGGCCGTTGGACGGCCCAGCGGTCACATCATTGAACGCCAGGACGTTCGTGCGCTCGTTCTGCCAGATGTACTCCCCGGGGATCTGCGTTCCGCCCGGCCGCGGCACCAGAGCCGCCGCGGCCGCCGCGATGGCAGCCGACATGACCGCCCGGCTTCGCTGCACCCATGCGCCGTCCTCGAAGGTCGCAACGCCGATTCCCGTGTCGGAATCGCCCACCGCCGACAGGTCCGAGAGCAACCGGTGATTGATACAGCCGGAAATTGGCGGCTGCCAGCCGATCACGTCGTTCTCCGCGGCGGCACAGCCGGACCCCGACGTCGCCGAAGCCTCGTCGCTCCAGCCGCGAGTCGTTCCTGAAGCCTCGTGCAACGAGGTAACGCCGACCGCGACGCTGTAGGGCGACACCGCCGGCCAGCTCGGCGCGGTCGAGAAGCCGGTACCACTCGGAACGGCGTACACCACGCCCCGGTTGAGCAGGCCGTCGAGCTTGTCGCCCTGGGCAGCAGGCGCCTGCGCCGACGTGATGACATATGTGGCCTTCAGCGCCTGAAGCGTGCTGAGTTCAGTTTCAGCCGGGAAGTGCTGATCCGCAGGCCCGCTGATGATGGTTATGCCGCACCGTGGGCAGATCGCGGACACCATCTCGGCCTGCGCGGTCACGTCCACTCCGTCGACATCTGCGGGCAATGGTGCGATCCGGCCCCAGGAATTCAGTTGCTGGACGCATCCGTTCGCTATATCGCAGACGCCCAGGTTGTACGTGTCGCGATAGTCGGCGACGTCACTCTCGAACTCGCGCGGCACGCCGTTGGTAAGGATGAAGACACGCTGGTTGTGATCTTGCTCAGCCGCGGCCGTCAAGTTATACGCCGCTCGCAATTCGTCCGGGCCCGCGCCGACGCGATCGGAGAACGTGACGCGAGCGGCGCTGATCGGTGCCCTGGCTGCGGTCGCGGGCGCCGCGGTCGCGGGCGCCGCGGTCGCGGTCGCGGAGCAAAGCGCACCGGCAAGAACCAACGCGCTCAAGACATGTCGCAGCACGATCGCAAACCCTTCGATGAGTCACCCCATCGGGGACGTGGTGCAAGCCTCCGTCCTGACGCCGAGCAGCCACACCCACCACCCAGCCGCGGATCTCTGGTGCTGCCGCGCCTGCGAGGTGGACCGTCCCGCCCGTCCGCGCTCGAAGGCGTCGGGTGCTCGCCGCCGACGATGCGCTCGGTCGGCCAGCCGGTGCTCCCGGCGACCGTCGGGGTAGGTCAGGCGCCACCGCCGCGAGCATCCCGCTTCCCCTCCGGATTGACCGGAAATCCGCCCCGAATCTGGTCATCGGAGAGGGGAAGCGACGGCTTACTCGGAGACCCCGAGGCGTTCGAGCAGGATGGACCGGACGGCCGCCGCATCGGCCTGACCCCGGGTCGCCTTCATCACCGCACCGACGAGCGCACCGACCGCAGGCAGCTTGCCGCCGCGGACCTTCTCGGCGATGCCGGGGTTGGCCGCGATCGCCTCGTCCGCGGCCTGCTCGAGCGCGCCGGTGTCGGAAACGACCTTCAACCCACGTTCGGCGACGACGGTGTCGACGTCGGCACCGGTCTCGAGCACACCGTCGACGGCCTGCCGGGCAAGCGCCGTCGACAGCGTGCCCGCCGCCACGAGCTCGACGAGCCGCGCCACCTGCGCCGGGTCGACACCGAGGTCGGCGGCGTCGATCTCGGCCTCGTTCGCCTTCTGCGCCAGGTAGCCGAGCCACCAGTTGCGGGCCTCACCCACCGGCGCGCCGGCCTCGACGGTCTGCGCGACCAGGTCGACCACGCCCGCGTTCGTCATCTGCACCATGTCGTCGGCGCTCACGCCGAGCGACTCGCGGAAGCGAGCGCGCCGAGCGGCTGGCAGCTCGGGCAGCTCGCCCTTCAGCCGCGCCACCCACGCCGGGTCGGGTGCGATCGGGACGAGGTCGGGCTCGGGGAAGTACCGGTAGTCGGTCGCCTCCTCCTTGCTGCGTCCCGGACGGGTGTCGCCGGTGGTCTCCGAGAAGTGCCGGGTCTCCTGCTTGATGCGCTGGCCCGCATCGAGCAGTTCGGCCTGCCGCAGGATCTCGGAGCGCACCGCCCGCTCGACGCTGCGCAGCGAGTTGACGTTCTTCGTCTCGGTGCGCGTCCCCCACTCGGACGCCCCGACCGGGTTGAGCGACGTGTTGACGTCGCAGCGCAACGAACCCTGCTCCATGCGAACGTCACTGACCCCGAGGGTGCGCAGGATGTCGCGCACCGCGGCGACGTACGCCTTCGCGACCTCCGGTGCGTGGGCCCCGGTGCCGGGCACCGGCTTGGTCACGATCTCGACGAGCGGGATGCCCGCACGGTTGTAGTCGACGAGCGAGTAGTCCGCGCCGTGGATGCGTCCGGACGTCCCCACGTGGGTGTTCTTGCCGGTGTCCTCCTCGAGATGCACCCGCTCGATGCCGATGCGGTGCGTCTGCCCGTCGACCTCGATGTCGAGGTAGCCCTCGACGCAGAGCGGCTCGTCGTACTGCGAGGTCTGGAAGTTCTTCGGCATGTCCGGGTAGAAGTAGTTCTTGCGGGCGAAGCGGCACCACGCGGCGATCGAGCAGTTCAGCGCGAGGCCGATGCGGATGGTCGACTCGATCGCCTTCTCGTTGGCCACCGGCAGCGAGCCGGGCAGCGCGAGGCACACCGAGCACACCTGGGTGTTCGGCTCGGCCCCGAACTCGGTCGAGCAACCGCAGAACATCTTCGACGCGGTGCCGAGCTCGACGTGGGTCTCGAGCCCGATCACCGGCTCGTACCGGGACAGCGCCTGTTCGTAGCTGACGGTCATGCGGCGACCTCCGGAATCCGGATGACTCCGGTCGCGGCTTCGAACGCCGCTCCGACGCGGAAGCAACGGTCGTCGGCCAGCGCCGGAGCCATGATCTGCAGGCCGACCGGAAGGCCGTCCGCGAGACCCGACGGGACCGAGATCGCGGGCGTTCCCGCCAGCGAGGCCGGCAGCGTGCACAGGTCGTTGACGTACATCGCCATCGGGTCGGCGACCCGCTCGCCGATGCCGAACGCGACGAACGGCGAGGTGGGCGACACCAGCACGTCGGCCTTCTCGAACGCCGCGGTGAAGTCACGCGCGATCAGCGTGCGGACCTTCTGGGCCTGCCCGTAGTAGGCGTCGTAGTAGCCGGACGACAGCGCGTAGGTGCCGATCATGATGCGGCGCTTCACCTCGGGGCCGAAACCGGCCTCGCGGGTGAGTGCCATGACGTCCTCGAGCGGGTTGACGCCGTCGTCGCCGACCCGCAGGCCGTAGCGCACCCCGTCGAAGCGCGCCAGGTTCGAGGAGCACTCACTCGGCGCGATCAGGTAGTAGGCGGCGAGCGCGTACTCGAAGTGCGGGCAGCTCACCTCGACGACCTCGGCGCCGAGGCCGCGCAACGTGTCGACGGCCGCCTCGAACGACACGAGCACGCCCGCCTGGTACCCCTCACCGCCGAGCTCGCGGACGACACCGACGCGGACGCCGGCGAGGTCGCCACGGGCCCCCTCGCGGGCGGCCGCGACGACCGGCGCGACCGGCCCGTCGATCGAGGTCGAGTCGCAGTGGTCGTAACCGGCGATCACCTCGTGCAGCAGGGCCGTGTCGAGCACCGTGCGCCCGAAGGGACCGGCCTGGTCCAGCGACGACGAGAACGCGATCAGCCCGAACCGTGACACCGCGCCGTACGTCGGCTTGTGCCCGACGATCCCGGTCACCGCCGCGGGCTGCCGGATCGAACCGCCGGTGTCGGTGCCGATGGCCAGCGGGGCCTGGAACGCGGCGACCGCGGCGCTCGAACCGCCGGACGAGCCACCGGGGATGCGGCTGAGGTCCCACGGGTTGCGGGTCGGTCCGTACGCCGAGTTCTCGGTGGACGACCCCATGGCGAACTCGTCCATGTTCGTCTTGCCGAGCATGACCACGCCGGCGTCCTTGATCCGCTTGGTGATCGTCGCGTCGTACGGCGGGCGCCAGCCGTCGAGGATGCGGGAACCGGCAGTGGTCGGCAGGCCCTTCGTGACGACGACGTCCTTCATCGCGAGCGGGACGCCGGCGAGCGGTCCGAGCGCCTCGCCGGCCGCGCGCCGCTCGTCGACGGCCCGCGCGGAGCGCAGGGCGCCCTCGGTGTCGACGTGCAGGAACGCGTGCACCGCGCCGTCCACGGCGCCGATGCGGTCGAGATGGGCCTGCGCGACGTCGACGGCCGAGGCCTCTCCCGACGCGACGGCAGCCGCGGTCTCGGCGGCGGTGAGCCGGATCAGGTCCGTCATCACGCCTCTTCCGTTACATGGGTCATCGGCCTAGGCCTCTTCCGTTACCTGGGTCATCGGCCTAGGCCTCTTCCGTCAATATCCGCGGCACCCGGAACTTGTTGTCCTCCACCGCGGGCGCTGCCGCGAGCACGGCGTCGCGCGGCAGGGACGGCCGGACCTCGTCCGGGCGGAACACATTCGTCATCGGCACGGCGTGGGAGGTGGGCGGTATGTCGGCCGCGGCGACCTCACTGACCCGCGCGACCGACCCGAGGATCACGTCGAGCTGCCCCGCGAAGACGTCCAGTTCGTCGTCGGTGACCGCGAGCCGTGCGAGGCGGGCGAGATGGGCGACGTCCTCGCGGCTGATCCGGCCGCTACCGCCGGGGGATTCTGTTGCGTCAGGCACGACGTGACAGTCTACGGACGCGCCAAATCGCACTGCGCTCGCATTTTTCCGGGCGATCTCACAGGCTGTATGTAACCCAACCGTCACGTCCGTCCGGAAGGCTCCAGCCCGTGTCGTACCTTTTGCGCCTCGTGCTGCCGGATCGGCCCGGCGCCCTGGGCGCCGTCGCATCGGCGCTCGGCGCAGTGGGCGCCGACATCCTCAGCGTCGACGTCATCGAACGCTCACCGGGCAAGGCCGTCGACGACCTGGTCATCGAACTGCCGCCCGACCGGCTGGCCGACTCCCTGCTCACCGCCGCCGCCACGGTCGAGGGCGTGCATGTCGAGACCATCCGCCCGTACGCCGGCCAGATCGACCCGCACCGCGAGCTGGTGCTCCTCGACGCCCTTGCCGGCCGGCCCGAGCAACCGCTGCACGTGCTCGCCGACGGGGTGAGCCGGATCTTCCGCGCGGGCTGGGGTCTCGTGCTCGCCGAGCCGAAGGACGGCGTCGCCGAGGTGATCGCCAGCGGCGGCGCGGCACCCGAGGAGGAGGAGTTGCCTGCGCCGTGGTGGCCGCCCGCTCCGGTGCGCATGCTCGACGCCGCCGAGGACTGGGCCCCCCCGGACTGGTCGCGGCTGGGTACCGAACTCGCCGTTGCCCCGCTCGGCGAGCACGCGTTGCTGCTGGGACGTCCCGCCCTGCGCTGGCTGCCCGCCGAGCTGCTGCGGCTGCAGCACCTCGCCGCGATCGCCGCGACCGTCGTGTCGGGCTAGCGGCCGGCTGGCCGGCCGGAGCGCGCTACCCCTGACCACCCGTGCGCGCGACGCCGCGCGCGGCATCGGCACCCTCGGCGAGCAGCACCTCGAACCCGGCTTCGTCGAGGATCGCGACGCCGAGCTGTTCGGCCTTCTCGGCCTTGCTGCCGGCGCCCTCGCCGATGACGACGAAGTCGGTCTTCTTGGACACCGAGCCGGCGGCCTTGCCACCGCGCGACAGGATGGCTTCCTTCGCCTCGTCGCGCGAGAGCCGCTGCATCGAACCGGTGACGACCACCGTCAGCCCGGTGAGCGTGCGCGGCCTCGACTCGTCGAACTCGTCGGCCATGCGGACGCCCGCCGCCGCCCACTTCTCGACGATCGCCACGTGCCAGTCGAGCGCGAACCACTCCCGCAACGCCTCGGCGATGACGCCGCCGACCCCCTCGACCGCGGCGAGTTCGTCGGCGCTCGCGGCACGGATCGCGTCGAGCGAGCCGAAGTGCCCGGCCAGCGCCCGCGCCGCGGTGGGGCCGACGTGCCGGATCGACAACGCCACCAGCACCCGCCACAGCGGCTGCGACTTGGCCCGCTCGAGGTTCGCCACCAGCTTCTCGCCGGTGGCCGACAGCGTGCGGCCGTCCTGGACGCGTTCGGGGGGGTCGCTCTTCTTGGCAGCCCGCGTGTAGAACGGAACGGTCGCGAGCCTGCGGGCTCCCTCGTCGGGCTCGCCCGTGGGCGCCAGGTCGAACAGATCACCCTCGTCGGTGAGCACGCCGGCCTCGAGCAACGCCGCCGCGCCCTCGTAACCGAGCGCCTCGATGTCGAGCGCACCTCGCGCCGCGAGGCTGAACAACCGCTCGCGCAGCTGCGCCGGGCAGGACCGGCTGTTCGGGCAGCGAATGTCCTTGTCGCCCTCGCGCTCGGGACGCAGCGGCGTGCCGCACGCAGGGCAGTGCGTCGGCATCTCGAACGGGCGCTGCGTGCCGTCGCGCAGCCCGACCACCGGCCCGACGATCTCGGGGATGACGTCGCCGGCCTTGCGCAGCACGACCGTGTCGCCGATCAGCACACCCTTGCGCGCCACCTCGTCGGCGTTGTGCAGCGTCGCCATCTCGACCGTCGAACCCGCGACGCGGACCGGCTCCATGACCCCGAAGGGCGTCACCCGGCCGGTGCGCCCCACGTTCACCCGGATGTCGAGCAGCTTGGTGTTCACCTCTTCGGGCGGGTACTTGAACGCGATCGCCCACCTCGGGGCGCGGCTGGTCGAACCGAGCCGGCGTTGCAGGGCGAGGTCGTCGACCTTGACCACCACGCCGTCGATCTCGTGCTCGACGTCGTGCCGGTGCTCGCGATAGTTCTCGATGAAGCGCTGCACGCCGACGAGATCCGGCACCACCTCGGCGCGCGCCGCCGTCGGCAGCCCCCACCGCCGGAGTACCTCGTACCAGCCGGACTGTGCCGTCACGTGGGGACCGCGTTCGACCCGGCCTACCCCGTGCACGACCATGCGCAGCTGCCGGGACGCCGTGACGCGCGGGTCCTTCTGGCGGAGCGAGCCCGCGGCGGTGTTGCGCGGGTTGGCGAACGGCGCCTTGCCGGCCGCAACGAGCGAGGCGTTCAACTCCTCGAAGTGTGCGACCGGGAAGTACACCTCGCCCCGGACCTCGAGCACCGCCGGCACGTCGTCGCCGGAAAGCCGGTCGGGCACGTTGCCGACCGTGCGAATGTTCGGCGTGACGTCCTCGCCGGTGCGCCCGTCACCTCGCGTCGCGCCGCGGACCAGACGGCCGTTCTCGTAGACGAGGCTGACCGCCAGCCCGTCGACCTTGAGCTCGCAGAGGTAGGCCGGAACGGTGCCGGCGTCGCGTTCGACCCGCTGCGCCCACGCCGTCACCTCGTCCTGCGTGAAGGCGTTGTCGAGGCTGAGCATGCGTTCGAGATGGTCCACCGCGGTGAACAGGGTCGAGTAGGTGCCGGCCACCCGCTGGGTCGGTGACGACGGGGTGCGCAGCTCGGGGTACTGCTGCTCGAGTACTTCGAGGCGCCGCATCTGCCGGTCGTAGTCGGCGTCGCTGACCGTCGGCTGGTCGAGGACGTAATAGCGGTACGCGTTCTCGTCCAGTTGCTGTGCGAGGTCGGCGTGCTCGTCGCGGACGTCGGCGGGCGGGGCGTCGAGCTCGGTCACCAGCCGAATCTATCTACCGGCGCCGACAACTACAGGTCACCGGCTCCGGCATCGGCGCGCGCGCGTGATCGGTCAGTCAAGTCCGTCCAGCAGGTTTCGGCCGACCTCCCGCACGAGGGCGAGCGCCCGCCGTGCGTACCCCGGCGACGCCCCGGCGAGTCCGCAGGCGGGGGTCGGCACCACGCGGGTCGCCACCTCGCCGTCCGGGAAGCCGAGCGTTCGCCACAGCCGGCGGATCGGGTCACGGGCAGCGTCCTCGTCGATGGGCGTATCGGTGCCCGGGACCACGCCGAGCCACATCGACAGGCCGGCGTCGAACGCCTCCCCCAGTTCGTCGAGCAGTCCGGGCGCGATGAGCGCGGCGTCGAGCGACACGGCATCGGCACCAGCCCGCCGCAGCAGCGCGAGCGGCACGTCCGGCGCGCAGCAGTGCACGACGCGCCCGCCGTCGGGTGCCGTGGCGAGGACGTCGTGCAGCATCGCCTCGGCCACCGTCGCCTCGATGGAGCGCACCGTGCCGTATCCGGACGCCGTGGGCAGCGCGCCCGCCAGCACCGCGGGAAGCGACGGCTCGTCGAGCTGCACCACCAGCGCGGCGCCTGGTACGCGCCGCTGCACGTCGGCGACGTGAGCCCGCACCCCCTCGGCCAGCGACTCGGCGAGGTCGCGTACTGCACCGGGGTCGGTGAGGACCCGATGCCCCGAGGGCAGCTCGATTCCTGCCGCGAGGGTCCACGGGCCGGCGACCTGGACCTTCAGCGCTCCGACGTAGCCAGCGGCCGCCTCCTCGAGGGCGTCGAGATCGCGCGCGAGGAAGTCCTGGGCGCGCCGGAGGTCACGGCCCGGCCGAGCCGCCACCCGCCACCCGGTCGGGGCGATGTCGACTGGCAGGTCGATCAAGAGGGCCGCCGAGCGCCCGATCTGCTCGGCGCCGGCACCCCGCGCCGGCAGCTCGGGAAGGTGCGGCAGGCCGGGCAGCTCGCCCAGCACCGTCGCGACCGCGTCGACCGGATCGGTGCCGGGGAGCGAGCCGATGCCGGTCGCGCTGCCGGGTGGGTAAGGAACGGTCACGCCGCGCGACCGGCCGCCGTGATCGTGGCCGAGCCGAGCACGGTGTCGCCGTCGTACATGACCAGCGCCTGGCCGGGGGCGATGCCGCGCTGCGATCCGTGCAGCCGCGCCACGACGTCGCGGCCGGTGACCTGCACGCTCGCCGGCGTGACGGCGCCGTGGGCACGCATCTGGACGAGGCAGTCGAGCTGGGATCGGGCCGGCTCGCCGCCTGTCCAGACGGCGCGCGTCCCGGCGACCTCGTCCACGTCGAGCAGCTCGCCCGGGCCGACCACCACGGTGTTGGCCGCCGGCTGGATCGAGAGCACGTAACGCGGCTCGCCGCCCGGTGCCGGGCGGTCGAGGTTGAGCCCGCGCCGCTGGCCGATCGTGAACCCGAACGAGCCGGCGTGCGACCCGACCACCGCGCCGGTCGCGGAATCGACGATCGGTCCGGCGCTGCCGCCGAGGCGCCGCTCGAGGAAGCCTCGGGTGTCGCCGTCGGCGATGAAGCAGATGTCGTGCGAGTCGGGCTTGGTCGCGACCGACAGGCCGCGCCGCGCGGCCTCACCTCGCACCTGGGCCTTCGTGGAGTCCCCGAGCGGGAACACCGCACGGGCCAGCTGCTGCGGTGCCAGCACCGCGAGCACGTACGACTGGTCCTTCGCCGGGTCTACCGAGCGCATCAGCCGCCCGTCGACCAGACGGGCATGGTGGCCGGTGACGACGGCGTCGAAGCCGAGTGCCAGCGCGCGGTCGAGCACGGCCGAGAACTTGATCTTCTCGTTGCAGCGCAGGCATGGGTTCGGAGTGCGCCCCGAGGCGTACTCGCTGACGAAGTCCTCGACCACATCGGCACGGAACCGCTCCGCGAGGTCCCAGACGTAGAAGGGGATGTCGAGGACGTCCGCCGCGCGGCGTGCGTCGCCGGCGTCCTCGCGGCTGCAGCACCCCCGAGACCCGTGCCGCAGCGTCGCCGGCTCGGGCGACAGCGCGAGGTGGACGCCGGTGACGTCCCACCCGGCGTCGACGGCCCGGGCCGCGGCGACCGCCGAGTCGACGCCACCGCTCATGGCGGCCAGGACCTTCATGACGCGGCGGAGGTGATGCCGGCGCGCCGAGCGCGATCGACGACCGGCTCGATCGCGTCGAGCACGGCGGCGACGTCGTCCGCGGTCGAGGTGTGGCCGAGCGAGAAGCGCAGGGACCCGCGTGCCCGTTCGGCGCCGGCACCCATCGCGAGCAGGACGTGCGACGGGCGCGCGACCCCGGCGGAGCACGCCGAACCGGTCGAGCACTCGACGCCGCGCGCGTCGAGCAGCATCAGCAGGGAGTCGCCCTCACACCCCGGGAAGGACAGGTGCGCGATGCCGGGCAGCCGGTCGGTCGGGTGGCCGTTGACCAGGACCTCCGGCACCCGGGCGCGGATGCCGTCGACCAGGTCGTCGCGCAGCCTGCGCATGCGGGCGCTGAGCTCGTCACGTCGCCCGACCGCGAGGGCCGTCGCCGTCGCGAGGCCCACCGCGCCGGGGACGTCGAGGGTGCCCGAGCGGACGTCGCGCTCCTGGCCACCGCCATGCAACAGGGGGACGCACGCCTGCTCGCGGCGCAGCAGCAGCGCGCCGCTGCCGTACATTCCGCCCAGCTTGTGCCCGGTGAGGCTGAGGGCGTCGGCACCGGACGCGGCGAAGTCGACCGGCAGCGCTCCGACCGCCTGGACGGCATCGGTGTGGATCGGCGCGCCGAACTCGTGCGCGATCGCGGCCAGTTCGGCGACCGGCTGCACGGTGCCGACCTCGTTGTTCGCCCACATGACGCTGACCAGCGC
The DNA here is from genome assembly GCA_032160545.1 of Pseudonocardiales bacterium. Lineage (GTDB taxonomy): Bacteria > Actinomycetota > Actinomycetes > Mycobacteriales > Jatrophihabitantaceae > DATGFB01. Next base: position 18,454 of record JAVHVN010000010.1, on the reverse strand, counting down.
GACCGCTTCGGGGTCTGCGGCGAGCTCGGCGCGCAACGCCGCGGGGTCGACCCGTCCGGTGCCGTCGACCGGCAGCCAGGTCACCTGCGCACCCTCGTGCGCGGCCAGCCACTCGACGGCGTCCATCACGGCGTGGTGCTCGACCGCGCTGGCGATCACCCGGCGGCGGCGCGGGTCCTCGTCGCGACGGGCCCAGTAGATGCCCTTGACCGCGAGGTTGTCGGACTCGGTGCCTCCGGCGGTGAAGATGACCTCCGAGGGCCGCGCGCCGAGAACCTCGGCGAGCTGCTCGCGGGACTCCTCGATGCGGCGGCGGGACAGCCGGCCCGACCCGTGCAGTGCGGATGCGTTGCCGAACTCACCGAGCGCCGCGGTGACGGCCGCAACGGCCTCGGGCAGCACGGGTGTCGTGGCGGCGTGGTCGAGATAGGGCATCGCCAGCCGAGTCTACGTGCGCAGCGCCGCCGGTACCTCGGATCGGGACACCGGCGCCGCCGCGCGGGCTCGGTCGGCGATCGCGGCGCCCAGCCCGCTGACCGCGGCCATGGTGAGGCAGAGCGCGGTGAACGCGCCGGTGTAGCCGATCGAACCCGCCGCGGCGGCCGCGACCAGCACCCCGCCGTAGCCGGTGGTCAGGGCGCTCGACGTCGCGTCGGACAACTGCAGGGCCGCGGAGTCGGAGCCGCGATCGGCGTCGTTCGTGTAGCTCAGCATCAACACTGCGACGCTCGACATCGTCAGGCCCGCGCCCAGCCCCGCGAGCGCCCAGGCCGGGTAGATCAACACGGCCGGCGCGCCGGGGTGCACGGCTACGGCGACGAGCCCGGCAGCCACCGCGACGCAGACGAAGCCGACCCGCACCAGCCGGGCGCGCCGCAGCGGCCCGTCCCCCTCGACGTGCCGGCCCTGCCACCACGAACCGATCGCCCAGGTGACACCGGAGCACGCGAGCGGCAGGCCCGCCTCCGTCGGGTCGTAGTGATGCTGCACGGTCAGCGCGAGCGGGATGATCGTCTCGACGCCGAAGAAGGCGCCGGCGAACAGGCCGCGCAGCGCGATCGGGGCAGCCACCCCGGGGCGCGCGGTGAAGGTACCGGCGGGCAGCAGGGTGCGCAGCCCCCACAGCAACAGCCCGACGCCCGGGACGGCCAGGCCGTACCACAGCGCGGACGGGTGCTGCCCTGCCTGCTCGAGCGCGGCGACACCGACCGCGACCGCGAGCGCGTACCCGATGCGCCGGCGGTCGGCGAGCGCGCCGCCCCGGTCGTCCCGAGCGGGCATCGTGCGCAGGACGGGCAGCAACAGCACTGCGCCGACCGCGACGAACGGAACCAGACCCAGGAACACCCAGCGCCAGCTGATCTGCTCGGTGAGCGTGCCCGACAGCACCGGGCCGAGCAGCGACGGCAGCACCCAGGCCGACGAGATCGCCGCGAACAGCTTCGGCCGCACGGTTTCGGAGTACGCGGTGCCCATGACGACGTAGAGCGCGGTGATGAGCAGCCCACTGGCCAGGCCCTGCACGATGCGGCCCGAGATCAGCACCGGCATCGTCGGAGCCAGGCCGGCGACGAGCAGTCCGACCGCGAAGAGCAGGACGCCCGCGGCCAGCGGCAGGCGGGGGCCGTGGGCGTCACTGAGCTGCCCGGACAGCACCATGCCGACGACGTTCGCGACGAGGAAGCCGGTGAACGCCCAGCCGTACGCGGCGATGCCGTGCAGGTCGCGGGCCGCGGTGGGCAGCGCGGCCGACACCGCCATTGCCTCGAACGCGATCATCGTGACGATGATCAGCATCCCGCTCGTCGTCGCGCGCAGCGCTCCCGACCAGATCGTCGGCCGCGGTGTCGTCACCGCGTCATCCTCCCGCAACGGTGCACTCCCGTTGGCACGCAGGAGGCCACCGCGATGCGGATGCAGCGGCGGCGGCCTCCTGGACGGCGGGCGGGCTCAGCCCTTCCGCTTGGTGATCTCCTCGGCGAGTTGCGGCGCGACGGTGAACAGGTCACCGACGACGCCGAAGTCCGCCAGCTCGAAGATGGGCGCCTCGGGATCCTTGTTGATCGCGACGATCGTCTTCGACGTCTGCATGCCGGCCCGGTGCTGGATCGCACCGGAGATGCCGACGGCGACGTAGAGCTGCGGCGACACGGTGACACCGGTCTGGCCGACCTGCATCTGGTGATCGACCCAGCCGGCGTCGACGACGGCACGCGAGGCACCGACGGCCGCGCCGAGGGCGTCGGCCAGGTTCTCGATGATCGCGAAGTTGTCGGCGTTGCCGATGCCGCGCCCGCCGGACACGACGACCGACGCGTCGGCGAGCTGCGGGCGTGAGCCCTTCTCCTCGACCACCCGGTCGACGATCTTGGCACCCTTGGCCGCCTCGGAGACCGTGACGCTGACAGGGACCTCTTCCGCCGCGCCGGGCGACGCTTCGGGGGCGAACGAGTTGGGGCGAACCGCGATCACCGGCACGCCCTTCGCGACCTTGGACTGCACCGTGACGGCGCCGCCGAAGATGCTCTGAGTCGCGCCGTCGCCGTCGACGCCGATCGCGTCGGTGAGCAGTCCCGAGCCGATCTTGAAGGCCAGCCGGGCTGCGACCTCCTTGTTCTCGGCCGTCGCCGGCACGAGGACGGCCGCGGGCGAGGCCTGCTCGACGACCGCGGCGAGCGCCTCGGCCTTCGGAGCAACCGAGTAGTTCGCGATGTCGTCGCTCTCGGCGACGTACACCTTCGCCGCGCCGTACTCGGCGAGCTGGTCCTTCAGCGCCGCGGCGGTGCCGGGCGCGCCGACGACCACAGCCGCGGCCTCGCCGAGCCGGCGCGCCGCGGTGAGCAGTTCGAGCGTCGACTTCTTGACGGTGCCGTCAGCCGAGTCGACCAGAACGAGAACCTCTGCCATGGGATTGCGTCTCCTTGTAGATCAGGTCGATCGGGTCAGATGAGCTTCTTGGACGCGAGGTAGTCGGCGATCTGCACACCGCCGTTGCCCTCGTCCTTGACCGTCTGTCCCGCGGCCCGCGGCGGCGCGTTCTCGAACGACGCGACCTGCGTGTACGCGTTCGCGAGGCCGGCCTCGCCGGCGTCGATGCCCAGGTCGGCCAGCGCCTTGACCTCGATCGGCTTGTTCTTCGCGGCCATGATGCCCTTGAACGACGGGTAGCGCGGGTCGTTGATCTTCTCGACCACGCTGATGACCGCGGGCGTCGAGGCCTCGACCTTCTCGTAGCCGGTGTCGGTCACCCGCTCGATGGTGACTGTGGAGCCCTCGACCGTGACCTTGCGGGCCAGCGACAGCTGCGGGGCGCCCAGCGCCTCGGCGACGAGCGCGGGGACGACCGCCATGCGCGAGTCGGTCGCCTCGGACCCGGCCACGACGACGTCCCACTCGACAGTGCCCAGCGCCTTGGCGATGACCTTCGCGGTCTGGATCGCGTCGGAGCCGTGCAGCGCCTCGTCGGAGACGTGCACCGCCTTGTCCGCACCCATCGACAGTGCCTTGCGGATCGACTCGGTCGCCCGCTCGGGGCCGACGGTGAGGATCGTGACCTCGCCGCCGTGAGCCTCCTTGAGGCGCAGGCCCTCCTCGATGGCGAACTCGTCGATGTAGTTGATGACCGGGTCGACGGCCGCGCGGTCGACCGTGTTGTCCGACGGGTCGAGCCTGCGCTCCCCCTCGGTGTCGGGCACCTGCTTGACCAGCACCACGATGTTCATGCTCGCTCCACCAGCTGTCGCTCGACGTTCATGCGTTCGCTGACCTTCCAGTCGGGGGTTGCGCTGCGGGTACGCAGCGGTCTGCGCAACTCGGAACCCTGCGCTCCGCGCCGCAACACTTCTGCAACATTCTGCCGATGTTACTCGTCAGTAGCACTATGACGAGCGTCTCGCCCACGAGCATTCCACGCCTGTCCCGCCGTCATCGCCGTACCCCACCTAGGGTCGCGCGTATGCGCATCGCCATCGCGGTCTTCGACGACGCCGAGGAACTCGACTTCGCGGGGCCGTGGGAGGTGCTGTCGTACTGGGCTCGCAGCGTTGCGCCCGCCGGGTGGGACGTCGTCACCGTGGCCCCGTCGCTCGAGCCGGTCCGCGCGGCCAAGGGCCTGCGGGTGCTGCCCGACCACACCCTGCACGACGTCGGCCCGCTCGCGGTGCTCGTCATGCCCGGCGGCATCGGTACCCGCCGCATGCTCGCGCCCGGTGACCCGCTGCACGTCGGCCTTCGGGCCCTGCGCGACAGCGGCACGCTCATGACCAGCGTCTGCACCGGTGCGCTCGTCTACGCCGCGGCCGGCCTCTTGCGCGGCCGGCCGGCCACCACGCACTGGGCGTCACTGGACCTGCTGGCGTCCCTCGACCCGACGATCGCGGTGCGCCCAGAGGCGCGCTGGGTGGACGACGGCGAGGTGATCACCGCCGCCGGGGTCTCGGCCGGCATCGACATGGCGCTGCACCTGGTGATGCGCCTCGACTCCGCCGACGCCGCGCGGTGCGTGAAGCGCGAGATCCAGTACGACCCGCAGCCTCCGGTGTGAGGCTGCTGCCGGCCTGCGGCGGCGGGCATCTCGACTGTCGCGGAACGAGAACACGTTCTAGTCTGGGCTCCTCGACGACGAGGAGTGTGCGATGCGGTTCACCTACGCCGAGGCGATGACGGACTCGAGCTACCTGCTGCCACTGGCGCGGGCGGCCGAGGCGGCCGGCTACGCGAGCATCACCGTGGCCGACAGCATCGCCTACCCCAAGGAATCCGACAGCGTGTACCCGTACACGCCCGACGGCAGCCGCACCTTCCTCGAGGACAAGGAGTTCATCGAGACCTTCGTGCTGTGCGCGGCCATGGGCGCCGTGACCTCGAGCCTGCGATTCACCCCGTTCGTGCTCAAGCTGCCCGTGCGCCCGCCCGTCCTGGTCGCGAAGCAGGCGGCCTCGGTCGCGGCGCTGACGGACAACCGGCTCGCCCTCGGCGTCGGCATCAGCCCGTGGGTCGAGGACTTCGAGATCATGGGCGTCCCGTTCGCCCGGCGCGGAAAGCGCATGGACGAATGCATGGACATCGTGCGCGGCCTCACGCAGGGCGGGTTCTTCGAGTTCCACGGCGAGTTCTACGACATCCCGGCCATCAAGATCTCTCCTACGCCCACCGAGCCGATCCCGCTGCTCGTCGGCGGCCACGCCGATGCGGCGCTGCGGCGGGCGGTGGTGCGGGGCGACGGCTGGATGCACGGCGGCGGCGTCGAGGACCTCGACGAGCTGCTCGGCAAACTAGCCGCGATCCGGACGGCCGAGGGGCTGGCGGACCGGCCGTTCGAGATCCACGCGATCTCACCGGACGCTTACACGGCCGACGGGGTGAAGCGCCTCGAGGACAAGGGCGTCACCGACGCGATCGTCGGCTTCCGGCTTCCGTACATCGTGGGGCCCGACACCCAGCCGCTGCAGGAGAAGATCGACCATCTGAACCGGTTCGCCGAGAACGTCATCGCGAAGGTCAACGGCTGAACGAGCGCCGCCGTCACCAATGACCCGCCGGCACGATTCGGCTCCGGACGAAACGGGTACGCCCCCGTCAGGCGAGCGGGTCGGCGTGGGGGTGCCGGCCCGTTCGTCCGTGCGTCGAGGCGCCTGAGTCCCCGGCGAGCCGCCGGCGGACCGCGACGATGGCGACGTCGTCGAACACTTCGTGTGCGGTGCCGAGATCCTGTAACACGTGATCGCAGAGTGCCTCGGCGTCGCCGACGTGCGACTGGAGCAGCAGGCGCAGGCGTTCGAGACCGACATCGATGTCCTCGCCGCGGCGCTCGATCAGGCCGTCGGTGACCATGAGCAGCTCGGAACCGGCAGGAAACGCGACCGTGACCACCGGCGTCGGCCGGGCGGAGGCGATCCCGAGCAACGGGCCGTGACCGAGCACATAGCTGCTCACGCCGTCGGCTCGGACGAGCGGGGGGACGTGGCCTGCGTTCGAGACGCGCAGCTCGCCCCGCACGTCGACCTCGGCGATGCACAACGTCGCCGTCACCCCGGGGTGCGACGCGCGCAGCATGGTGCCGAGCCGCGACAGGATGTCCGGCGCGCTCATGCCGACCGTCGCGTAGGCGCGCAGGGTGTGGCGCAGCTCGGCCATCACGGTGGCGGCGTACAGCGAGTGCCCGACGACGTCGCCGACGGCGAGCATCGTCACCTGGTCCGTCAGCTGGACTGCCTCGTAGAAGTCGCCGCCGATCTCGACCGTGTCGCTCGCCGCGAGGTAGCGCACCGCCACCTCGAGCTCGTCGGTCTGCGGGACGACGCTCGGCAGCATCGACCGCTGCAGCGTGAGCGCGGTCTGGTGCTCGACGGCGTAGAGGCGCTGGTTCTCCAGCACCACCGCCAGCGCTTGCGCGAAGTGGTCGAGCATCAGGGCCTCGTCCCCGTGCTCGTCGGTGGCGGTCAGCACCAGGGCGCCGACCAGCTCGCCGCGCGGCGTCGTGATCGCCGAGGCGAGCGCCAGCGTGCCGGTGTCGCCGAACAGGTCACGAAAGGCGGCTGCCCGGGTCACGTCGCCGTGCAACGCGGCTTCGGCTAGCTCGAGCACCCGGGCCGAGGGGTACGGGCGCACCGTGGGTTCGAGGTCGTTGGGCGCCGCCTGCGCGATCCGCCCGTTGCCGTCACGGGTCACCATGACCGCTGAACTCGCGCCGAAGATCGAGACGAGCCCGGTCGCGGCGAACTGGCAGAGGTCGGCCAACGTCGGCGCGGCACTCATGAGCAGAGTCGCCTGGTGCAGCCGCTCCAAGCGGGCCGCGAGCCGCTCGGCGGTGCGGCGGGCCTCGTAGTAACGCACCAGCGACGCGACGGTCGCGAGCAGCTCGTCGGGGTCGACCGGCTTGACGAGATACCCGTCGGCCGAGCGGTGCAGCGCCTGGGACCGGTCCGTCGCAGACGCGTCGAGCGCCGAGACGTGCAGGACCGGGATCGCCGCGGTCGCGCGATTGCCCTTGACCCGGTCGGACACCTCGAGCCCGGTCATGTCCGGGAGCCGGACGTCGAGCACGATGCAGTCGACCCGGCGGCGGCCGAGGGCCGACAACGCCTCGGCACCGGACTCGGCCTCGACGACCTGGTAGCCGGCCCGCTCGAGCAGGACCCGAAGCGCCGCGCGCCCGTCGGGCTGGTCGTCGACGACGAGGACGGTGACACCGCTCATCGCGTCCTGACCACCACGACTGAGGCGTCGTCGCGGCGGGTCGCCGCGACCCGGAAGACCGAGGCCGCGATGACCGGCGACGAGCGTCGGCCCAGGCCGGGCACGGCGCGCAGGTCCCAGGTCTCTCGCACCCCGTCACTGTGCATGACCAGGACCGACTCCGCACCGAGAGGCAGCTCGGTCGTCCGAACGCCGGCCATCCGGTGCCCGACGATGCCGGGCGCGGACAGCAGCGCGTGCCGCCGTTCCCCGTCGTCGACGAACGCGCTGATGTTGCCGACCCCGGCGAAGCGCACCGTGCTGAAGTCGGGGTCGATCGCGGCGACCGCCGCCGCTGCACCACGGGTGCCTGACAGCCGCTGGTGCAGCACGGTCAGCAGGGCCCCCGGCTCGGTGATGCCCGCCTTGTGGAACGCGTCCACCGCCTCGAGCGAGGCCGCCGCGGCGAGTGCGCCGTGACCCAGCCCGTCGCTGACGAGCAGCAGGTGGGTGCCGTCCGACTCGAACCCGGCGACCGCGTCGCCACACTGCTCCTCACCGCCGATGGGTCGCGTGAGGCCGGCAACGTCGATGCGCTCGGGTGCCGGCTGCTCGGGCCACAGGTCGGCCACGAGCACCGTGCCGTGGCCAGGCTGGGTGCTCACGTCGACCACGGACGACAGCCGGCCGATCGCGCCGAGCCCGAGGCCGAGCGTGCCCGTCGTGGAGTGACCGTCCGTGCTCGACACGTCGAGGTCGACCATGCCCGGGCCGTCGTCGGACGACACGACGCGCACGCCGGCGACGCCGTCGCGCAGTGCGACCTGCAGGGCCACGGCCCCGCCCGGCGCATGCAGCCAGGCGTTGCCGGCAATCTCGCTCGCCACGATGGCCGCCTCACCCGTACGCGCCTCGCCGAACCCGAGCGACTGCGCGAGCCGCACCGCTGCGCGCCGGATCGACCCGGTGGCCGAGGCGTCGTCGACGGAGAACCACTGACAGCCGGTGCGCAGCGTCTCCACGTCAGTACGCCCGCGGCCTCATCGGCCCCACTTCGTGATCACGACCCGGGTGCCCTTGCCGGGCTCGCTGTCGATGTGGAAGTCGTCGACGAGCCGGCGCGCCCCGGACAGTCCGAGCCCGAGCCCGCCGCCGGTGGTGTAACCGTCGGTGAGGGCCAGTGCGACGTCGGCGATGCCCGGGCCGTCGTCGGTGAACGTCACCCGCACGCCGCGGCGCAGGTCGTCGGCGACCAGCTCGAGTCGGGCGGTCCCGCCGCCGCCGTACGTCAGGGTGTTGCGTGCCAGCTCGCTCGCCGCGGTGACGGCCTTGGTCTGGTCGACCAGTGACAGGGCGGCGTTGATCGCGAAGGCGCGCATCGCCTGGCGCACCCGCACGACGTCCTGGTCGGCGGCGATGAGGATGTCGTCGGACGCCGTGACTTCCATCGGCATCAGGGTGACCCGGCCGGGCCTTCGAGGCTGCGGTCGTCCTCGGCGGCCGTGCCGGACGGCTGCGCGGCGGCCATCGCCGCGGTGAGCATCCGCATGCCCTTCTCGACGTCGAGCGCTGTCCGCACCCCGGTGAGCGGGAGCCCGAGCTCGACGAGCGTGATCGCCACTGCCGGGCGCATCCCCACCACGACGGTCTGCGCGTCGAGCACGCGCGAGATCGAGGCGATCGTCGAGAGCATCCGGCCGATGAAGCTGTCGACGACGTCGAGCGCCGAGATGTCGATCAGCACGCCGTGCGCGCCGGTCGCGACGATCCGGTCGGAGAGGTCGTCCTGCAACGCGAGTGCGGTGTGATCGTCCAGGTCGATCTGGATCGAGACCAGCAGGACGTCGCCGAGCTTGAGGATCGGCACCCGATCCACTACGAGGTCACCCGCCTGATGCTGAAGCCGCTGCGGTGCAGCGCCATCGACAGGGCGTCGGCGAGGGTGGCCTTGGTGGCGACGTCGCCGAACTCGATGCCCAGCGCGACGACGGTCTGCGCGATCTGCGGACGGATGCCCGAGATGATGCACTCGGCGCCCATCAGGCGGGCGGCCACCACCGTCTTGAGCAGGTGCTGCGCCACTTGCGTGTCGACGGCGGGCACGCCGGTGATGTCGATGATCGCGTGCTCCGAGCCGGTCTCGACGAGCATGTGCAGCAGCTTCTCGGTGACGACCTGGGTGCGCCCCGAATCGAGCGTCCCGACCAGCGGAACGGCGAGGATGCCGTCCCAGAGCTTCACCACGGGCGTCGAGAGCTCGGTCATCTCCTCGGCCTGCTGGGCGATGATCCGGTTGCGCGCTTCGACATAGGTCTCGAAGGTGTACATCGCGAGTTCGTCGAGCAAGCGGGAGAACGCGACGAACTCGGTGGCGACCTCGGCGTCGTCGTCGGCGCGGACGGCGTCGAGCAGCTGCTCCTTCAGCGCGAAGATCGACGCCGCTGTCTCGGTCGGCGAGAAGCCCTGGCGCGCCCGGTTGCGGGAGAGCTCGGCGATCAGCGCCCGGGCCTCACCGAAGCCGCGTTCGGTGCCCTCCGTCGCACCGCTGTGCAGCCCGGCGGTCAGCGCGTCGAAGACGGTGCCCAGCTCGCTCTCGAGCTCGGCGGGCGTGATCCGGCCGCGCGCGGTCCGCGCCACGACGTCGATCCACCGCGGCACGATCTCGTCACGGTGGGCATGCAGCACCGCTGCGAGCCCCTGGCCCGACACCTCGGTCACGCTCGTCCTCCTCGGGGGGCGTCGGCACGCCCCGCGGGCGGCCCCAAGGGGACGCTAGTCGACCAGCTGGAAGGTATCGGTCAGACCCACGAGGTCGAGAACCCGCATGACGTTCGGCGGCCCGGGCTTGAGGTGCAGCGTCGTCGGCCGGCTCTCGGCCGAGTTCGTCAGCACGACGAGCGCCCCGATGCCCGACGAGTCGAGGAAGGTCGCTCCGGAGAGGTCGACGACGACGGTCGCGGGGTTGCCGACGAGGGCCTGCTCGGCGTGGACTGCGACGTCGGGCGCCGCGCTCAGGTCGATCTCGCCCGTCAACACCAGCCGCACCTTGTCGCCGTCGCGCTCGACGCTCACCTCGTGCCCTGCAGCCACGGCCCCTCTTCCCTCGTCCGGTCAGGGCGCAGAACCCTGCTGGTGCGTTAACGGATGATATCGGCCCGCGTGTCGCCGGCCCGACCCGAGACAGCGCGGCTTACCTTCCAGACAGCCTCGACACGAGGTGCGACGACAGGCACGAAGGGCCGGACGATGGCGATACGAATCACCTGCGACGAGCAAGCGGGCACCGCGAAGATCCAGTTCGTCCTGCCGGACGACATCCACGACGGGCCGGTCTCGGCCGTCGGCGACTTCAACGAATGGCGGCCGGGGGCGCATCGGCTGGTGCGCCGCCGCAACGGCACGCGCAGCGTGTCCGTGACGGTGCCGGCGGGGCGCGAGGTCCGGTTCCGGTACCTCGGCTCCGGCGGTGTCTGGTTCGACGACCCCGACGTGGCCGATCAGGGCCTGCTGCGGCCCTGATCGCCCGCCGGCGTCCGGCGCCTCAGGTTGCCCGGAATCCGGCAACGGCGTCAGGCGACGCGCGACGTTGGGTAGCTTGCCGGCGCCGGGCCGAGATCGCGTTCGATGTCCTGCAGGCTGCGATGGTTGGTCTCGGGCACCCGCCGCTGGAAGTACAGCAACGCGACGGTCGACAGCCCGGCGAACAGGAAGAACGTCCCCGCGGTGCCGATCGCGCCGAGCAGCGTGAGGAACGAGATCGTCACGACGAAGTTCGCGCCCCAGTTCGCCATGGTGGCCAGGCTCATCGCCTGACCCCGGATCCGGACCGGGTAGATCTCGCTGATCAGCAGCCAGAAGACCGGGCCCAGCCCGATGGCGAACGATCCCGTGTAGACCAGCAGCCCGGCGATGGCGACGTAGGCGGTGTTGCCGTGCAACTGGCTGCCGCCCACGGCGAAGGTCAGGGCGACGAGGACCATCCCCACCGCCATCCCGGCGGTGCCGCCCAGCAGCAACGGCCGGCGGCCGGTCCGGTCCAGGAGCCGGATCGCGACGATCGTCATGATCACGTTGACCGCGCCGTTCACCACGTTCGCCAGGAGTGCCGCCGAGTTGCCCAGCCCCGCGGACGCCAGGAGGGTCGGCGCGTAGTAGATGATCGTGTTGATGCCGGTGATCTGCTGGAACACCGCCATCATGACGCCGACGGCCAGCACCCGTCGCAGCCCCGGTGCCAGCAGGTCGCGCATGCTCGAACGACGCGCGGACAGCTCGCGGACCTGGGCGACCTCGGCCTCGATGTCGCCCTCGGCACGGACCCGCCGCAGCACGGTGCGGGCCTCGTCCTCACGGCCGTGGGCGACCAGCCAGTGCGGGCTCTCGGGCTGGATCACCATCCCGGCGAACATCAGCGCCGCGGGGATCGCGGCCAGACCGAACATCAACCGCCAGTTGTGGCTCGAGGCCAGGCCGTAGTCGACGAGGTAGGAGATGAGGATGCCGGACGTGATGGCCAGCTGGTTGAAGCTCACCATCGCGCCCCGAATGGCCGGCGGGACCAACTCGCCGATGTAGAGCGGCACCACCATCGACGCCGATCCGACCGCGACCCCGATGACGACGCGCGCCGCGACGAGGGTGGCGTAGTCAGGGGAGAAGGCGGCCAGCGCGACGCCCGCGACGAACAGGGCCGCGGTGCCGAGCACGGTGGGGCGGCGGCCGACCCGGTCGGAGATCCGGCCCGCCGCCAGCGCGCCGATCATGGCTCCGATGAGCAGGATGCTGGTCAGCAGTTCCTTGTCGAACGACGACAATCCCGGGAAGTCCCTTCCGATGAACAGCAGCGCCCCGGAAATGACACCCGTGTCGTAGCCGAACAGCAGCCCGCCGAGCGCGGTGATCGCGGCACCGATCCGCACGTGGCGCCGGATGACTGCCGCCCCTGCGGCCGGCGGCGTCGCCTCACGCGTAGGGCCCGTTGCTTGCTGCCTGTGCACGGAATGCATGACCTCTCCCGTCCTGACGTGTCGCTACCGATCGTCACGCCCGACTGCGACGCTGTCGTCATTGCCACCTGTCGTGCTGCGTACCGGCTGGCTGGGGTGCGGCCCTGGGGCTGGCTGTGCAGACACACAGGGACCCCACCGCGATGCTCGTCGCATGGATTCGGTCACTGCGGACACTGCGGACGTCGTGCTCTTCGCATTCCGGGACGCCACGTGCGCCGGTCGGGTCGTCTCGGCGGCTCGGGCCCGCACGGGCGTCCGGTCCGTCGCAGTTCTCGCGTGTGCCGAGGACTGCCAGGTCAGGATTCTCGCGGATACCGGCCCGGAACCCGGCGACGCACGCTGGCTGGCCTCGGCGCTCGCCGTCCTTGACGTGGTGTCCGGTCCGATGGCCGCACTCACCGGCTCGCCGCGCGAGACCTACGCCGTGTCGCTGCCGGATTCCGAGGAAGGGTTCGCCACCTTCGGCCGGCTCGTCCCCCGCGGAGGGCTGGTCCTCATGGTCGCCGTCTGCGACGAGTCCGCCCCGGGGATCGGTTCGCTCAGGACGCCGCTGGGCACCGCGTTGTTCCGCATGCCGGCCGACTGCATGATCCGCATGTCGACGCGGCCCCGCGACGCAACCGCACCGGCCGCGCCGAGGAGCCTCGGCGCGGTGGCGCGCTGCACGCACGGGCGCTGACCCGTCAGCACGGCTGCCGAAGGTGCGCCATGTCTGCCGGGATCGGGTCGTCCGGCCGGTAGATGGGGGGCGGCTCGCCGTCGGCCAGCGCCGCCGTGGCATCGAGTAGGCCGAGGCGGTCGCGGATCCGGCCCAGGACGTCGGTCGGCCTCAGCCGGACCAGCCGGGCGCGCGTGGGTCCCGCGTACACCCTTATCCAGTCGCCCGGATCGAGCACGCCACGCAACTGGCCGTCGACATTGACCGCCACCCGTCCCGAGCGCTCCAGCACCCGGATGCCGACGGCTTCGTCCGATGCGAGCACGAGGCTGCGGTTGAACACCATGTGCGCCGCGACGGGAGTGAACACCAGCCCGTCGAGCTGAGGCGAGACCACCGGGCCGCCGGCCGAGAAGCTGTACGCGGTGGACCCGGTCGGTGTCGCCACGATGACCGCGTCTGCGGAGTACGACGCGAACAGGCGGCCGGACACGTAGATCGCGAGGCTCGCCTGCCGGGCGCGGGCCAGCTTCTCGACGACGACGTCGTTCTCCGCGAGCACGTCGGACAGGACACCCCACCCCACGTCGTCCGGCATCGCGTGCCGCACGACGGGCGGCGGCAGCGCCGCCCCGCCGGCGTACGTCATCGCCTCGAGTTGGGCGGGTATCTCCAACGGCCGCGAGGCACGCATCGTCAGGGTGAGGCGCTCCTCCATCCCTGCGGTGCCCGCGTGAACGGCATCGAGCGCGCGGCGGACGTCGCCGATCCCGACCTCGGTCAGGAAGCCGACCCGCCCCGCGTCCACGCCCAGGACGGGGGCGCCGAGGGATACCGCGAGCTGGACGCCCCGCAGCATCGTGCCGTCGCCACCGACGGTGACGACCAGATCCAGGTCTCCGACCGGGGCCGGCCCGTGGACGGTCAGGGCCGTGGCGTCCGTGGCTCCCGCCACGTCCAGGTCCGTGTACGCGACGCCGTGCTCGCAGGCCCACGCCCGCACGGCGCCCGCCGCCGCGACCGCCTCGGTCTTGCGTTCGTTCACGATCAGCACGATCCGACGGATCGCCACGTGATCACGCTCCTTCCGACGCGAGCACCGCACCGGCCACAAGTCGGCGCTACGCGCGCAGCGGCCGCCGCAGGACGGTGGCTGCGACGGCCGAGAAGTCGAGGTCCGCGCCGGCCGCACCCGCGCCACCCTGGTCCGCGGCCTCGTCCAGCCACCTGCGGACGCTCTCGGCGGTCCGGAGTACGACGCCCGCGCGGTCGGCCGCCTCGGTCGCCAGGCGCAGGTCCTTCGCGGCGAGCGGCAGCGCGAAGCTGGCCGGGTAATGCCCGGCTTCGAGGTTCGCCCGTTTGGCACGCACGATCGCAGCGACCGGCGACTCGGCGAGCACGTCCAGGACGCGGCCCTCGTCGAGCCCGAACACCTCGCCCAACGCGAGCGCCTCCGCGGTCGCGACCATGGCCGCAACGAGGGTCGTGTTGACCACGAGCTTCATCGCGGCACCCGCGCCGGGAGCGCCGACCAGGTGAAGGTCGCCGAGCACCTCGAGGACGGGCCGCACGCGGTCGAAGTCCTCGCGCGACGCACCGACGTACACGTGCAGGCCACCGCCGGTCGCTTCCGGGATGCTGCCCCGGACCGGGGCATCGACGGCGGCGACGCCGTGCGGCATGCGGGCCGCCGCTGACCGGAAGGCGTCCGGTCCCACCGTCGACATGTCGACCCAGGTCTGGCCGGCGGACAGTCCCGACGCCAGCCCGTCGGAGCCGAACAGCACGTCGTCCAGGGCCTCGGGCGTCGCGAGCATCGTGATGACGAACTCGACGCCACCCGCCGCGTCGGCGGGCGACGCGGCGACCCGGGCTCCTGCTCGGGCGAGCGCCTCGGTCCGCGGCGCGGAGCGGTTCCACACGGTGACGTCATGGCCGGCGTTCAGCAGCCGGGTGGCCATCGGCGCCCCCATGTTGCCGATGCCCAGAAAGGCGATCTTGGACACGTGTCCCCCGCTTCGATTGGTCGGCTGGTCCAGGTGCCAGCTGCAGCAGTGCTGCCGAGGCGCTCCCGTTCAACGGTCCCGCACCGTGTGGATGATGTCGTCGACGCCAGCAGGGCTGTCGAGGTCCGGCCAGCGAGAGGTGACCAGGTACCGCTGGCCGCCAGGCGCGCCGTCGCTGCCGGTTCGCTCTAGCGGGCCTCGAGGAACCGCAGCACGGCGAGCACCCGCCGGTGACCGGCCTCGCTCTCGGGCAGGTCGAGCTTGGTCAGGATGCTGCGGACGTGTTTTTCGACCGTGCCCTCGGACACGAAGATCTGGCCGGCGATGCCGGCGTTGGAGCGACCCTCGGCCATCAGGGCCAGCACCTCCCGCTCACGGGGGGACAGCACATCGAGCGGGTCGCGCCGGCGCCGCGCCCGCACCAGTTCCTGGACCAACGACGGATCCACCACCGACGCGCCGGCGGCGATCCGCTGGACCGTGTCGATGAACTGCGCGACATCGGTCACCCGCGACTTCAACAGGTAACCGAGGCGCTCGCCGCCCGCCAGCAGTTCCATCGCCTCGTCCACCTCGACGTGTGCGGACAGCACCACGATCGCGATGTCGGGCAGTTCCTCACGGATCACGCGGGCCGCGTCCAGACCCTCGGTGGAGTTGGTCGGCGGCATTCGGATGTCGACGACGACCACTTCCGGCCGCACCGAGCGGACGAGCGGTAGCAGGGTGAGCCCGTCGCCGGCCTGGCCCACCACCTCGAAACCCGACCGGTCGAGCAGGCTGGCCATACCCTCACGCAGCAGTACGTCGTCATCGGCGAGCACGACCCGAGTCGGCATCGCCCGAGTATCTGGCATTCCCGGGCTGTGCGCAGCCTCGGTGCCGCCGGTGTCCACGCTCATCCGCCCGCCACCCCGAGCGCTGCACTGATTCCCGCGATGATCGCCCCGCCGAGGGCGACCGACGCGAAGGAACTCAGGAAGCCGGTGTGGAACAGCCGCCACCGGATCCACGCGAGCGAGACCAGCTCCAGGGCAACCGTCGCCGCCGCGGCCACCAGCGCCACGCGGTACTGCGGGATGAGGAACGGCAGCGTGTGCAGGATCCCGCCGGAGAACGTGCCGACTCCGGTGATCGCGCCGCGCACGTACGGATTACCGCGACCCGTCACGTGGCCGGTGTCGGACAGGCCCTCGGAGAAGGCCATGCTCACCCCTGCGCCGATCGCCGTAGCGAGGCCGGCGAGGAACGCGTAATGCGGTCGGTGCGTCGCGAGGGCGACGGCGAAGATCGGGGCGAGCGTCGAGAGCGATCCGTCGATCAGTCCGGTCATCGCAGGCTGGACACGCTGCAGCAGGAAAGCCGGTGCCTCCACCTGGGTGTTGACCACGTGATCTCCATCCTCCGAAGCTCGCCCGAACCTCATCGAACGTTCACCATCCCAACGACACGACCCCCCGTCTGCCCGGCCAGCCGCCGACCCGACCACCTGCTAGCGGGAAGAACCGATGCCCGCCGCGCGGAACAGAAGTCTGGCTAGCGGGCATGTATCGGGGCTCGTGGTCTTGCATCGTCGGTTTATGCCCTTGCGTTGCCTCATCGTCGATGACCACGTGCACTTCGCAGAGGTGGCGCGGCGCCTGCTGGAGCACGACGGGATCTCCGTCGTCGCGACGGCAGCGACAGGTGGCGACGCGCTTGCCCTGGTGGGGACGCTGTCGCCGGATCTCGTGCTGCTCGACATCGACCTCGGGGCGGACAGCGGGTTCGACGTCGCCCGCCAGCTCGACGACGTGACGGACGCCACGCTCTGCCGTCCGGCGATCATCCTGATGTCCGCGCACGACGCGGACGACTTCGCCGAGCTGATCGCGGACAGCCCGGTCGCCGGGTTCCTGCCCAAGTCCGCGCTGTCCGCCCAAGCGATCCGCGACCTGCTGTGCGCCGCACCCGGGTAGGGCCAGCCCCACCCGGAAATGGTCGGTAGCCGCGACGACCCGGAGCCCGATCCGAGCCACGCTGAACAGAACGGTAGGCCTGGCAGATCGGGAGCAGTCATGAATCGGCGACGTGTCGGAGCGCTAGGCGCAATGGCAGGGATCGCGGTCGTGGACCAGGCATTCAAGTGGTGGGCATGGCGCCATGCCGCGGGAGTGCGCGTCAACTACGGCGGCGACGGACTCGTGCCGTCGAGCGTCGGCAGCTGGTACTCGAAGCCGCTCAGCGGCGCGCTGCTCGACCTACTCGACTCGGGACTGCTGATCGTCGCCGCAGTGTTCTTCCTGCGGCGGCGCCGCCCGGCCGCGGTGTTGATCACGGGTGCGATGGTCATCGGCGGCTGGAGCAGCAACCTGCTCGATCGTCTGTTCATGCACTACTGGACCGCTCCGGGCAGTGTTCGCGGCGTCGTCGATTTCATCCGGATCGGCAAGCACTTCTACAACGTGGCCGATCTGTTCATCATCACCGGCACGCCGCTGTTGGTCGTCGCCGTAGGCGTCTCATCAGTGCGCAATCTGGCGCAGCGCCGCGCGGTCGAGTCCACGCACGGGACGGCGCACGCACCGCTGCGACCAGGCCGTTCCCGGTGGGCCCGGATCGCGGTGCTGACCATGTCCGCGCAAGCCGTGACGGCCGCCGTCGTCTTCGGTGCGGCGAACTTCGGCGGGGCGTCCGCCCCGGTCACGTCGGTCAGCGACACCTACCAACCCGTCTTCGTGTCCCGCCACGGCGTCGCATACGACCTGTCGTGACGGTCGCGGCATCGCGTCGGACGACACCTCACCTGAAAGCAGGCCGCACCATGCTCATCACCTTCTGCGCACTCGTGCTGTTCGTCGCTGTGTCGACGGCGGCGGCCGCGACGCGCCGCCGACGGTGGCGCCGCACCGCGCGCGACCCGCTGGCGCGCGTGTTGGGGCGGCGCGATTTCGGCGTGATGGACTCGCACCTGGAGACGGTTGCCCGCGAGGAACGTCGTCGCATGGAGCGGGAGGTCGCCGACTACCTCGCAGGCAGTGCGGGACACGTCCTGCTCGTATCCACGGCACCCAGCGGCGCCGCCCTGGAACTCTCCGACGGCCGGCGCCTCGCACTGCGCGGCCTCAGCCCCTACGCGCTTGCGGCGCTTCACCATCGCGCGCTGCGGGACATGCTCCGGCCGGAGCGCGTCGATCGCTTCGCCTCTTCCTACCGGCTCCGGCTGAGCGGCGCCGCGGGCGCCGGGTTCGAGATCTACGCCCGCAACATCGCCCTCACCGTCTGATCGCCGAACAACGGAGGATTTCGAGGCTCATGAAGCTGACCCGCCCGGCCGTCATGCGGCTCCGACGCCCGCTCGCCGTCGGAGCATCGCTCCTGGCGGTTGCCGTCGCGGCGACGGCCTGCAGCGCAAGCCATCCGCCGTCCGCGGCGATGGTCGCCGCAACACCGACATCCGGTCTGCAGAGCACGTTCGTCAGCACCGTGCAGAAGGTGTTGCCCTCCGTCGTGGAGATCACGACCTCGGCCGGCCTGGGTTCGGGTGTGGTGTTCGACAACACCGGCGACATCGTGACGAACGACCACGTCGTCGGGACCTCGACCTCGTTCAGCGTTCTAGTCAA
>JAVHVN010000202.1:0-3217 GCA_032160545.1 Pseudonocardiales bacterium | reverse complement strand
TGGTCAGGTTGCTGTCGACGCTGCTGCTGCACGATTCAGGATCGGCGCACGTCTTCGGGCACGACGTCTTCAATCAGCCCGCGAAAGTCCGGCGCCTGGTCAACCGCGTGTCAGTGGAAGCGTCGTTCTTCAAGAAGATGTCCGCTGCGGAGAACCTCAGCTACGCGGCGCGCTTCCACGGCCTCACGTCCGCGTCGACCCGCACGGCGATCCCTGAGATCTTGCGGCGGGTCGGCTTCCCACCCGAGCGGCGGAACGAGCCGATGGAGAACCTGTCCCGCGGGATGCAGCAGAAGGTGGCGTTGGCCAGGGCGTTGCTGACGTCTCCGGTGCTGTTGCTGCTCGACGAGCCGACCACCGGTCTCGACCCACGCTCGAAGCGCGAGGTCCAGTCGTTCATCCAGGAGATGCAGGTCGGACACGACACCACGATCCTGCTCTGCACCCACGATCTCGCCGAGGCCGAGCTGCTCGCCAGTCGGATCGGAATCCTCGACCGCGGCAAGCTCGTGGCGCTCGCTCCCGCGCCCGAGCTGCGTGAGCGGTACAGCGCCCGGACCCTCGAGGAGGCGTTCCTCCGCTCCACGGGGGTCGACCTCGAGGACGACATGGACGCCGACGACCGTGAGGTGTTCGCATGACCGTCCGGACGGATGCCTGGTCTCTGCGGCACAACATGATCGGGCTCGGCGGCGTCCTCGAACGCAACATCTACCTCGTCAAGCGCTACATCTGGTGGGACGTCGCCTTCTTCCTGTGGACGGTCGCGAACACGCTGACGATCGTGTTCATCGCGGACGGCATCAAGGAGTCCGGTGGCGCGATCGACGTGAACGCGGTCGCCACTTCGCTGCTGGTCGGTGCGGTGATCTGGGCCTACCTCGGCATCATCTTCGAGATCCTGACGGAGACGGTGGCGTGGGAGCGCTGGGAAGGCACCATCGAGTACACCTTCATGGCGCCGCTGTCGCGGGCGGTGCATCTGCTGGGGATGGGCGCCTTCGCCGTGCTCTACGGCCTGCTGCGCGCGGTGCTGCTGTTCGCGATCTGCACGCGGTTCTTCGACCTGCAGCTGCGCGACGCTCACTTCGGCGCGGCATTGCTTGTCCTGATCGTGGCGTCGGTGTCGTTCATCGGCATCGGGATGATGACGGCGGTCTTGCCGCTCATCTCGCCCGAGAAGGGCAGCCAGCTCGGCTTCGTCGCGCAAGGTGTGCTGCTCGTCGTCTCCGGTGTGTACTACCCCGTCGACGTGCTGCCGCAGTGGATGCAGTGGCTGGCCGTGATCTCGCCGGCCACCTACGCCCTCGACGGGATCCGTGCCGCGATTCTGCACGGCAGCTCCATCACGCAGCTGGGTGACCAGATCGCGGCGCTCGCCGTCATCGGTGCCGTGAGCATCCCGCTGGGGTTGTGGGTGTTCCGCGTCGGCGAGCGGCACGCGAAGCGCCACGGCAAGCTCAAGCGCAGCGGCTGACCCGGAACGACGTCCTCAGGCTTTCGGGAACGGCCGCGACGGTCCGGCGTACTGGAAGCAGCTGCAGGACGAGCTGTAGGTGTTGGAGCGGTACGCCGCCGGCGCGTCGTGATGCCCGGGTCCGAGGGTCGTGGCGCCGCTCAAGGACATGGCGCTGACGTAGCTCGTGCCAAGAGCATCGAGCTGACGGGTGACGGCAGCCGGGGACGCGTCGCCCCCCGCCGCTTGCACCGCGCGGGCGTAGAGCAGGACGCTGTCGCAGGCGGTGAAGGCCTGGCTGTACTGGGCCGCTGGCGTGTCTGCGCCGCCGCGCACGATCAGGTCCCGGCAGGTGCGCTGCACCGGACTGAGTGGCGGCTGGTGCGAAGCGTTCAGGTCGAACGACGGGAGCCAACCCGCTCCGTGGATGTTGGCCAGCTGGGCTGGCGGGAGGTAGGGCTCGTAGACAGCTCCACCGAAGAACGCCAGGTACTTCGGATGCCACTGCTGAGACTCCGCGTTCTCGGCAAACAGGATCAGCGGGATGCCCACGATGATGACGTTGTCGACGCCGTCACTGCGCATCTGCAGCTCGGCGTGCTGGATGAACGTGACGGCGTTGCCGTCGTCCTGCGCACCCGAGACGCACTTGATGGTCTGGTTGCTGACCATGTTGAGGTGGTGCGCGGCGAGGTACGGCTTGAGGGTGTTGTTGTACGCGCGCTGATCGGCCGGGCAGTCGGCCTGCAGGATGCCGAGCCGGGACTTGGGAGTCACCCATCCGTCCTCGACTGCACTCGTGACCGAGACCAGCAGCTCGACGTCCTCGGTGGGTGCGATGTTCGTGAAGTACTTCGGATTGTTGCGGTAGACCTGCTTGTCGCCACCGCTGTTGCCGCCGTTGATCCACACCACGCCCGCCTTGGCGAGGCAGGACGCAAAGTTCTCCATGTAGGCGAAGCTGAGACCCAGGACGGCCACCACGTGGTGGTCCTCGGTAAAGGTGGCGCAGGCGGCCTGGAAGTCCGACGACCAGTCCGGACTGGCGGTGTCGACCTCGGCGTAGACGGGCTTGATCTTGCGCCCGGCGATCCCGCCGCGTGCGTTGAGCCCGTTGACCATGGCACGGTTGAAGTCCGTGTCGCTGTAGGCGCCCTGCGCATACTTCGAGCCGAGTACGGCGCCGCAGTTGGAGCACTTGCCGCCGATGAACCCGATCTCGATCGGGCCGGTCGCCTTCGCCGTGTTGCTCCCAGGGCCGGTGACCGGTGCGCCGCCCGACCCGCTGCCCGCGGCCGACCCGGTCTGCGTGCCGCCGCCGGGCAGCGTCGTCGTCCCTGCGGACGCGGTCGTGGTCTGACCGGGTACGACCTCGCCACCCGTCGTGCCGGTTGGGTTCTGCCCGCCGGTGAGCTGGCCCCCCGAGGGGGTCTGTCCGAGGGCCTGGCCCGCGGCCTGCTGCTGTGAGGTCGCGACCGTGCTGCCGCACCCGGTCGCGAGGAGGGCAGCGATACCGAGGGCGAGGCCGAGACGGCGGGCCGCCGTACTGGGACCGTGGGCTGCTCGCGCCATGGGCTCCCTTCCGGTGCGAGACCGATTCATCCGCGTTTCGCAGCACCTTCCTCGCGTCTTCGGGCGCTGTCAATGCCCTTCGGTCGAAGCAGTTCGATAGGCGGGATGGGCAGGAGGAGCTGCGAGGGAGTGCGGCCACCCGCGTGGACCGAGCAGGTGGCGGGCGTCCGGATGACCGGGTTGAGCGCG
>JAVHVN010000180.1:0-47393 GCA_032160545.1 Pseudonocardiales bacterium | reverse complement strand
TGGTCGCCGAGCGCCTGCTGGTCTGCTCGGCGATGCGTCGGCGTACGTCCGCGTCGACCAGTTGCCCGAAGCGCTCGATGCGCGCGCTGAGCGCGGTGCGGGCGCGCTGCTCGTCGAGCCCGGCGGGCGCCTCGCCGAGCAGGCCGTCGAGCAGTTGAGCCAGCAGCGTCTGCGGCGCGAACCGGTCGAGCACCGTCGTGCGCGACCAGGACGGGATACCTGGCGCGAAGCCTTGCAGCCGCCCGAACCCGGCGACGGCGTCGCGGGCCACCACGGCGCCGAGCGCCTCGTCGCCGCTGCGCAGGAATTCGGCGAGCTCGGCGCGCAGCTGGGCACGCAGCGGGTCGTCCACCGCCCACGGCGGCGGGGCGTCGCGTTCGGCGACCGGCTCACGGGTGCGCCAGTCCTCCGGCCCGGCTGCCGGCGCCGAGCCGACGACGCTCGGGTAGTAGATGTCGAAGACCTTGTCGAACAGCGGGCGGTGTGCCTGCCGCTTCACCAGCGTCGCGGCGTATCCGGCACGCAGCTGCTCGCGGTCAGCGAGACCGACGGCCCGCACCGCATTGGCCGCGTCCAGTCCCTCGGCGACCGAGATGGTGATACCGGCCTCGCGCAGCGCGGCGACGAACTCGACGTGGTGCTCGAACAGGCTCATGAGCGCGTCACTCGGCCGGCGGCAGGCCGAGCTCCTTGCGGGCGCGGTTGTGGTCGGAGACGTGTTTGAGCACGACGCCGAGCGTCGAGGACGTGGTCTGCTCGTCGAGGCTGCTCGCGCCGAGTGCGAGCAGTGTGCGCGCCCAGTCGATCGTCTCGGCGACCGAGGGTGACTTCTTCAGCTCGAGCGTGCGCAGGGTCGCCGCGGTGCGCGCTACCTGCTCGGCGAGCTCGGCCTCGAGCCCGGGCACCCGCGCCAGGACGATCGCTCTCTCGCGTTCGGGAGTCGGGTAGTCGAGGTACAAGTAGAGGCAGCGCCGCTTCAGCGCCTCGCTGAGCTCGCGGGTGGCGTTCGAGGTCACCAGCACGAACGGCCGCCGGGTCGCCGTGATCGTCCCGAGCTCGGGAACGGTCACCTGGAACTCCGACAGCACCTCGAGCAGCAGGGCCTCGACCTCGACGTCGGTCTTGTCGGCCTCGTCGATGAGCAGCACGGTCGGCTCGTCCTGCCGGATGGCGGTCAGCAACGGCCGGGTCAGCAGAAACTCTTCGGTGAAGATGTCGTCGTGCGTCTGCTCCCACGCCTGCTCGGCAGGCGCGGCCTGGATGCGC
The DNA here is from genome assembly GCA_032160545.1 of Pseudonocardiales bacterium. Classification (GTDB taxonomy): domain Bacteria; phylum Actinomycetota; class Actinomycetes; order Mycobacteriales; family Jatrophihabitantaceae; genus DATGFB01. The sequence goes on along the minus strand of JAVHVN010000180.1, from coordinate 46,127 downwards.
AGCAGCTGCTTCTTGTAGTTCCACTCGTACAGCGCACGGGCCTCGTCGAGACCCTCGTAGCACTGCAACCGGACCAGGCCGGCACCGGTGGCGGCGGCGACCGCCTTCGCGAGCTCGGTCTTGCCGACCCCCGCGGGGCCTTCGACCAGGACCGGTCGTTCGAGCGTGGTCCCGAGGAAGACCGTCGTCGCGGTGGCCCGGTCGGCGAGGTAACCGACGTCACCCAGGGCGCGGGTCACCGCCTCGGGTGAGTCGAACCAGCTCGTCACCCCGCAACGATAACGGCGCTACGACTCGAGCTCGTCGGCGTCGGCCTTGGCTGCCTCGGTGTCCGTCGTCGTGCCGTCGGCTGCTCGCTGAATCACCGCACGCTGTGCGACGCTCGTGACGTGCGCCCCTCGCTGTACGAGTTCGCCGGCGGTGACGCCGCGCTGCTCGAGCTGGCGCGGGCCCATCACGCCCGATGCCTGGCCGATCCCGAGCTGAACCATCCGTTCTCGCACCCGGACCAGCATCCGCAGCACGTCGAGCGGCTGGCCGCCTACTGGGCCGAGGTCCTCGGCGGCCCGCCGCGGTTCTCCGCCGAGTGCGGCGATCATTCCCAGATGCTGCGCATGCATTCGGGCAACGGTGACATGCGTGACCTCGGCCGTCGCTTCGTCGAGTGCTTCGTCGCGGCGGCTGACGACGCGCAGCTGCCTGCGGACCCCGAGTTCCGTGCGGCACTGCGCGCGTACATGGAATGGGCAGTGGCCGACGTGCTCGCCTGTCCCGAACCCTCGGACGTGCCGGCCGGCCGGCCGATGCCCCGGTGGACCTGGTTGCGGGAGCCTAGCTAGGCCGGCAACGTGCGGGCTGGTCCGGAATGGCCGGTCCGGTCGGTGCGTTCGCCAGGACATGACCCGTCAGGTGGTGGCCACCGGATTCGGTGGGCCGGAAGTTCTGCAGATCGCCGAGACCGAGGTCCCGGCGCCCGGGGTGGGCGAGGTTCGCCTCGCGGTCCGGGCGATCGGTGTCAACCCGGCCGACGTGAAGATGTACAGCGGCGCCTTCGGCGCCGACCCGGCCGCGTTGCCGATCCGCCTCGGCTACGAGGCCGCCGGCGTCGTGAGCGAGGTCGGACCGGGTGTGACCACCTTCCGCGCAGGGGACGAGGTGATCGCCTACCGCGCGAACGGCGCGTACGCGTCCGACATCGTCGTGGCGGCAGAGGCGCTCAGCGCGAAGCCGCCGGCGTTGGGTTGGCCGGAGGCGGGCGGGCTGTCGCTCGCGGGCGCGACTGCGGTGCATGCACTGCGCGTGGTCTCCATCACCGGGGGTGACACCGTGCTCGTGCACGGTGCTGCCGGCGGGGTAGGCCTGCTCGCGGTACAGCTGGCTGCCGTCCGCGGAGCCCGCGTGATCGGTACTGCGAGCGCCGGCAAGCACGACCTGCTGCGCTCGCTCGGCACGGAGCCGGTCGAGTACGGGCCGGGCCTTGCCGACCGGGTCAGGGCGCTCGCACCGGGGGGCGTGCAGGCGGCCGTCGACACGGTCGGTACCGACGAGGCCGTCGACGTGTCGCTAGAGCTGGTGGCCGATCGCGCGCGCATCGTGACGATCGCGGCCTTCGCCCGCGCCGCGGCGGAGGGCATCGCCCTCGTCGGCGCCGGTCCTGGTGCCGATCCGGGAACCGAGGTGCGCAACGCCGCCCGTCCCGAGCTTGCGCGACTTGCTGCCGAGGGAACTTTGCGTGTCATCGTGGCGCGGACCTACTCGCTGGACGACGTCGCGGAGGCTCATCGCGAGATCGCTGCCGGCCACGTCACCGGCAAGCTGGTGCTGGTTCCCTAGATCGCCTTCTCGCGGCCGGCCCACTCAGGGTCACGCAGCTTGCGCTTGTACAGCTTGCCGTTGTCGTCGCGCGGCAGCTGGTCCAGATAGTCGACGTGCTTCGGGAGCTTGTACTTGGCGAGGCGCTCGGACGCGAATGCGAGCACCTCGGCGGTGAGTTCGTCGCTGGGCTCGACTCCGTCGGCCGGCTGGATGACGGCCTTCACGGCCTCGCCCCACTCGTCGTCGGGGACGCCGAAGACGGCTACGTCCGCGACCTTGGGGTGCATGACCAGCTCACCCTCGATCTCTGCGGGGTAGATGTTCACACCGCCGGAGATGATCATGTCGCTCTTGCGGTCGCACAGGAACAGGTAGCCGTCCTCGTCGAGGTAGCCGATGTCGCCGACGGTGAACAGGTCGCCGGCCCGTGATTCGCGGGTCTTCTCCTCGGCCTTGTGGTACGCGAACGTCGAGCCGCCCATCTGCATGTAGACCGAGCCGATCTCGTTCGCCACAAGCTCCTGCTTGTTCTCGTCCAGGATCTTGATCACCGAGTAGGACCAGGCTTTGCCGACCGAACCCGGTTTCTTCAGCCACTCGTCGGCGAAGATCGTGGCACCGCCGCCCTCGGTGGCGGCGTAGTACTCGACGACGACCGGCCCCCACCAGTCGAGCATCGCCCGCTTGACCTCGTTCGGGCACGGCGCCGCGCCGTGGATCATCGTCCGCAGCGAGGACACGTCGTACTTGGCGCGGACGTCCTCGGGCAGCGCCAGCAGCCGGGTGAACTGCGCCGGCACCATGTGGCTGTGCGTGACGCGATGCTTGTCGATGAGGCGCAGCATCTCCTCGGCGTCGAAGTGGTCCATCAGCACCACGGTGTGGCCCAGTTGGATCGAGATGCCGGCGAAGTTGAGCACCGCCGTGTGGTACAGCGGTGACCCGCAGATGTGCACGTTGTCGTCGAACGGCTTGATCCGGAAGCCGGCGAAGAAGCCGCTCGCGCCGATCGGCACGTCGTCCGGGTCGGTCCCGGTGAGCGGACGCTTGACGCCCTTCGGCTTGCCTGTGGTCCCCGACGTGTAGACCATCGGCGCACCCTGGGTGCGGTTGTCAGGGCGGCCGCCGGGCGCCGCGAGTTCTTCGAGCGGGCGGAAGCCCGCGACCTCGCCGAACGCGAACTTCGCCGACTCGGGCACCGATGCGGCGGCGATGATCGCGGCCTCGGCGAACCGTTCGGCGCCGACGAAGACCTTCGACTCCGAGTCCTCGACGATGTAGGCGATCTCATGGCCGGTCAGGTGCCAGTTGATCGGCACGATGTAGAGGCCGCACTGCATCGCCGCGAAGTACAGCGCCAACAATTCGATGCTGTTGGGCAGCATGACGGTGATGCAGTCGCCGGTACCGAGGCCCATCGCCCGCAAGCCTCGGCCGTACCCGTCCGCGGCCGCCGCGAGATCGGCGTAGCTGATCGCGCGCCCGCTCGGATCCACGACCGCGGTCAGCTCGGGTTGGTCGCGGGCGATGTTCCACAGTCCTGTGTCGGCCACCTGGTGCTCCCGTCTCAGATGGATGTCAATCTAGAACGTGTGTCAGTTTCTGCCAAGCCTTGGCAGAAGGGCGAGATCACTGCACTGACTGGCGTTGGCGCCATACCCGCTGGTCCTCTTGTCGCGTATACGAGAACGTGTTTCACTTCGTTCGTGACCGCTGTCGAGCCGTTGAGTGCGCCCATCGAGCTGCAGTTCGACTACACCCGGTCCCTAGGCCCGACACTGAGCGCGTTCATGACCGGGCTCGCCGAGCGGCGGGTCGTCGGAGTGCGATGCGCCGACGGGCGGGTGCACGTCCCGCCGGTCGAGTACGACCCGGTCACGCACGTTGCCGCGACGGACTACGTGGACGTCGCCGACGAGGGTGAGGTCGTCAGCTGGTCCTGGGCGGCGCAGCCCCTCGACGGGCAGCCGCTGGACCGTCCGTTCGGATGGGCGCTCGTCCGGCTCGACGGCGCCGACACCTCGATCCTGCACGCCGTCGACGCCGGCTCGCCCGAGGCGCTGCACACCGGCCTGCGGGTGCGCGCGCGCTGGGCGGACGAGCGCACCGGCAGCATCCGCGACATCGTCTGCTTCGAACCCGCCTCCGGACCGCCACCCGACTACCCGCCGATCGGCGCGGTGGAACCGGTGCAGGTGGCGGTGACGCCGCTGTCACTGCGCGTGCAGCACAGCGCGTCGGCGCAGGAGACCGAGTACCTGCTCGGCCTCAAGCAGGGCCGGCTGCTGGGGCAGCGCTGCCCGGCGTGCCGCAAGGTGTACATCCCGCCGCGCGGCGCGTGCCCGGTCGACGGCGTGCCGACCGAGGAGACGGTCGAGCTTCCCGACCGGGGCGTCGTGACCACCTTCTGCATCGTCAACGTGCCGTTCTACGGGCAGCGGATCACCCCGCCGTACGTGGCCGCGTACGTGCTGCTCGACGGTGCCGACATCGCCTTTCTGCACCTGATCCTCGAGTGCGATGCAGTGGACGTCCGCATGGGGATGCGGGTCGAGGCGGTCTGGAAACCCCGCGAGGAGTGGGACACCGGCTTGCACAACATCGAGTACTTCCGGCCGACCGGCGAGCCTGATGCGCCCTACGACTCGTTCAAGGAGCACCTGTGAGAGAGGTCGCGGTCGTCGGGTTCGCGCAGTCGCCGCAGGAGCGGCGTACCGAAGGGACGACCAACGGCGTCGAGATGCTGGTGCCGATCTTCGGCGAGGTGTACGGCGCCCTGGGCATCGACAAGAGCGATATCGGCTTCTGGTGCTCCGGATCGTCGGACTACCTGGCCGGGCGGGCCTTCTCGTTCATCTCGGCGATCGACGCGATCGGACCCGTGCCGCCGATCAACGAGTCGCACGTCGAGGCCGATGCCGCATGGGCGCTGTACGAGGCATGGGTCAAGATCATGACCGGCGAGGTCGACACCGCCCTGGTCTACGGCTTCGGCAAGTCGTCGGCGGGCAACCTGCGCCGGACGCTTGCGTTCCAGCTCGACCCGTACACGCTCGCTCCGCTGTACCCGGACTCGGTCGCGGTCGCCGCCCTGCAGGCCCGGGTCGGTATCGAGAACGGCACCTGGACCGAGCGTGAGATGGCCGAGGTCGCCGTGCGCAGCCGTCGCGACGCCGAGACGAACCCACACGCGCAGCTCTGCGGGTCCAAGGACGCCGACGAGCTGCTCGCCGAGCCCTACCTGGCCGATCCCCTGCGGCGCCACGACTGCGCGCCGATCACCGACGGGGCCTCGGTCATCGTGCTGGCCGCCGAGGAGCGGGCCCGTGAGCTCGTCGAGCGGCCGGCGTGGATCACCGGCATGGCCCAGCGGGTCGACTCCGCGCAGCTGGGCAGCCGCGACCTCACCGTCTCGGCCTCGACCGCGGCGGCCGCCGCCGACGCCGGGATCGACGGCGTCGAGGTCGCGGAACTGCAGTCACCGTTCACGCACCAAGAGCTGATCCTGCGCACAGCGCTGGGCCTCGGCGACGAGGTGCGGATCACTCCGTCGGGCGGCGCCCTGGCCGGCAACCCGATGTTCGCGGCCGGGTTGACCCGGATCGGCGAGGCGGCGCGGCACGTGATGGCCGGCTCGGCCGGCAAGGTGCTGGCCCACGCCACGAGCGGGCCGGCCCTGCAGCACAACCTGGTGTGCGTCATGGAGGGCCGCGACCGATGACGGCTCGCGCGAGGAGCAGGGGCAACCGATGAGCAAGCAGCGGGCCGCGGTGCTCGGCACCGGCCAGACGCACCACCGAGCCAAGCGCACCGACGTCTCCATGGCCGGGTTGTGCCGCGAGGCTATCGACCGCGCGATGGCCGACGCGAACGTCGGCTGGGACGACATCGACGCTGTCGTCATCGGCAAGGCGCCGGACTTCTTCGAGGGCGTCATGATGCCCGAGCTGTTTCTCGCGGACGCGCTCGGCGCGGTCGGCAAGCCGTTGCTGCGCGTGCACACCGCCGGATCAGTCGGTGGCTCGACCGGAGTCGTGGCGGCGAGCCTGGTGCAGGCCGGCGTGCACGAGCGCGTCCTGGCCGTGGCGTGGGAGAAGCAGTCCGAGTCGAACGCGATGTGGGCCCTGTCGATCCCGATCCCGTTCAACATGCCGGTGAACGCGGGGGCCGGCGGGTACTTCGCGCCGCACGTGCGCTCCTACATCCGGCGCTCGGGCGCCCCCGAGCACATCGGCATGCTCGTCGCGGTGAAGGACCGCCTCAACGGCGCCAAGAACCCGTACGCGCACCTCCAGCAACCCGACATCACGTTCGAGTCGGTCAAGGCATCGCAGATGCTGTGGGATCCGATCCGCTACGACGAGACGTGCCCGTCGTCCGACGGCGCGTGCGCGCTCGTCATCGGCAACGAGGAGGCCGCGGCCGCCGTCGATCGCCCGGCGTGGATCCACGCGACGGCGATGCGCTCGGAACCGACCACCTACGCCGGCCGTGACCAGGTGAACCCGCAGGCGGGCCGGCACGCCGCTGCCGCGCTGTGGAAGCAGGCCGGCATCACCGACCCGCTCACCGAGATCGACGCCGCCGAGATCTACGTGCCGTTCTCGTGGTTCGAGCCGATGTGGCTCGAGAACCTCGGGTTCACTGCCGAGGGCGCGGGATGGAAGCTCACCGAGGCCGGCGAGACGGCGATCGGCGGGCAGTTGCCTATCAACGCCTCGGGCGGCGTGCTGAGCTCGAACCCGATCGGCGCGTCCGGCATGCTGCGCTTCGCCGAGGCGGCCATGCAGGTCATGGGGCGCGCGGGCGAGCACCAGGTCGACGGGGCGCGCAAGGCGCTCGGCCACGCCTACGGCGGCGGTTCGCAGTTCTTCGCGATGTGGGTCGTCGGGGCGGACAAGCCATGATCGACCCGTCGGCAACCGAGCTCGCGACCGACCTCACCGGCGTGAACGGCTCGCGGGTGGACTGGCGGGCGCCGTCGCGCGCGCCGCACCCGGCCCGTGCCGCCGCGCTCGGCTCCTACGGCGCGGTGTGCCGCAAGGACAAGGCGGCCTGGCTCGCGCTGTTCGCCGAGGAGGGCTGGATCGAGGACCCGGTCGGCGTCTCCCCCATCGACCCGACCGGCCAAGGACACCACGGTCCCGCCGCCCGGGACGCCTTCTGGGACAAGACGATCGCGACGGTCGCGACCTTCGTGTTCGAGATCCACGACTCGTTCGCCGCGGGCAACGAGTGCGCGAACACCGGCGTCATTCGCATGACGATGAACAACGGCTACGTCATCGACTGCGAGGGTGCCTTCGTCTACCGGGTCACCGACGCCGGCACGCTGCTGTCGCTGCGTGCGATCTGGGAGTTCGAGCGTGGCATGAAGACCGCCCGGCCCGGCTGAGGGCAACGCCACCCGCCCGTCGGGCCCGCCTCCGGGCCCGCTAGTGGGCTACGGGGCACTTCGTGTAGCTGACCGGTAGCTCCTTGATGCCGTTGAGCCAGCCCGAGCGCAACCGTTTCGGGTCGCCCAGCGCGCTGATGTCGGGCAGGTGGTCGGCGATCGCGTTGAAGATGAGGTTCATCTCGAGCCGGGCGAGGTTCGCGCCGATGCAGTAGTGCGCGCCCGTGCCGCCGAAGCCCAGGTGCGGGTTGGGGTCGCGCATGATGTCGAACTCGTGCGGCTTGTCGAAGACCTCTTCGTCGAAGTTCGCCGAGGCGTAATAGAGCCCGACGCGGTCGCCGGCCTTGATCTGCCGGCCGCCGATGACGACGTCCTCCTTCGCGGTGCGCTGGAACGACACGACCGGAGTCGACCAGCGCACGATCTCGTCGGCAGCGGTCTCAGGGCGCTCGCGCTTGTAGAGCTCCCACTGGTCGGGGTTCTGCATGAACGCGATCATGCCGTGGCTGATGGCGTTGCGCGTCGTCTCGTTGCCTGCGACCGACAGCAGGATCGTGAAGAATCCGAACTCGTCCGAGGTCAGTTCCTGGCCGTCGATGTCGGCGGTCACGAGCTTGGTGACGATGTCGTTGGCCGGCTCGGCCTTGCGCTCCTCGGCCACGGCCATGAAGTAACTCAGCATCTCGAACGACGCGGTCTGGCCGTCCTCGGGGTCGTAGTCCGGGTCGTCGTAGCTGACCATCATGTTCGACCAGTCGAACAGCTTCAGCCGGTCTTCCTGCGGCACGCCGAGCAGCTCGGCGATCGCCTGCAGGGGCAGCTCGCAGGCGACATCGCGGACGAAGTCGCCCTCGCCCTTGGCCAGGGCCTCGGTCACGATCGTGCGCGCCCGCTCGTTCAGGGCGTCCTTGAGACCGGCGACGGCGCGCGGGGTGAAACCGCGGGAGATGATCGCGCGCATGCGGGTGTGCTGCGGCGCGTCCATGTTCAGCAGGATGACCCGCTGCATCTCGATGTTCTCGCGGGTCATCTGGTCACTGAAGCGGATGATCGCCGTGTTCTCGTAGGTCGAGAAGACCGCGTCGTTGCGCGAGACCTCCTTGACGTCGGCGTGCCTGGTGAGCACCCAGTGCCCGTCGTCACCGAAGCCGTCCCGGCCGCGTGGTTGCGACTGCCACCACACCGGGGCAGTGCGCCGCAGCTCGGCCCACTCCGACCGCGGCAGGCCGCGCGCGTAGGTGTCCGGGTCGTTGACATCGAAGCCCTCGGGGAGCTGCGGCTCGGGCACGCCTGCCTCCTCAGCGATCTGTAACACGTTCTAGTACGATTCAATCACAGTGGGACGAGCAAAGTGAAGAGCGCCGCCCGCCCCGGTTGCCACCAGATCGAAACCTGTTCTAGTTTGGGGCCACCCGGCACGCGGGTCGGGGCGAGAGGACGGCGCAGCGTGGGAACTCCGGTGATCGTCGAGGCGGTCCGTACTCCGATCGGCAAGCGGAACGGGTGGCTGGCCAGCCTGCACGCCGCCGAGATCCTCGGTGCGGCGCAGCGTGCGGTGCTCGAGCGGGCCGGCGTCGAGCCGGCCCTGGTGGAACAGGTCATCGGCGGGTGCGTCACCCAGGCGGGTGAGCAGTCCAACAGTGTCACGCGGACGGCCTGGCTGCACGCCGGGCTGCCCTGGCAGACGGGCGCCACGACGATCGACGCCCAGTGCGGCTCGGCGCAGCAGGCCAACCACCTCATCGCCGGGCTCATCGCGACGGGTGCGATCGACGTCGGCGTCGCGTGCGGCGTCGAGGCCATGTCGCGCGTGCCGCTCGGGGCCAACCGGGGCGAGGCGGGGTCCGTGCGCCCGGACTCGTGGGACATCGACCTGCCGAACCAGTTCCTCGCCGCCGAGCGGATCGCCGAGCGCCGCAGCCTCACCCGCGCCGACCTCGACGCCTTCGGCCTGCAGTCCCAGCTCAAGGCCAAGCAGGCGTGGGCCGAGCAGCGCTTCGAGCGCGAGGTCGCCCCGATCGAGGCCTCCGTCCTGGACGAGGACGGCAAGCCGACCGGTCAGACCCGCACCGTCACGACCGACCAGGGGCTGCGCGAGACGACCGCGGAAGGACTTGCGTCGTTGAAGCCGGTGTACGACGGGGCGCTGCACACGGCCGGGACGTCGTCGCAGATCTCCGACGGCGCCGCCGCGGTGTTGTTGATGGATTCCGGCCGCGCCGCCGCGCTCGGGCTCAGGCCGCGGGCCCGCATAGTCGCCCAGGCGCTCGTCGGCGCGGAGCCGTACTACCACCTCGACGGGCCGGTGCAGGCGACCACGCGGTTGCTCGAGCGCACCGGAATGTCGATCAAGGACATCGATATCTTCGAGGTCAATGAGGCGTTCGCATCAGTTCCGTTGTCGTGGCTGCAGGTACACGGCGCCGACCCGTCGCGGCTCAACGTGAACGGCGGGGCGATCGCCCTCGGGCACCCCGTCGGCAGCACCGGTTCGCGGCTGATCACCACCGCGCTGCACGAACTCGAGCGGCGGGACGCCTCGACGGCCCTCATCACCATGTGCGCCGGCGGGGCGCTGTCGACCGGCACGATCATCGAGAGGATCTGACATGACGGATTCGCACGGCTACAGCGCGACGGTGAACGCGCCGGTGGACAAGATCATCGACGCCCTCACCTCGTTCGAGACCTTTCCGGAGTGGCAGGGCGCCGTGCTGGAGTGCGAGGTTCTCGAGCGCGACGCCGAGGGTCGCGGCAGCCTGATCCGGATGAAGGTCGACGCGAAGATCCGCAAGGTCGACTACATCGTGCGTTACACCTACGACCTGCCCGACGGATTCTCGTGGGAGCAGGAGAGCGGAGACCTCAAGGAGAACACCGGCGTCTACCGGTTCACCCCGCGTGCGGACGGTGGCACCGACGTCACGGTCGACATCGTCGCCGAGGTGGGCTTCTTCGTTCCGGGCCCGATGAAGAACCTGATCCGCGACCAGTCCCTGAAGAACGCGATGCGCGAGCTGAAGAAGCGCGTCGAGAGCTGACAGCCCGCGGACGCGATTGAGGACCGCTCACGTACCGGGCCGGCTGTCATGCTGCGTGACCGGGCACGGTTTGCGCGCCGTGTCGTCGTCCAGCGTGGCTGGCACCACCTGCCGATCGTGGGCACCGCGATACGCCGCCTGGGACGTCACACGCCCTGACGCTCAGCCTGCTTCGGCGGGCACGGCACGGTGCCGAAGGAACAGAACACGCAACAGTCACCCGGCAACGGGGACAGCAACTCACTGCATCCGGCGCATCGGTAGAAGTGCTGACACGCATCGCTAGGCATCCGCTCCCGAGCCGAGTGCCCGCAGTGCGGGCACTCGATCACCGACTCACGAACGGCCACCGATTCAGCGTAAGCCGCGGTTGGTTCGGCGCCGCCAGCGCAAGACGATGATGTCGAACGATCATCTCCAACCGATATCATCGCCTCATGACGATGACGGATGTCCACAGCGACGCGTGCGGGGTGGACCTGTCGGCCGCTGTGGCTTTGTTTCGCAGCTTGGGCGATCCAACACGGTTGGCGATCGTGCACGAACTGGCGCGCGGTGAGCGCCGGGTCGTCGACTTGACCCGCGCGTTGAACTTGGCGCAATCCACCGTGTCGGCGCACCTGGCGTGTCTGCGCGACTGTCAGCTGGTTGACTCCCGTCCGCTCGGGCGCCAGTCGCTCTACCGGCTGACACAGCCGGCTCTGCTGGGGCTGCTGGCCGCGGCCGAGCAGTTGCTGGCCGACACCGGCAAGGCGGTCGACCTGTGTCCGGCCTACGGCATCGCCGACGCCGCCAGCCCGGCGGCGTGACCCCCCTTCGGCACGGCGACCGGGACTCCCCTGCTGCTGGCCATCGCAGCGAGACGGAGCGTGGGAACGTCGCGAAAGCCGACCCCCGCTACCTGATCATGGCGCTGGGCCTGCTGGTCGCGTTCGTGATCACCGAGGTGATCGTCGCGTTCGTCTCCGGGTCGCTTGCGCTGCTGTCCGACGCCGGGCACATGCTGTCCGACGTCGGCGCGATCGGTGCGTCGCTGTGGGCGATGCGCCTCGCGGCACGCCCTGCGGCCGGCGCGTGGACGTTCGGCTGGAAGCGCGCCGAGATCATATCTGCCGCTGGCAACGGCATCACCTTGCTCGTGGTGTCGGGCATCGTGGCCTTCGAGGCGATCCGACGGCTGATCCACCCCCCGACGGTGGACGGCGCCCCGGTGCTGGTCGTCGCCCTGGTCGGGGTCGCCGTCAACATCGCGGCCGCCTGGGTACTCGCCAGAGCGAACCGGTCCTCGCTGAACGTCGAGGGCGCGTACCAGCACATCGTCACCGATCTCTACGGCTTCATCGGCACCGTCATCGCCGCGATCGTCATCCTGACCACCGGCTTCGCCCGCGCCGACGCGATCGCGTCACTGATCGTGGTCGCGTTGATGCTGAACGCCGCGTGGGGCCTGCTGCGCGACTCCGGGCGGGTGCTGCTCGAAGCCGCTCCCGCGGGCATCGACCTCGCCGACGTCCGCACGCATCTCCTGGAAAGCCCGCACGTGCACGACGTGCACGACCTGCACGTGTGGACGGTCACCTCGAACCTCCCCACCCTGTCGGCCCACATCGTGATCGATGACTCCTGCTTCAGCGACGGGCACGCCCCGCAACTGCTGGACGAGTTGCAGGGCTGCCTGATCGGGCATTTCGACGTCGAGCACTCGACGTTCCAGCTGGAACCGTCACGCCATGCCGACCACGAACCGGGGATGCACTGATGACTGTGGACATACCGACGGCGCAGGCACTCGGTCTCATGCCCTCGTCAGGCGCTGATGCCAGCCCCGCAGGCGAGAACGATTGCTGCGGTAGCTGCGCGGCGGCACCTGAAGACCCAGGCTGGATCACGGCGGCTCGGTACGCCCGCCTGTTGTCCTGGGCGTCGTTGGTATGGATGACCGGCGAAGGTGTTCTCGGGCTGATCGCCGGTCTGCAAGCCGGATCGATCTCACTTCTCGGATGGGCGCTCGGCTCCGCCATCGAAGGTCTCGCCTCGGTCATCGTGATCTGGCGCTTCACCGGCACGCGCACCATGTCCGAGTCCGCCGAAGGCCGAGCCCACAAGGCGGTCGCGGTGTCGTTCTTCCTGCTCGCCCCCTACCTGGCCATCGAAGCCAGCCGTGACCTGGCCGGTGCTCACCTCGCCCAGGCCAGCGGATTAGGAATTACCGTGACCGCCGCCAGCCTGCTGGTCATGCCCGGCCTCGGAATCGCCAAGCAACGCCTCGGGACGAGACTCGGCTCCGGCGCAACTGCCGGCGAAGGCGCACAGAACCTGCTCTGTGCAGCCCAAGCCGCTGCCGTCTTGATCGGCCTCGGCGCCACCGCGGCGTTCGGCTGGAGCTGGGTCGACCCGGCTATCGCCCTCGTGCTGGCCGCGTGGGCCGTCCGCGAAGGCGCCGAGGCATGGCGCGGCGAAGACTGCTGCTGAACGCGACGACCGAGATAGAACCGTCCCGGCTGGCCGGCCGAGCCCAGTCTGCTTCCTAGACTGAGAGCACTGCCGAGATTGAATCGATGAGGTCATGGGTCACCTGCTGGAAGACGATCACCGCGCGGCGCACCCTGACGACGATCACCACGACCACGACCACGACCATGACGGCGGCGTCCTCTCGCGCTTGTCGCACGAGGTCTTCGAGTTCTTCGGTGGCCATTCGCACGACGCGGCCGAGCAGATCGACGATGCGCTGGAGGCACATTCAGCCGGGCGTCGTGCCCTGTTCATCAGCCTCGCCGGCCTGGGGGTGACCGCCGCCATCCAGGCCGTCGTGGTGGTGCTGTCCGGCTCGGTCGCGCTGCTCGGCGACACGATGCACAACGTCGCCGACGCGCTCACGGCGGTGCCGCTACTGGTCGCGTTCACCCTGGCCCGCCGTACCCCGACCAAGCGCTACACGTATGGCTACGGGCGTGCCGAAGACCTGGGCGGCCTGTTCGTGATCGCGATGATCACCCTGTCCAGCGCGCTCGCGGCATACGAGGCGATCAGCCGCCTCATCCATCCGCGCTCCGTCACCCACCTTTGGATCGTTGCCGCCGCGGGCCTGGTGGGTTTCCTCGGCAACGAGATCGTCGCGCGCTACCGGATCCGGGTCGGCCGCCAGATCGGCAGTGCCGCGCTCGTCGCCGACGGGCTGCACGCCCGCACCGATGGCTTCACCAGCCTCGCCGTCCTCCTGGGCGCAGGCGGCGTCGCGCTCGGATGGCGCGCCGCCGACCCCATCATCGGTCTTCTGATCACCGTCGCGATCCTCGGCGTACTGCGGTCGGCTGTCAGGCAGGTCGGGGCGCGACTCATGGATGCCGTCGACCCCGGTCTCGTCGACGAGGCGACGGCATCCGTGATGACGGTGGATGGCATTCGCGACGTGCGGGAGCTTCGCATCCGATGGATCGGCCACACCCTGCGAGCTGAAGTGGACGCCACCGTCGATCCGGGACTGACCCTGACCGAGGCCCACGACATCGCACACCACGCCGAAGCGCATCTCCTGCACCACGTCGGCAGGCTCACCGCAGCCACCGTTCATACCAGCCCCGCGGGCGCCCACCGCTGACATCGCGCACGGCTCAGGCGCCGTACACGGGCTCCCCCGGCTCGGCCTTGGCGAGCAGGTCGGCGACGACGGCACCGAGCTCAGCAGGCTGCCACCGCCCGCCCTTGTCGGTCGGCACGCCGTGCCGCCACCCGGACGCCAGCGCCACCTTCCCTCCCTCGACCTCGAAAACCCGGCCCGTGACGTGCGCCGCCGCGGCGCTGCCCAGCCACACCACGAGCGGTGACACGTTCTCGGGCGCCATCGCGTCGAAGCCCTGGTCGCCGGTCGCCATCAGGTCCGCGAAGGTCGACTCGGTCATGCGCGTTCGCGCTACCGGCGCGATTGCGTTGACGGTCACGCCGTAGCGCGCCAGCTCCACCGCCGCGACGAGCGTCATGGCCGCGATGCCGGCCTTGGCCGCGGAGTAATTGCCCTGCCCGACGCTGCCCTGCAGCCCCGCGCCCGAACTGGTGTTGATCACCCGCGCATCAGGGCTGCGGCCGGCCTTCGACTCGGCGCGCCAATAGCCGGCGGCGTGGCGCAGCGGCGCGAAATGGCCCTTGAGATGTACCCGGATGACCGCGTCCCACTCCTGCTCGGACAGGTTCGCGAGCATCCGGTCGCGCAGGAAGCCGGCGTTGTTCACGAGCACGTCGAGACGTCCGAAGCTCTCGACAGCCGTCCGCACCAGCGCCTCGGCACCGCTCCAGTCGGCGACGTCGTCGTAGTTGGCGACCGCCACTCCCCCGGCTGCCACTATCTCGTCCACGACCTGCTGTGCCGGCGTGCGATCGGCCCCGGTGCCGTCCAGGCCGACCCCGTAGTCGTTGACGACGACCGACGCGCCCTCGGCGGCGAACGCCAGGGCGTGCGCTCGTCCGAGGCCACGGGCCGCTCCCGTCACGATGACCACCCGGCCGTCACAGAGCGCCATCAGTGCTGTCCCTTCGCCGCTGCCAGAAATGCCGGTGCCTCGCCGCCGCCGTGCACGAGCAGCGTCGCGCCGCTGACGTAGGAGGCGAGCGGCGAGGCGAGGAATGCCACCGCCGCGCCGATCTCGCGGGGCTCGGCAAGCCGTCCCAACGGCACGGTGCGCCCGACGGCCGCGAGCTCGTCCGCTCCGCCGTAGTGCAGGTGCGACTGCTCGGTGCGCACCATTCCGGCGACCACGGAGTTCACCCGCACCTTCGGCGCCCACTCGACGGCGAGGGTCTGGGTGAGACTGTCCAATCCCGCCTTGGCCGCGCCGTACGCCGCCGTCCCCGGCGACGCCCGGTGACCGCTGACGCTGCTGATGTTGACGATCGCGCCGACGCCGTCCTGCCCCTGCATCACGGCGTTGGCCGCCTGGGCCACGAGCAGCGGTGCCAGCAGGTTGAGCTCGACGATCTTGCTGGACAACCGCGGGCTCGCCTCACCCGCCGCGGCGTACGGGCTGCCGCCGGCGTTGTTGACGACCACGTCCAGGCGACCGTGCCGGTCCACGATGCCGGACACGAGTCGATCGACCTGCCCGGGATCGCGGACGTCGCAGGCGACGAACCCGGCCGCCGGCACCGGCTCGGTGCGCCCGCAGGTGACGACGGTGACGCCCGCCTCGGTGAGCACCTGCGTGATGCCGAGCCCGACACCGCGGGCGCCACCGGTCACCAGCGCGATCGCGCCGCGCAGTCCCAGGTCCATCGCGCACCTCCGGTCTGCTACCCTACCAAGCACTTGCTTGCTTCACGAAATTTGCTGCGGAAGGTGGCCATGGGCATCTCTACGCGTGCCGAGGGCGGCGGCGTCACGGTCGTCACGATCGACTTCCCGCCGGTCAACGCGCTGCCGGTACAGGGTTGGTTCGACCTGGGCGAGGCGCTGCGTGCCGCGGGCCGCGACCCCGCGACCCATGTGGTCGTGCTGCGCGCGGAGGGGCGCGGCTTCTGCGCCGGCGTCGACATCAAGGAGATGCAGCACACCGCGGGCTACGACGCGCTCATCGGCGCGAACCGGGGCTGCTACGACGCGTTCGCCGGGGTCTACGACTGCGCCGTCCCGGTCGTCGTGGCCGTGCAGGGGTTCTGCCTCGGCGGCGGCATCGGGCTGGTCGGCAACGCCGACGTGATCGTCGCGTCCGACGACGCGACCTTCGGCCTGCCCGAGGTCGACCGGGGCGCGCTCGGCGCGGCGACCCATCTCGCCCGGCTCGTCCCGCAGCACATGATGCGCCGGCTGTACTACACCGCGGCGACGGTCGACGCGGCGACGCTGCACCACCACGGTTCGGTCCACCGCGTCGTCCCCCGGGACGCGCTCGACGGCGCGGCACTCGAGGTGGCCGAGCAGATCGCGGCGAAGGACACCCGCGTCATCCGGTGCGCCAAGGAGGCGATCAACGGCATCGACCCCGTGGACGTGCACACCAGCTATCGCTTCGAGCAGGGCTTCACCTTCGAGCTGAACCTGGCCGGCGTCTCCGACGAGCATCGCGACGCATTCGTCGAGAAGTCACGGTGAGCGCTCCGGCGCCCCGGGACAAGCGGATGTCGCTCGACGCGGTGGTCGCCGAGATCCGCGACGGCATGACGGTCGGCATCGGTGGCTGGGGCTCGCGGCGCAAGCCGATGGCGCTCGTCCGGGCGCTGCTGCGCTCGCCCGTCCGCGACCTGACCGTCGTCTCGTTCGGCGGTCCGGACGTCGGCCTGCTGTGCGCGGCGGGCAAGGTGCGCGAGCTGGTGTACGGGTTCGTCTCGCTGGACTCGATCCCGTACGACCCGCTGTTCCAGCAGGCGCGCCAGAGCGGCAGCGTCCGGGTGCGCGAGCTGGACGAGGGCATGGTCGTGGTCGGGCTGCGTGCCGCGGCACAGCGCCTGCCCTTCCTGCCGATCCGCGCCGGCCTCGGATCGGACGTGCTGACCTGCGACCCGTCCCTGCGCCCGGTCCGCTCGCCCTACGACGACGGGGAGGAGCTCGTCGCGATGCCGGCGCTGACGCTCGACGTCGCGCTCGTGCACCTGTCCCGGGCCGACGCTCATGGCAATGCGAGCTACCTCGGTCCGGACCCGTACTTCGACGACCTGTTCTGCCTCGCCGCCGAACGCCGGTTCGTGTCCTGCGAACGGATCGTCCCGACCGCCGAGTTGGTCGCGGATGTGCCGCCGCAGGCGCTACTGATCAACCGGATGATGGTCGACGGCGTGGTGGAGACGCCGAACGGTGCCCACTTCACCTCGTGCGTGCCCGACTACGGGCGCGACGAGACGTTCCAGAAGGCCTATGCCGCAGCCGCGTCGGACCACGGCGCGTGGGCAGGCTTCACCGAGCGCTACCTGTCCGGCGACGAGGCCGCCTACCAGAGCGCGATCGCGACGGGGGTGACCGCGTGAGCGACGTGACCCTCGGCGACGTGTGCGCGGTGGCCTGCGCCGACCTGTTCGCGGGCGACGGCGAGATCCTCGCGAGTCCGATGGGGACGATGCCCCTGGTGGGTGCCCGGCTGGCGCGGCTGTCGTTCGCGCCCGACCTGCTGCTGTCCGACGGCGAGGCGATGCTGTTCGCCGAGGTGCCGGCGCTGGGCAGCGCCGCCCCGATCGAGGGGTGGATCCCGTACCGCAAGGTCTTCGACGTGCTGGCGGCGGGCACGCGCCACGTCGTGATGGGCGCCAACCAGCTGGACCGGTTCGGGAACCAGAACATCGCCCACCTCGGCCCGCACCTGCAGCCGAGCCGGATGATGTTCGGCCCGCGCGGCGGGCCCGGCAACACCATCAACCACCGGACGAGCTACTGGGTGCCGAAGCAGTCGGCGCGGGTGTTCACCCCATCGGTGGACTTCGTGTCGGGGGTCGGCACCGACCGGGCCGTGGGTGTCTCGGCGCGCTTCCACGACCTGCACCGCGTCGTATCCAACCTCGGCGTGTTCGACTTCGGCGGTCCGCAGCGCTCGATGCGGCTGATCTCGGTGCATCCCGGCGTCACGGTGGACGAGGTGCAGGCGGCGACGTCCTTCGAGCTGGCGCTCGACGACGTCGAGACGACGCGGCTGCCCACCGACGACGAACTCGCACTGCTCGAGCGCATCGATCCGCGGCGCATCCGCGACCGGCAGGTACCGCCGGCATGACACTGCGCACCCGGCTCACCGAGCTGGTCGGCGTCGAGCACCCGGTCGTGCAGACCGGAATGGGCTGGGTCGCCGGGTCTCGACTGGTCGCCGCGACGGCCGAGGCGGGCGGCCTCGGCATCCTCGCCTCGGCGACGATGACCTACGACGAGCTGGTCGGCGCCATCCGCGAGACCAAGGTGCGCACGGACAAGCCCTTCGGCGTGAACCTGCGTGCCGACGCCGCGGACGCATCGCAACGCGTCGACCTGCTGATCAGCGAGGGCGTGCGGGTCGCCTCTTTCGCGCTGGCGCCCAAGAGGGAGTTCATCGAGCGCCTGCACGCCGCCGGCCTGATCGTGATCCCCTCGATCGGCGCGGCCAAGCACGCGCGCAAGGTCGCCGATTGGGGCGCCGACGCGGTGATCGTCCAGGGCGGCGAGGGCGGTGGCCACACCGGTGGCGTCGCGACGACCCTGCTGCTGCCGTCGGTGCTCGACGCCGTCGACCTCCCGGTGATCGCCGCCGGCGGCTTCTTCGACGGGCGCGGTCTCGCGGCGGCGCTCGCGTACGGTGCCGCAGGCGTGGCGATGGGCACCCGCTTCCTGCTCACCCGCGAGAGCACCGTCCCCGACTCGGTGAAGCGGGAGTACCTCGCGCGCGGCCTCGACGGGACGCTCGTCACGACCCGGGTCGACGGAATGCCGCACCGCGTGCTTCGCACCGAACTCGTCGAGCACCTCGAGAGATCCTCGCGGGTCACCGGGTTCTGGCACGCCGCGCGCAACGCCCGGCGTTTCAAGGAGATGACCGGCCTGTCGTGGAACGCGATGCTGCGCGAGGGCCTCGCGACCAAGCACGGCAAGCAGCAGTCCTGGTCGCAACTGATCATGGCGGCCAACACCCCCATGCTGCTGCGCGCCGGCCTGGTCGAAGGACGCGCCGACGCGGGTGTGCTGGCGAGCGGTCAGGTGGTCGGGATGCTCGACGACCTGCCGCCCGTGGCCGAGCTCGTCCAGGGGATGGTCCGTGACGCGGAGAAGATCATCCGCGATCTCGCCGGGCACCTCGGTGCGTCGAGCGGCTCCTAGAGCCGTTCGATGATCGTGACGTTGGCCTGTCCGCCGCCCTCGCACATGGTCTGCAGCCCGTAGCGGCCACCGGTGCGCTCGAGCTCGTTGAGCAGGGTTGCGAACAGCTTCGTCCCGGTCGCGCCGATCGGGTGGCCCAGCGCGATGGCACCACCGTTCACGTTCACCTTCGACAGGTCCGCGTCGAGCTCCTGTGCCCAGGCCAGCACGACGGAGGCGAACGCCTCGTTGATCTCGACCAGATCGATGTCCTCGAGGGTCATCCCGGCCTTCTGCAGCGCGTGCCGGGTCGCCCGGATCGGCGCCGTGAGCATGTACACCGGGTCGTCACCGCGCACCGAGATGTGGTGGATGCGCGCCCGCGGCGTGAGCCCGAACCGCTCGACGGCCGCCGCGGACGCGATCAGCGCCGCGCTGCCTGCGTCGGAGATCTGCGAGGCGAGCGCCGCGGTGATACGGCCACCCGCGCGCAGGGTCGTCAGCTCGGCCATCTTCTCGAGCGTGGTGTCGGCGCGCGGCCCTTCGTCGACGGTGACCTCGCCGAACGCGACGATCTCGCGATCGAAGCGACCCTCGGCTGCGGCGGCCAGCGCGCGGCGGTGCGACTCCAGGGCGAACGCCTCCATCGACTCGCGCGAGATGTCCCAGCGTTCGGCGATCATGTCGGCGGCCAGGAACTGGGAGACCTCCTTGTCGCCGTAACGCTCGGCCCAGCCCGTCGATCCGGCGAACGGCGTCGCGAAGCCGAACTGCTGCCCCACGACCATCGCCGACGCGATCGGGATC
The DNA here is from genome assembly GCA_032160545.1 of Pseudonocardiales bacterium. Classification (GTDB taxonomy): domain Bacteria; phylum Actinomycetota; class Actinomycetes; order Mycobacteriales; family Jatrophihabitantaceae; genus DATGFB01. Next base: position 26,332 of record JAVHVN010000180.1, on the reverse strand, counting down.
GCGCTCATGTTCTGCACCCCGCCGGCGACGACGAGGTCGGCGGTGCCGCTCATCACCGCCTGCGCGGCGAAGTGCACCGCCTGCTGGGACGAGCCGCACTGCCGGTCGACGGTCACGCCGGGCACCTCGTCGGAGTACCCGGCGGCGAGCCACGCGGTCCGGGCGATGTCGCCTGCCTGCGGACCCAGCGTGTCGACGCAGCCGAACACCACGTCGTCGACGGCGTCCGGGTCGGCCGAGGGCGTGCGCGCGAACAGCGCCTTGATCACGTGCGCTCCGAGGTCGGCGGGGTGCACGGCCGCGAGGCCGCCCCGGCGCCGGCCGACCGGCGTGCGCACGGCGTCGATGACGTAGGCCTCAGCCATGGGCGTCACTGCTCACTTGGCGCCGCGCCGGGGACGACGGCGGGTCGAGATGCCGTCGAGCACGATGCTCAGGTACTGGTCGGCCACGTCGCGCACCGAGGTGGACCCGCCCGGGCGGTACCAGCCGACGCCGACCCACACGGTGTCGCGCAGGAACCGGTAGACCAGCTCGACGTCGAGATCGGCGGCGAAGCTGCCGTCAGCCATGCCCTCGCGCAGCAGGTCACGCCACAGCGTGCGGAACTGCGCCAGCCGCTCGCCGACGTAGCCGAAGCGCGGCTGGCCGATCAGGTGCTTGGCCTCGTTCTGGTAGATCGCGACCGCGGCGTGCTGCTGCTCGATCGCCTTGAAGGACGCGACGACCAGTGCCTCCAGCCGCTCGCGCGGCGGAAGGCCCCGGGCGGTGATCTCGTCGTACGCGCCGAACAGCTCGTCGAGGAACGTCCGCAGGATCTCGTCGACCATCGACTCCTTGGAGTCGAAGTGGTGGTAGAGGCTGCCACTGAGGATGCCGGCCGCGTCGGCGATGTCGCGCACCGTCGTCGCCTTGAGCCCGCGCTCGGCGAACAGCTGAGCGGCGATGCCCAGCAGCTCGCCCCGGCGCTCCGAGGTGGCGGCGGTGCTCACGCGCGCGCTCATGGGTGCTGACTCGAGACCGAGATGATCTCGCCCGTGAGGTAGCTGGCGTAGTCGCTCGCGAGGAACACCATGACGTTCGCGACCTCCCAGGGTTCGGCGTAACGCCCGAATGCTTCCCGCTTCGTCAGCTCGGCGAGCAGCTCGTCGCTGGTGACCTTCGCCAGGTGCGGGTGCATGGCCAGGCTCGGCGCCACGGCGTTGACCCGCACGTCGTGCGGTGCGGCCTCCAGCGCCACGCACCGTGTCAGCGCCATGACCCCTGCCTTGGCCGCGGCGTAGTGGGTCTGCCCCTCCTGCGCCCGCCACCCGACCACCGAGGAGTTGTTGACGATCGCTCCCCCGCCACCCTGCGCGATCATCTGCTTCAGCGCCGCGCGGGTGCAGCGGAATGTCCCGTTGAGCGTGACGTCGAGAACCCGGCTCCACTCGTCGTCGGGCATCTCGACGAGCGACCGGGTGCCGCCCAGGCCGGCGTTGTTGATCATGACGTCGAGCCGCCCGAACCGCGCGACGGCCGACGCGACCAGCCGCTGCACCTGGTCCTCGTCCGTCACGTCGCAGGGGACGGCGGCCACCGCGTCACCGTGGTCGGCGGTGAGCTGCTCGAGCGTCTCGCCGAGGCGCCGCTCATGCCAGTCGCTGACGACGACCTGCGCGCCTTCTTCGAGACTGCGCCGCGCCGCGGCCAGCCCGATGCCGGCACCCGCGGAGGCGGTGACGACGACGACTTTGCCTGCGAGCAGCGCATGGCCCGCGGGGTAGGCAGGAGCGGTCAGCTGCGGTGAGTTCATGCGCGCACCTCACGCGGCAGGCCGAGCGTGCGCTCGGCGATGATGTTGCGCTGCACCTCGTCCGATCCGCCGTAGATGGTGTCGGCACGGGTGAACAGGAACATCCGCTGCCACTCGTCCAGGTCGCCGTCGGTCACCAGCGCAGGCGCGCCGCGTACCTGCATCGCCAACTCCCCGAGGCCGCGGTGCCAGCGCGCCCACAACAGCTTGCTGACCGACGCCTCGGTGCCTGCGCTCGCGGCGCCCGACGTGACGCTGGCAAGAGTGCGCACGGCGTGGGCGCGCATGACCTGCAGGCCGATCCAGGCGCGGGTCAGCTGCTCGCGGATCGCCGGGCTCGCGGCCGCGCCGTTCGCGCGGGCGAGCGCCATCAGCGCGTCCAGTTCGCGCTGGAAGCCGACCTGCTGGCCGAGAGTGGCGACACCTCGCTCGAACCCCAGGGTCGCCATCGCCACCCGCCAGCCGTCACCGGGCGCGCCGACGACCAGATCCGCGTCGGTGCGGGCGTCGTCGAAGAAGACCTCGTTGAACTCGCTGGTGCCGGTCAGCTGGACGATGGGGCGTACCTCGACGCCCGGCTGCCTCATCGGCACCAGCAGGTAGGACAGGCCGACATGGCGGGACGATCCGGGCTCGGTGCGCGCGACGACGAAGCACCAGTCGGCCAGATGTGCCAGTGAGGTCCAGACCTTCTGGCCGGTGATCGACCATTCCCCGCCGCCGGCCGCGCCGTCACCGGCCGCACCGTGGACGAGCGTGGCGCTGGTCGACACGTTGGCGAGGTCGGAGCCGGCGTCCGGTTCGGAGTAGCCCTGGCACCACAGCTCGCGCACCATCCGGATCTCGGGCAGGAAGCGCTGCTGCTGCGCGGGAGTACCGAAGGCGATCAGGGTCGGGCCGAGCAGCTCCTCGCCGAGGTGGTTGACCCGCGAGGGGGCCTCGGCGCGCGCGTACTCCTCGTGCCAGATGACCTGCTGTGAGAGCGGCAGTCCCCGACCGCCGTGTTCGACCGGCCAGCCGAGGCAGGTCCATCCGGACGCGGCGAGGTGCCGGTCCCATTCCAGGCGCTCGGTGTGTGCCTCGTGCTCGCGCCCCGGGCCGCCGAGCCCGCGCAACTCGGCGAACTCGCCGGTGAGGTTCTCGGCGAGCCATTCGCGGGCACTGGCGCGGAAGGCGCTGTCGTTGACAGAGTCGGCCGCGCGCTGGCTTCCGGTCACGCCGGTAGGTTACCCTACCAAGCACTTGCTTTGTTAGAGGAGGATGGGGACGATCGAGACGGCATCGTGGACCACCCCCCGGGCCCTGCGCGAGGCAGCCCGGGCGGATCCCGACGCCGAGGCGCTGGTCGACGGCGCGGTCCGCCTGAGCTGGCGTGAGTTCGAGGCACGGGTGCGGGCGCACGCCGCGTTCCACATCACGCGCGGCGTGCAGCCCGGCGACCGGGTCGCGGTGTGGTCGCCCAACACCTGGCACTGGCCGGTCGCAGCCCTCGCCGCGCACTACGCGGGCGCGACGCTCGTGCCGATCAACACCCGGTTCACCGGGCACGAGGCGCTCGACATCCTGCAGCGCACCGGCGCCACGACGCTGGTCGTGGCGGGGCCGTTCCTCGGCACCGATCGTCTCGCCGCGCTGCTCGCCGCCGCCGGCCCCGACGGGCTGCCGGCCCTGCGGACCGTCGTGCGGGTGCCGGTGGCCGGGGCAGGGGCGCCCGACCCCGCGGTCGTCGAGTGGGCCGACGCGAGCAGCGCGGACACCGCCGAGGCGGACGAGCGGGCGGCCGCCGTCACGCCGGAGGACGTCAGCGACATCGTCTTCACCTCGGGCACCACCGGTCGCAGCAAGGGCGTGATGAGTGCGCACCGGCAGGCGCTGGGGGTAGCCGCGGCGTGGGCGCAGTGTGGCCGGTTGACGTCCGGGGACCGCTACCTCGTGATCAACCCGTTCTTCCACAGTTTCGGCTACAAGGCGGGCATCCTGGCGTGCCTGCTGACTGGCGCGACGATCGTCCCCCAGGCGGTGTTCGACGTCGCCGAGGCGATGCGGCTGGTCTCGGCCGAGCGGATCACCGTCCTGCCCGGCCCGCCGACGATCTACCGGACCATGCTGGACGCGCCCGAGCGGGCTGCGCTGACGAGCCTGCGCCTCGCGGTCACGGGTGCGGCGACGGTCCCGGTCGCGCTGGTCGAGCGGATGCAGGCCGAGCTCACCGAGACCGTCCTGACGGCGTACGGGCTCACCGAGGCCGTGGTCGTCACGATGTGCCGGCCCGACGACGACGCCGAGACGGTCGCGCGCACCTGCGGCCGGGCCACCGCCGGGTTCGAGGTGCGCATCGGCGAGGCCGGCGAGATCCTGCTGCGCGGGCCGAACGTCATGCTCGGCTACCTGGACGACCCGGAGGCCACGGCACAGGCGATCGACGCGGCCGGCTGGCTGCACACCGGGGACGTCGGCGAACTCGACGAGCGTGGCTACCTGCGCATCACCGACCGGCTGAAGGACATGTACATCTGCGGCGGCTTCAACGTGTACCCCGCCGAGGTCGAGCAGTTGCTGGCCCGGTTGGACGGCGTCGCCGAGACCGCCGTGATCGGGGTGCCCGACGAGCGGCTGGGCGAGGTCGGCAAGGTGTTCGTGATCCGGCGGCCGGGAGCGACCGTCACCGAGGAGCAGGTGGTCGCATTCACCAGGGAGCGACTGGCGAACTACAAGCTGCCACGCTACGTCGAGTTCCGGGACGACCTGCCCCGCAATGCCACCGGCAAGCCGCTCAAGAGGCTGCTGCGCGATGAGGAGAAACCGCATGGCTGAGGACGAGGTTGTCACCTACGAGGTGCGCGGGACGACCGCGCTCGTCACGATGAACCGCCCCGAGTTCCGGAACGCGCAGAACTCGAGGATGACCTACGCGCTCGACGCCGCGTTCCGGCGCGCGGTCGACGACGATGCCGTCAAGGTGATCGTCCTCGCCGGCGCGGGCAAGCACTTCTCGGCCGGGCACGACATCGGTACGCCCGGGCGCGACGTCGACCTGCACTACGACAACGAGGCGATCATCTGGTGGGACCACGTCGGGCGCGAGGGCGGTGACCTGCGCTACGCCCGTGAGATGGAGGTCTACCTCGGCATGTGCCGCCGCTGGCGCGAGATCCCGAAGCCCGTCATCGCGATGGTGCAGGGTGCGTGCATCGCCGGCGGACTGATGCTCGCCTTCGTGTGCGACCTGATCGTGGCGAGTGACGACGCGTTCTTCGGCGACCCGGTCGTGCGCATGGGCATCCCGGGCGTCGAGTACTTCGCGCACCCGTGGGTGATCGGGCCGCGGGCGGCCAAGGAGATCCTGTTCACCGGCGACCGGTTCCCGGCCCAGCGCGCCTACGAGTGGGGCATGGTGAACCGGGTCGTCCCCCGCGACGACCTCGAGGCCGAGACCCTCGGCATCGCCGAGCGCATCGCCGCCATGCCGCAGTTCGGGCTGGCGCTCACGAAGCGGGCCGTGAACCAGTGCGAGGACGCGATGGGCATGCGCAACGGCATGGACTCCGTCTTCGGGCTGCACCACTTCGCGCACGCGCACAACGCCGAGGTCGGTGCCGACTCCCTCGGCGGGATGGACGCCCGCTCGATGAAGTCGGCGGCCGAGTAGTGGATCTCGACCTGGACGAGCAGACTCTCGCCTTCCGCGCCGAGGTGCGCTCGTTTCTCGCCGAGCACGTGCCCGACCCCCGGCTGGCGTCGATGGACACGCTCGCGGGCTTCGCGGCGCATCGCGAGTGGGAGCACGTACTCGCCGATGCCCGCCTCTCGGTCGTCGCGTGGCCGTCCGAGTACGGCGGCCGTGACGCGTCCCTGCTGCAGTGGGTGGTGTTCGAGGAGGAGTACTTCGCTGCCCGGGCCCCACTGCGGGTCAGTCAGAACGGCATCTTCCTGCTCGCACCGACGCTGTTCGCGCACGGCACGCCCGAGCAGCTGGCCCGGATCCTGCCGCCGATGGCGCGCGCGGACCAGATCTGGGCGCAGGCGTGGTCCGAACCCGAGGCAGGCAGCGACCTCGCCGGCCTGCGCAGCCGCGCCGTGCGCACGGACGGGGGCTGGCTGCTGTCGGGCCAGAAGACCTGGAGCACGCGCGCGACGTACGCCGACCGCGGCTTCGGCCTGTTCCGCTCCGACCCCGGCGCCGAGCGGCACCGCGGGCTGACCTACTTCCTGTTCGACCTGCGTGCCGACGGAGTGACGGTGCGCGGCATCCCCCAGCTCGACGGCGAGCCCGGCTTCGCCGAGATCTTCCTCGACGAGGTGTTCGTGCCCGACGAGGACGTGCTCGGCGCCGTCGGCGACGGCTGGCGGGTCGCGATGAGCACAGCAAGCAACGAGCGTGGCCTGTCGCTGCGCAGCCCGGGGCGGTTCCTGGCCGCGGCCCGGCAGCTCGTCGACCTCTGGAACGAGCGGGGTCGCCCCGATGACTCGGCCTCGTCGGATCGTGTCGTCGATGCCTGGATCGGAGCGCGCGCCTACGAGCTGCACACCTGGGCGACGGTCACCCGGCTCGCCGACGGCGGCGAGCTCGGTGCCGAGTCGAGCATCGGCAAGCTGCACTGGTCGCAGCTGGACGTCGCCTTGCACGAGACTGCGCTGGACCTGCTGGGTGCGTCCGGCGAACTGGCCGGCGACTGGATGGACGGCTACCTGTTCTCGCTCTCGGGGCCGATCTACGCCGGGACGAACGAGATCCAGCGCAACGTCGTGGCCGAGCGGCTGCTCGGGCTGCCGCGAGGTGACCGGTGAGGTTCGCACCGAGTGCCGAGCAGCGTGGGTTCGCCGCCAGCCTGCGCGAGCTGCTGAGCAGCGCCGACATCGCGTCGTGGGCAGGCGGTCGCGGCGAGGACCGCCGCCGGCTGTTGTGGTCGAAGCTCGGCGACGCGGGGGCTACCGCGCTGGGCACACCGGAGAAGTTCGGCGGCTTCGGGGCCGATGCGCTCGATCTGGTGATCGGCTTCGAGGAACTCGGCCGGGCAGCAGCCCCCGGCCCGCTCGTCGAGTCGATCGCGGTTCTGCCGGCGCTGCTGCCCGGCACGCCCGACGAGAACCGCGTCGCCGCGCTCGCGTCCGGCGAGCAGATCGGCGCGCTCGCCATGCCACCGCACGTGCCGTTCGCGGTGGACGGTGATCTCGCCGACACGGCATATGTCGTGGCGGGCTCCGCGCTGCACCGCGCCGTGTTCGTCCAGGAGCAGAGCTCGGTCGACACGACGCGTCGCCTCATGCAGGCGGCTCCCGGCGAGCTGGTCGCCGAGGGTGTCGACAGCGTCCTCGCGTTCGACCTCGGTGCCCTCGCAACCGCCGCGCAGATCCTCGGTGCCGGATTCACCCTGCTCGACCGGGCGGTCGAGTACGCGAAGCAGCGCTCACAGTTCGGCCGGCCGATCGGCAGCTTCCAGGCCGTGAAGCACCACCTCGCCGATACCGCCGTGGGGCTCGAGCTGGCCCGGCCGCTGCTGTTCGGCGCGGCTCTCGCAGTGCGCGACGGCCTGCCCACCCGCGGCCGGGACGTCTCGGCCGCGAAGGTCGCCTGCACGGACGCCGCCTACCTGGCCGCGCGCGTGTCCCTGCAGGTGCACGGTGCGATCGGCTACACCGCCGAGTACGACCTGGCGCTGTGGCTCACCAAGGTCCGCGCGCTCGTCTCGTCGTGGGGCACGCAGCGCGAGCACCGCGACCGGGTCGCCGCAGCGCTGCGCCCGGGGCAGCGGCCGTGATTCGCGAGGACGAGCAGCGCAGCCTGCGGGCGGCGGTGCGACGGTTGCTCACGCAGCGCTCCGACAGCGCGTCGGTGCGCAAGGCGATCGGGACGGGCACCGGGTTCGACGTCGAGCTGTGGCGCACGCTGTGCGACCAGATCGGCGTCGCGGCGCTCGCGATCCCCGAGCGGTACGGCGGTGCCGGCGCCTCGCTGGCCGAGACGCACATCGTGATGGAGGAACTGGGCCGCACGCTGACCCCCACCCCGCTGCTGGGCAGCGCAGTGCTCGCGGCGCAGCTGCTGCTGGCCCTGGACGACGCCGGCGCCTGCGAGCGGCTGCTGCCGCGCATCGCGGCGGGCGAGATCGTCGCCGTCGCCTGGGCCGACGAGCGCGGCTGGCACGACGGCGCGGCGCGACTGGACGACGGTCGGCTCCACGGCACCGCCCACTACGTGCTCGATGGCGACGGTGCGGACGCCGTGCTGGTCGTCACCCCGGACGCAGTGCTCGAGTCGGCCCTGGACAGCCCCGGGGTCACCGCGACCCGCAGCCCGGCGATGGACCCGACCCGCCGTCTCGCGACGGTGTCCTTCGACGGTGCCGAGGGCACCAGGGTGGCCGGTGACGTCCGCGCCGCGCTGGCATCGGCACGCGACGCCGCGTGCGTCGCGCTCTCGGCCGAGCAGGTCGGCGCAGCGGCGCGCATCCTCGAGTCGACCGTCGAGTACAGCAAGGTTCGGGTGCAGTTCGGCCGCCCGATCGGCAGCTTCCAGGCGCTCAAACACCGGATGGCAGACCTGCACGTGCTGGTCGAGTCGGCCCGCTCGGCGTCGTACGCGGCGATCGAGGGCAGCGTGCCCGCAGCCGTCGCCAAGGCGTATTGCTCGGAGGCGTTCTCGACGGTGGCGGGCGAGGCGATCCAGTTGCACGGGGGCATCGCGATCACGTGGGAGCACGACGCCCACCTGTACTTCAAACGGGCGCACGGCAGCGCTCAATTGTTCGGCGATCCGGCCGAGCACGTCGGGCGGGTCGCCGCACTGATCGGGATGGGGCACGGATGAAGTCGCAGCAGGAGCTCTCCGACCGGCTGGAGATCCAGGACCTGATCACCGCTTACAGCTACGCGATCGACTTCCACGAGTGGGACCAGCTCGACGGCATCTTCACCCCCGACGCGGAGCTCGACTTCACCGCCACCGGCGGTGCGGCGGGCTCGCTCGAGGAGATCAAGCCGTGGCTCGACAAGGCGCTGAACCTCTTCGACGGCCACCAGCACCTGGTCGGCACCACCAAGGTCGAACTCGACGGCGACGCGGCCAGCAGCATCACCCTGTGCCACAACCCGATGTGGATGACGGGGGCGGACGGCCAGCAGCACCAGATGTTCGTCGGGCTCTGGTACCGCGACAGCTTCGTCCGCACCCCCGTCGGCTGGCGGATGACCAGCCGGGTACAGCAGAAGGGTTACCTGCACGGCATTCCGGGCCGCTGACCGGCGCATCCCGCTTCAGAACCAGTCGTCGTGGCGCGACCACGTGATGAGGTTGTCGAGGATTCCGGGCGTCGGTTCCGACTCCTCGGTGCCGGTGTAGGCGCCCCGGTAGAACAGCAGCGGCCGCCCGTCGGCGGCGTCGCCCAGTGCGGTGACCCGGCCGACGACGATCCAGTGGTCGCCGCCGTCCAGCACGCTGTCGACCGAGCAGTCGATCCAGGTCAGCACGCCGTCCAGGCGCGGTGCACCCGAGGGAGCGGGCGTCCAGGTGCAGGCAGCGAACTTGTCGGCGCCGGCCCGCCCGAAGGTGGCCGACACGTCGCGCTGCGCATGAGCCAGCACGTTGACGCAGAAGACACCCGCGGCCTCGATGGCCGGCCAGGTGCGCGACGACTTGCCGGGGCAGAACAGGACGAGCGGCGGGTCGAGCGACAGCGCGGCGAACGACTGGCAGGCGAAGCCGACCGGCTCGTCGGCGTCCATCGCGGCGATCACCGTCACCCCGGTGCAGAACTGCCCCAGGGTGCGCCGGAAGTGAGTCGGATCGACCGCGGTGGTGACCATCTCGGCGCTACGTGTACTGCGCACCGAGCGTGAAGTCGTGGCCCCAGAGGCTCACGGCGGTCGACTCGCGCGCGACCCAGTCCTCGTCGTGCACCTGCCGGCCCTCGCAGCCGAACTCGACGTCGAACCCGCCCGGGGTCTTCATGTAGAAGCTCAGCATCAGGTCGTTGACGTGGCGCCCGAGCGTGGCCGACATCGGTACCTTGCGCCGCAGCGCGCGGTCGAGGCACAGCCCCACGTCGTCGGCGTCCTTGACCTCGAGCATGAGGTGCACGATGCCGCTCGCCGTCGGCAGCGGCAGGAAGGCCAGGCTGTGGTGGCGCGGGTTGCAGCCGAAGAATCGCAACCACGCGGGCGTGCCGCCGGCCGGGCGGCCCACCAGCTGCGGCGGCAGCCGCATCGAGTCGCGCAGCCGGAACCCGAGGACGTCGCGGTAGAACCGCAGCGCCGCCCCGTCGTCGTCGGTCGAGAGCACGACGTGGCCGAGGCCCTGCTCGCCCGTGACGAACCGGTGCCCGTACGGGCTCACCACCCGCCGGTGCTCGAGCGCCGCGCCGTGGAAGACCTCGAGCGTGTTGCCGGACGGGTCCTCGAACCGGATCAGCTCGTCGACCCGGCGATCGGCCAGCTCGTCGGTCGTCCCCTCCTTGTAGGGCACGCCGTTGCTCTCGAGGCGGTCGCGGATCTCCTGCAGGCCGGCCGCGTTCCCGGTCTCCCAGCCGCTGACCGCGAGGTGGTCGCGATCGCTCGCGACGATGACCAGCCGGGCCGGGAAGTCGTCCATGCGGAAGTAGACCGCCTCGGGGTCGGCGCCCTTCCCCTCGACCAGGCCCAGGACCTTGAGGCCGTACTCGCGCCACGCGGCGACGTCGGTCGCCTCGATGCGCAGGTATGCCAGCGAACGAATGCTCATGCCGGACCGTCCAGGATGAAATCGGCCGTCAGCCGGTTGAACTCGTCGAACTTCTCGAGCATGGCCCAGTGCCCGCACCCGCCGAAGACGTGCAGTTGCGCGCGCGGGATCAGCTTGAGAGCGGCGAGGGCTCCGTCGAGCGGGTTGACGCGGTCCTCGCGTCCCCAGACCAGCAGCACCCGCTGCCGCAGCCGGTGCGCCTCGCGCCAGAGCATGCCCTGCTCGATCATCTCGGGACGGGCGAAGGTGGCGCCCATCGCCGCCATGCCCTTGAGCGTCTCGGGATCCGAGGCGAAGGCGAACCGCTCGGTGACCAACTCGTCGGTGATCATCGACTGGTCGTACACCAGGGTGCGCAGGAAGTCGGCGAGCTTCTCCTTGGACGGCCCGGGCGGGGCCGCGAACGCGAACAGCTTCTTGATGCCCTCGGTGGGGTCGGCGGACAGGACGTTCAACCCGAGCCCGCCGGGTGCCATGAGCACCAGCCGCCCGGCGCGCCGGCCGTGCTCGAGCGCGAAGCGGACCGCCGTGCCGCCGCCGAGCGAGTTGCCGACGAAGTGGGCCTGCTCGACGCCGAGCGAGTCGAGCAACTCGAGGACCGCGTCCGCGCTGAACGTGTAGAACTGCGTGGCCAGCTCGGCCGGCTTGCTCGAGCGGCCGAAGCCGGGCTGGTCGACCGCGAGCACGTGGAACCGGTCTGACAGCACCGCGAGGTTGCGCCCGAAGTTCGACCAGGCGGTGGCGCCGGGGCCACCGCCGTGCAGCATGACGAGGGCCGGGTTCGCCGGGTCGCCCGCCTGGTGGAAGTGCAGCCGCAGACCCGACGGCAGCTCGGCGAACCGGCTGGTCGACTCGGCCGTGAGCGGAGTGTCGAGAGCAGTCATCTAGAGCCACGCATCGTGGACCTTGAGGCCCAGTTCGAACTGACCGAACATGACCTGAGCCTTCTCGGGGTCGTTGATGGCGTGGACGCGCCCGGCATGTGCGTCGCGCCAGAACCGCTGGATCGGCGTGCCGGACTTCAGTGCCCGGCCGCCGGCGCTCTCGAAGAGCCGGTCGACGGCGGTGATCGCCGAGCCGGTCGCGTTGACCTGGTCGCGGCGCGAGCGCACCCGCAGCGGCATCGGGATCTTCTCCCCCGCCGTCGCGAGGGTGAGCGCCTCGTCGATGTTGCGCTCGATCGACGCGACCGCGTTGTCGATCTTGTACGACGCCTCGGCGATGCGCAGCTGGTTGAACGAGTCGGCCGACGCCTGGGTGCCCGTGGAGGCCCGGACCCGGTCCTTCGTCCAGCCGACGTAGGCCTCGTAGGCACCTTGGGCCATGCCGATGACCGGCACCGAGATGGAGTTCGAGAACACCATCGCGAACGGCAGCCTGTACAACGGCGCGGGGTTGACGTCCTGACCGGGGCACTCGCACCGGCCGGTGTCGATGAACGACAAGGTCCGGTACTCGGGGACGAACACGTCCTCGACGAGGATGTCGTTGCTGCCCGTGCCGCGCAGCCCGATCGTGTCCCAGACGTCGTCGATCACGTAGTCGGCCCGGGGCAGCAGGAAGGTGCGGAAGTCGACCGGGTTGCCGTCATCGCCCATCACCAGGCCGCCGAGGAACACCCACTGGGCGTGGTCGCAGCCGGACGAGAAACTCCAGCGGCCGCTGAACCGGAAGCCCGGCGTACCGCCCTCGTCGACCGCTCGCGCGCGCCCCATCGGCGCATAGGAGGACGACACGAGCGTCGAGTCGTCCTGGCCCCACACCCCTGCCTGCGCGCGCTCGTCGAACAGTGCGAGCTGCCACGGGTGGACTCCGAGCACCGAGGACACCCAGCCGGTCGAGCCGCACGCGCTCGCGATGAGCCGGACGCCGCGGTAGAACTGCACCGGCGAGGCCTCGAGTCCGCCGTGGCGCGCCGGCTGGAGCAGCCGGAAGAAGCCGGTCTCCTGCAGCGCCGCGATGGTCTCGGCGGGGATGCGCCGCGCGTCCTCGGTCTGCTGCGCACGCTCGCGCAGCTGCGGCAGCAGGTCGGTCACCGCGGCGAGGACGCCGTCCGGCGTCAGTTCGCTCTGCTGCACCGTGGCCGCTGAGCTCATCGGAATCTCCCGTATGTCAAGAGTGTGTCGAGAGCGGAACCCAACTCGTCGCAACCAATACTAGAACAAGTTCTTATTCGTGTCGAGGAATCGAAACTCCGGGGCGACAGCCCGAACCAGCGAATGAACCGGGTATCGAACCTTGCGTGCCAGGTGCGCGTCAGGCAGCATTTCTGTAACGTGTTCTTGTATGGATCACGGCCGGGAGGCGACATGACGCAGACCACCGACACTGGTCGGGGCGCAGCGGGCGCGAAGGAAGTCTCCAGCGAGTCCGGCGTGCGCACGATCGACGCGGGGAGCATCCCGGACCGGTACGCGCGCGGGTGGCACTGCGTCGGTCTGGCCGAGCCGTTGCGCGACGGCAGGCCGCACGCCATCCGGGCGTTCGGCACCAAGCTGGTGGTCTGGGCCGGTGCCGACGGCGCGCTGAAGGTCCTGGACGGTTACTGCCGGCACATGGGTGGCGACCTCACCCAGGGCGAGGTCAAGGGCGGCAACATCGCCTGTCCGTTCCACGACTGGCGCTGGTCGGGCGAGGGCAGGTGCGTGTCGATCCCCTACGCGAAGCGAGTGCCGCTGCGGGCGCGTACCCGCGCGTGGACGACGCTCGAACGCAACGGGCAGCTGTTCGTCTGGAACGACCCCGAGGGCAGGGCGCCACTGCCGGATCAGGACATCCCCGAGATCGAGGGTTACGGCAGCGACCGGTGGAGCGACTGGTCGTGGAACACGCTCGTGATCGAGGGCTCCAACTGCCGCGAGATCATCGACAACATGGCCGACATGGCCCACTTCTACTACATCCACTTCGCGTTTCCGACCTACTTCAAGAACATCTTCGACGGGCACGTCGCGACGCAGTACATGCAGTCCCGGGCGCGTCCCGACGTCGGCACCGGCAGCCAGTACTCCGGGGACGAGACCACGCTGAAGTCGGAGGCCTCGTACTTCGGGCCGTCCTACATGATCAACTGGCTCTGGAACGACTTCAAGGGCACGACCATCGAGTCGGTGCTCGTGAACTGCCACTACCCGATCGACACCAACTCCTTCGTCCTGCAGTACGCGGTCATGGTGAAGAAGCTGCCCGGAGTGGACGACGAGATGGCGAACAAGATCGCCGGCAAGTTCTCGAAGAGCTTCAGTGCCGGCTTCCTGCAGGACGTCGAGATCTGGAAGAACAAGACCCGGATCGACAACCCCCTGCTGTCCGAGGAGGACGGCCCGCTGTACCAGTTGCGGCGCTGGTACGAGCAGTTCTATGTCGACGTCGCCGACATCAGCGAGGACATGACCCAGCGCTTCGAGTTCGAGGTCGACACCGCCCACGCCGTCGGGGCCTGGGAGCGTGAGGTCGCCGAGAACATCGCCCGCCGGGATGCGGCGGGCACCGGGCAGGACGCCGCGGCGACCCCGACCGCGGCCGGCGTCGGCAGCTGAGATGGCCGCGACCGACGTCCCGGCCCGCTGGTGGGCAGGGGCCGGATCGGGTCCGCGCCCGCCCGGGACCGCGGCGGACATGCGGCGCTACGTCGAGACCGGGCTCGCGCCGGTGAGCTGCGCACGGTGCGGGACGGAGGTGCTCGTCAAGAAGAACAGCCGCGAGCACACCAGCGTGCAGTGGACGACTGACGCGGTCGCAGGCTGTCCCGAGATCGCGGCCCAGGTCGCCGCGGGGATGCGCGGCGGCCAGGTGCTCGGCTGCCCCCTGCTGAAGCAGAGCATCGACGACGCGGTGCGACGCGGCGAGCTGACGGTGCCCGATGACTGAGCCGAGGCGCTTCCGGGTCACGGTGCGCGAGGTCCGGCGCGAGACCGCCGACGCCTGCTCGGTGCTGCTCGAGGCGCCGCCGGAGGCGCTGGAGAGCTTCGGCTACAAGCCGGGTCAGTTCGTCACCCTGCAGCTGCCGGGCGAGGCCGGCCCGGTGGGCAGGTGTTACTCGCTGTGCAGCTCGCCGCACGTCGACGACGGCCTGCGCATCGCCGTCAAGCGGGTGAAGGACGGGCTGGGGTCGAACTGGATCAACGACGCGTTGCAGCCCGGCGCGGTCCTCGACTGCCTGCTGCCCGCCGGGGCGTTCACGCCGCGCGATCTCGACCAGGACTTCCTGCTGTTCGCGGGCGGCAGCGGCATCACACCCGTGCTCTCCATCCTGAAGTCCGCTCTGGCGGTCGGCACCGGGCAGGTGGTGCTGGTCTATGCCAACCAGCACGAGAACGCGGTGATCTTCGCGACCGAGCTGCGGGTGCTGGCGGACGTGCACACCGACCGGCTGCACGTCATCCACTGGCTCGAATCGGTCCAGGGGCTGCCCAGCCGCGCGCAGCTCAAGGCGTTCGCCGCGCCGTACACGACCTACACCTCGTTCATCTGCGGGCCGAGCCCGTTCATGGAGACGGTGACCCACGCGCTGCGCGAACTCGGCGTGCCGCCGTCGCGCATCCACATCGAGCGCTTCCAGTCGCTCGCCGAGAACCCGTTCGCAGCAGTCAGCGCCGACAGTGCCGCCGCCGCCTCCGAGAGCGGCGGGAGCAGCGCGATTCTCGAGGTCAACCTCGACGGCGCGGATCACACCTTCCAGTGGCCGACGCAGACCACGCTGCTCGACGTCCTGCTCGCGCACGGCCTCGACGCACCGTTCTCGTGCCGGCAGGGCGCGTGCAGCGCCTGCGCCTGCATCCTCGACGAGGGCGAGGTCACGATGCTCACCAACGAGATCCTCGACCAGGCCGACCTCGACGAGGGTTATCGCCTCGCCTGCCAATCGCTGCCCATCAGCGACCGGGTGAAGATCCGCTATTCGTGAACCAGGCGTTCGACACGGATTTCGGCACGACCATCGTCCAGGCGTCGAGCACCAACTCCTCCAATCGCTGCACGTCCAGGACGTCCATCCGCACCTGCAGCCATTGGTAGCGCTCGTCGCTCGGGCTGGGCGGCAGGAACAGGTCCGCTTCGGCGGCGAGCACAGCGGCTCGTTCGTCCCGCGGGAAGGCGAAGCCGAGCACGGTCTCGTCGCGGGACAGCGCGAGGTACACGATCCGGCCCACCCGCCACTTCACCCGGTCGCGGACGACCACCTCGTAGGAGCGCGGCAGCCCGCGGACGATCGCGCGGATGTCGTCACCGGTGACCACGCGGCGGACGATAGCGGGTGCCGCTAGTCCTGGCTGTTGATCTTCCAGGTTCCACCGTCGAGCACCAGCCCGAACCGGGTGCGCTCGGATACCGTCCGGCCGTCGGCATACCCGTAGACGACCGTCGCGTCGACGGTGCCCGCCTGTGTTCCCCGCGTGGCCCGGACGTCCTCGACCGACACCGAGCGAACGCTGCCCCAGTAGGCGTCGTAGTTCGCGCGCCCGCCGGCCCGCCCGCTCTGGAAGCTCGGGGTCAGCAGGTTCCATGCCGCGTCGGTGCCGGAGGGCAGCAGCCGGTAGTAGTGCGTCAGGGCGGCAGCGAGGTCGCTCGCGGCTGCCGAACTGTTCGAGGCGGAGGTCACGCCGGCCGAGGACTGCTGCCCCGGCCCGGGCCCCGGCACCACGGGCGAGGCGGCGGGCGAGGTCGCCGCGGTCGTGCTGCGCCGGGCGGCGCCAGGGTGCGCGGAGTCGCCGCCGGAGCGGGTCAGGGCGATGACGCCCCCGGCCACCACGGCGGCGAGCAGCAGCGCCGCGACGAGCGGCCACCAGCGGCGGCGACGGGGCCGGCCCGCGAGTGGAGCCGCCAGCACGGTGTCGAACGCCGCGGGTGGGACGTGCGCGGATGCGCGAGCCGGCTGGGTGGGCGGGGCCGCCACCAGTTGCTCGGTCGCCGCCGACGCGGCGGGGCCGCCGGTCTCGGCCGCGATCGCGGCCAGCTGCCCGGCGAGCTCGCGCATGGCTGGTCGCTGCGCGGGGTCGGCGGCGAGCATCCGCTGCAACACCGGCGTGAGCGGCCCGCTGCGACGAGGGGGTTCGCTGTTGCCCGATGCGACCCGGTGCAGCATCGCCATCGGGTTGCTCTCGGTGCCGAAGGGCGGGATGCCCTCGACGGCGGCGTAGAGCGTCGCGCCGAGGGAGAAGACGTCGGCGGCGTATCCGGACTTCTTTCCCCTCGCCACCTCAGGCGCGAGGAAGGCGGGGGTGCCGGTCACCATGCCGGTCGAGGTCAGCGTGACGTCGCCCAAGGCGTGCGAGATGCCGAAGTCCGTGATCTTCGCCGAGCCGTCCTCGGCGATGAGGATGTTGCCCGGCTTCACGTCGCGATGCACGATGCTGGCCTCGTGCGCGCAGGCCAGGGCGGAGGCGATCTCGCTGCCCCACCGCGCGACGACGGGCGGCGGGAACGCGCCCTTCTCGGTGAGCAGTTGCTGCAGGCTGGTCGACGGCAGGAACTGCATCACCAGGCAGGGCGAGCCGTCGTGCTCGACGATGTCGTAGACGGGCACCGCGTGCGGATGATGCAGCCGAGCGGTGATCCGCGCCTCGCGCATCGCGCGCTGGCCGGCCAGCTCGGCGTCGCCGGGCGGCAGCGCCGGCTGCGGGTGCAGCTGTTTGAGTGCGACCGTCCGTTGCAGGCGTTCGTCGTAGGCCTCCCACACGACACCCATGCCGCCGACCGCCAGCCGGTCGACCAGGCGGTAGCGCCCCGCGACGAACGTCTGCGCCTCGGTCATGACGGGAAGCGTTCCCCCGACGGCCGACGCGGGAAACCGGCACACTGACCGCGTGAAGGTGGCCCTGCTCTCGGACACCCACGGCCCGCGCTTCTGGCGCAGCTGCCCGCCGCGGGTGGCCGAGCACCTGGACGGCGTCGACGCGATCCTGCACGCCGGCGACGTCTGCACGCCGGGCGTGCTGTACGAGCTGGCCGGGTACGCGCCGGTTCATGCGGTGCGCGGCAACAACGACGGGCCCGACATCGCCGAGTGGGGCGCACCCGACACCCTGGAGATCGAGCTGGCCGGCGTCCGGGTGGCCATGGTTCACGACAGCGGCCCGGCCGCGGGCCGGGGCGCCCGGCTGCGCCGGTGGTTCCCCGCCGCAGACCTCGTGGTCTTCGGCCACTCGCACATCCCGTGGGACGAGACGTTCGACGGGCAGCGCGCCGTGAACCCGGGCTCGCCCACCGACCGGCGCCGCCAACCGGCCGGCACGATGGGCCTGCTCGACCTCGCGGACGGGCAGATCGCCTCGGTGCGGATCGTCGCGGTGACCGCCGCCCGCCCGACCCGCTGAGTCCCGCTAGACGCGCAGTACCGCCCAGACGTCCTTGCCGCCCTCGGCCGGCTCGACCCCCCAGTCGTCGGCCAGCGCCGCCGTGATCAGCAGGCCACGGCCGTAGGTGGCGCTGAGCTCGCCGTCGCGGAGCACCGGGACGCCGCCCGCGTCGTCATGGACGTCCAGGCGCAGCTGGCTGTCCTCGAGCGTCATGCAGTACCGGATCTGCTCCGACCCGGCCTGCACCGCGTTCGTGACGAGCTCGCTGGTGATGATGCGGGCGTCCTCGGCGAGTTCGTCGGCAGCCGGGCGTCGCCCGAGTACACCCGCCAGCTGCTCGACGCAGAACGCGCGCGCCCGGCTCGGGCTGCGTGCATCCCCCGGAAAGGTCCGGGCAACGGACCAGGTCATCGCCGCCTCCGAGTTCGCACTGCCCAGTGCCCTACCCGCGACCCCGGCCGGTCTCACGGCGAGGACCCGCGCCAGCAGCTCGACGACGGCCGGCCGATCAGCCCCCGGGCCGGTCCAGCCAGTCGTACCAGGCCTCGATGCCGTCGCCCCGGGTCGCCGACAGCTGGACCGTCCGCGCGCCCGGATTGACGAGCGCGACGTCGCGCTCGAAGCCCTCCACGTCGAACTCGACGTAGGGCAGCAGGTCGAGCTTGTTCAGCACGACCAGGTCGGCCGTGCGGAACATGTGCGGGTACTTCAGCGGCTTGTCGGCCCCCTCGGTGACCGACATGATCACCACCCGGCCGCCCTCGCCGAGATCGAACAGTGCCGGGCACACCAGGTTGCCGACGTTCTCGACGATCACGATGCCCTCGTGCGGGTCGAGGCTGCGCAGCGCGGACTCGAACATCGCCGCGTCGAGGTGGCAGCCCGACCCGGTGTTGATCTGGACGACGGGCGCGCCGGCGCGAGCGATCCGGTCGGCATCGGCGCTGGTCTCCTGATCGCCCTCGACCACCGCGACCGGCAGCCGGCCGGCGAGCGCGCTGACGGTGCGCTCGAGCAGCGTGGTCTTGCCCGATCCCGGCGAGCTCATGACGTTGACCGCGCGGACGCCGCGCGCCGCGAGCCAGCCGCGGTTGCGTTCGGCCAGCGCGTCGTTCTTGGCGAGCACGCGCTGCTCGAGCGTCAGCGTCCGGGTGCCCTCCCGGTGGTCGTGCGCATGGGGGCTGCCGTGGGGATGGTCGTGGGAATGGCCGGCGCTGACAGCGCTGACAGCGCTGACAGAGCAGCCGCAGGTCGCACACATCTACCGGCTCACCTCCACGGACAGGATGCGCAGTTCCTCACCGGCGAGGATCCGCACGTCGGCGCTGCCGCACGGGCAGAGCCGGACCAGGTCGGGTACGTCGAACACCGTGCCGCAGGTGGCGCACTCCCCCCGGCCGTCCGGCTCCTCGATCTGCAGTCGCGCGCCGTCGAGGCCGGTGCCCGCGGTCGCCAGCTCGAAGCAGAACCGCAGCGAGTCGGCGCTGACCCCCGACAGCCGGCCGATCTCGAGTCGCACGCCCTGCACCCGCGAGGTCCCGGTGCGGGTGGTGATCTGGTCGACGACGCTCTCGGCGATGGCGAGTTCGTGCATGTCATCCCGCCGCTTCCGCCGCGCCGGCGTTCGTCCGCCCCAGCTGGTCGGCGCTGCGCCGCTCCAGCTCGGCGGCCTGCTCGACGCCGAGCACCTCACACACCCAGTCCCAGTGCAGCGCGACGAGCTCGCCGGCTTCGGGAGGGCGGCCCGGCAGGCAGCGCCCGCCGGCGGCCCACGCCGCCGACTCGTCGCGGGGCTCGCCGAGGCCGAGTCGCCCCGCGACGTGCACGAGCGGGCGCGAGCGGACGGTGACGGTCTCCCCGTCGACGGCCAGCACCTCGCCGGTGCGGATACGGCATTTCTCCAGCACCGACAGCGCGGCGGCACCGCCCGTCCCCCGGCGCACCAGGCCGACCCACGGATAGACCGCGAAGACGTGGTAGCTGTGGTGCGCGAGCCCCGGGACCCAGCTGGCGTACGGCTGCTCCCCGAAGCGGCTGCGCAGCTCGGTGACCAGAGCGCCCGGATCGACCTCGTCGAGCAGCTCGTTGCCCACCCAGTACGCCCGCACCACGCGCTCGTCGAGCGGGTCGTCGACACCGGCCGCGCGGGCAAGGATCTCCAGGTACGGCCACGCCCCCTCGAAGCGGCGGGCGTGGTCGGCGATCGCCTCGGGCGACGCGGCGTCGAGCAGGACCGAGGAACCGTCGGGCCCGCAGTACCCGAGTTGGTTCGGCGGGTACGCGTAGCGCGCGAAGGTGACGGCGCCGGTCATGGGCGCACGCTCACTGCGCGCTCTCCCTGGGTTGCCCCATGAGCTCGAGGCCGGTCATCGCCTTCTCGGCCCCGGCCGCGTCGACGCACTGGACGACGAAGCCCATGTGGATCAGCACCCAGTCCCCTGGACCGAGCGCGGCCTGTTCGGCATCGTCGAGCATCCCGATGCTGACCCGCTTCGCGCTGCCGAGGACGTCCGCGACGACGAGCTGGCCGCCGAACCCCTCGACCCGCTCGACCACCCGGCCCGGAATCCCGAGGCACATCTCAGCGCGCTCCGGCCATCGCGAGCTCCACGGCCAGCCCGCGGGCGCGCTCGGCCGCGAGCGGCACCGCGGCCGCCACGGCCGCGGTGAGGCCCATCCCCTCGGACACGTCCGCGGGCACGCACCCGACGACATAGGTCGGCGGCAGGCTGCCGCCGAGCGACTCCAGACCGGCGAGCACGGCGACCGGCTCCATGCCGTGCGCGTCCAGCGCCCCGTGGCTGCCGGACCGCCCGACGTCCTCGGGCCCCACTTCGAGGACGGTGACCGTGCCCGGGGTGCGGCCGGCAACCGCGTCGACCAGCACGAGTGCGGCGATCGGGTCGAGCAGGTCGTACGCAAGGTGCATCCCGCGGATGCCGTAGTCAACGATCCGGACGCCCTCGGGCGGCGGCTCCGGATCGCGCAGCAACTCGGCCACGACGGCGGGGCCGAACCCGTCGTCGCGGAGGAAGATGTTGCCGATGCCGGCGACCAGCACCCGCGCAGCGTCGGCCATCACTGTGGCTTGTTCTCCGCTCGCCCGGTGCCCGGCGTGTGCGTGGGACCGCCGGTGCTGCCCTCGTCCGGCTCGTTCTGCGGCGTCCGCTCGGCGGGTTGCTCGTCCGCCGGGGATGCGGTCGCCCCGCGCGGTGTCGACTCCCGGTCCGGGGCCTTGGGGTCGGGATCGCTCACCGGTGCGGTGGCGCCTGCCGTGCGCACCCCGTCCTTCGCGGTGTCGGTCTCCGTCTCGGCCTCGGTCTTGCGCCCTTCGTACGGAGGCACCGCCGCGGCGTCGTTGCCCTGCTCGGTCATGGTGGCCTCGCCTCTCCTCGTGCTCTGCCGTCAGGGCGTCTGCAGGTTGGGCGCCTCGTCGTCGGACTCCTGCGGGTCCACGGACGTGTCCGACTCGGCGTCGGCCGTACCGGCCGAGCGGTCGACCGGGCCGCCGCTCGCCTCGTCGGATCCGGTGTCGCGCGACCCAGGGGCGCCGCGTTCGGACTGCGGCTCCGGATCGAGCTGCTCGCCAGGGGTGTCGGTCATGACTCCTCCTTGCCGTTCGCCTACATGCTGCGGATCTTCACGTAACGCCTGATGTCGGGAATCGAGCGCAGCACCAGCATCAGCACCAGCAGGACGACCAGTCCAGCCAGGCTCGTGGCGATGATCCCTACGGTCTTCATGTCAGCTCTCCTTGCTCACGTGATGGGTTCGAGTTCCTCGGGGGCGAAGTACAGGTAGCGCCCGTACCAGTCGTGCAGGTCGGCGGCCGGGTCGTCGGCGAGGACGACCGCGACGTGCGTCTCGCCGTCGACGTCGGAGTGCACGGCGCAGACCCGGGCGACCTGGTCGGTGAAGAAGATGTCCTGCGCGTCGGCCCGCCGCCTCGGCCGCACTCGCACCATGCTGCCCGCGGCGACCGGCACCCCGTCGATCAGCACCGCGTCGCTGTCCGGCGAGACCGACGCATCGACGGCCGGGTCCCACCACGGCAGCTCCGGCGCGTCCCACAGTGACGAGCCGGGCGCGAGGTCGACGTCCGCGAGCGCATGCGGGTCCCGCAGCACGCCGTGCAGCTCCTGCATCGCCTCGGGCGACATCGCGTCGCACCGGTCGATGATCGCCGCCGCCAGCGGATCGGTCGCCCGCGCGGCAGCCTTCTCCTCGTCGGTGAGCGTCATGACCCGCAGGGTCAGGATCTCGTCGATCTCGGTGGAGTCGAACAGGGCGCCCGCGCTCTGCGGCGCGAGTTCCGGGTGGTCGTACAGGATGATCGGCGAGACGAGCAGCACCGACCGGTCGCCCTCGGGCCCGGCCAGCACCGGCCAGCACCGGTGTTGCCTCGAGGCGGCCGCTGCCGCGGCGAACCCCGGCGGCGGATCGGTCATCGAGACGAACTCGGCATCGTCCGCAGTCAGCAGCAGGTGCGCGCCGATGAACGACGCCGCGATCGCCGACCCGCGGTCGTCCGACGCGCCGGCCGCGGTGTTCTCGACCGAGACGCTCACCCGGTACACGACGGTGGGGACGCCGGTGACGCGTTCGGCGCGGATCTCGAGCTGCGCGTGCAGCGGCCGGCGGCGTCGCACCAGCCGGCCGGCGGGGTGCCCGGCCTCGTCGGTGAGCTCCTCGGTCTCCTCGGCGGCGAGGACCAGCACCGGCTCGGTGCGCCCCGCAGCGACCTCGGCGAGCGACCAGGGGCCGAAGCTCAGTTCGGATTCGACCGCCTCGTCCCAGCTCAGCCAACGCCGGTCGCCGATCCCCAGCTCGGCCACGTCGCGGAAACCGCCCATGCCGTCCGCGCTCTGCGCCGTGCGGGTCTGCAGGTGCAGGAAGCGCAGGTGCACCGCGATGCGCCCGGCGTCGCGGGGAGCCCCGCCGCGGACGAGCAGCTGCGAGCGCAGTACGGAGTCCTCCCCGACGCCGGCGTGGTCGGCGCCCGGGGGGCCGAGCACCCCGAACTGCCAGCGCGACTGGTTCTTGCCCGAGTTCGCGCGGTACGGGTAGAGCAGGTAGCCCTCGTAGAGAACCGCGTCGGCGACGGCGCGCGCGTGCTCCAGGCTCGTGGCGCTCATGACCGGCTCCGGTCGCCGTCGGGCAGCAGCGCGCGCACCGTCTCGTCCCAGGTGGTGTGGCCGTGTTGCGCTTTGTACCGTGCCAGCTCGGCGATGACGTCGCGGTCGAGCCGCAGCCAGCCGGTGTTCGGGAAGTAGAACGCCATCAGCTCGCGCCACACCGACACCGGCAGCTCGTAGCGCGCCTCGAGGTCCCACGGCACCTGCTCGACGCCGAAGCCGTGCTCACCGCGGGTGAAGACGGTGCCGGAGAAGAGCAGGATCACGCTCACGGCGCCGTCGTGCAGCGCGTGAAGGTACTTCGAGGCCGTCACGTCGAAGTCGTACGTGCAGGGCAGGGCGAGCTCGACCTCGGTCAGCGACGTGAAGCCCTGCACCATCGTGCCGGCCTGCATCCAGAGGAACGGCTTGAGCGTGTCGTACCAACGCTCACGGGGCCCGAACAGGTCCAGCAGCCCCTGCTCCTCCCGCTCCGTGTACCTGCGCCGCTGCGGCTCGATGCGCACCTGCACGCGCAGGGCGATCGCGTGGACCGGTTCGCCGGTCGCCTCCTCGATCCGCAGCCGCGCCGTCAGCTGCGGTGCCACGGCGTACGGCTCGGCGAACAGGTCCGCGACGGCGAAGGAGAGCCGCGTCATGCCGGCACCTCGGTCGATGCCGCGCGGCTGCGTGCCGCGGCGCGTTCGAAGAAGGCGTCGATCAGCTCGCGCGCGTCCTGGCCGCCGTCGAAGCCGCGCCAGACGCTGCGCAGGCGACCGACGAGCTCGTAGCAGGCGTCGATCGGCACCAGGTGACAGCGGACGACACCGCGGCCTTCGGCCGTTCGCACCAGCAGCGCCTCGACGTCAGGCCGCAGCTGCGACAGCCGGGGATCGCCGGCGAGCAGCGTCGACCACGAGTCCAGCGGAAGCTCGGACTCCGTCGCGCCGGCGGGACCGGGATAGAACGCGACCGTGCGGCCCAGCGCCGAGTTGACGAAGAAGAACGCGAGGCCGACCGGGATCTGCAGCTCGTCCCACTGCCCCGGCCCGACCCGGAGGTCGGGGAAGGACAGCCAGCGGTCCGGCACCGCCCGGTAGCGCAGGTGCGCGCTCTCGGCGGTGAACAGCAGGTAGCACGGCCGGCAGGTGCACATCAGCGACCGGGTGGTGAGGTCGACGACGTGCTGGTGGTCCTCGCCGATCCCGACGTCGCACATCTCGCACCGCTCGCCGGCCGGCGGCGGTGGCGGCCGGGCCGCGATGCGGCGCAGCGCCGGCAGGGGGTAGTTGGTCACGACGTCGCCCCGGCAGGGACGGCCACCGAGTGCGCACCGTCGCGGACGAGCACTGGCAGCGGCTCGAGGTGCTCCGACGGGTCGTCGAGACCGGCACCGGCCCGCTGCACGTCGTAGTGCGACCGGCACCGGGCGCAGCGCAGGACGCCCGCCCCGACCGGGTCGCCGGGCCGGCGCTCCACGACCCCGCCCGCGAGGGTGCCGTCGCAGTGCGGGCACCGGTCGCGGAAGCAGAACAGCGCGCTGCCGACCCGGCAGACGCAGACGGCGAGGCCCGCGACGTCGAACCCGGCCACCTCCCCCGGTGCGAGGTCGTCGAGTTCGGGCAGTGGCACCCACGTCCCGGGCGCGGTGCCGGGCGTCGGCTCCAGCCGCGAGCGCAGCGAGTCGATCGAGATCACCGCGCCGGTCGGCCCGGCAACCGCCGGCGACTCGACCTCGATGCGCGCGGTCTCCGGTGCGGCGGCCTCGACCGCGCCCTCGACGGCGAGCTGAAGCGTCACCGACGAGGACGGGCAGCCGTCGCAGCTGCCGAGCAACCGCAGCCGCACCACTCCGTCGTCGTCGATGCCGACCAGCTCGACGTCGCCGCCGTGCGATCCGAGATAGGGCCGCACCGAGTCGAGCGCGTTGCGCACCCGGGTCTCGACGTCGTACGGGTGCAGGTCGTGCACGAGCAGCAGGCTGGCCACCAGATCGTCCGCGGCGAGCGCGGCCAGTGCGTCGTCATCGAGGCGCCCGATCTCGTGCAGGATCTCGAGCGTGCGGCGCAGGCCCGCGCCGTAGAGGTCCGAGACGCATCCCACCAGCTCCTCCGCGCGCGAGCGGGCGGTTCCGCCCGCAGCCGCTGTCGCGTCGAGCAGGAGCTCGATGCGCTCGCCCGTCGCACGCAGGTCCGGGTGCTGACCCATGGCGCCCACGGCGGCGCCTACCCGCCGGTGATGTGTGTCGGCGAGTGCGACGTCTGCAGGGTCTTTCCCTCGCCGAGATACATGTGCACGCCGCACGGCAGGCAGGGATCGAAGCTGCGCACGGTGCGCATGATGTCGATGCCCTTGAAGTGCTCGCGGTCGTTCTCCTCGAAGATCGGCTGCCCCTGGACGGCGTCCTCGTAGGGACCGGGCGTGCCGTACGAGTCGCGGGGGCTCGCGTTCCACGGTGTCGGCGGGTACGGGTGGTAGTTGGCGATCTTGCCGTCGCGGATCACGAGGTGGTGGCTGAGCACGCCGCGCACGGCCTCGGTGAAGCCGCAGCCGATGGCCGACTCGGGTACGTCGAACTTCTCCCAGGTCTTGGTGCGGCCCGCGCGGATCTCGACCAGGGCCTTCTCGGCGAAGTGCAGCGCGGCCGCTGCGGCGTACGCCTGGAAGTAGGTCCGTGCCCGGTTGCGCTCGATCGTGTTGCTGCCGTGCACCGGGATCTTCCACTCGAAGCTGACCGGGCCCTTGAGCGCGGTCTTCGGCAGGTTGATCTGCACGCTGGTGCCGGTCGACTTGAGGTAGCCGATGTCGACGAGGCCGGCGAGCGCGGTCGACCAGAGCCGGGCCAGCGGGCCGCCGCCGGTGTCGAGCGCCAGGGCGTCCTTGCCGTCGAACCAGCGTGGCGACATGACCCAGCTGTATTTGTCGTCGAGGTCGCGCTTCTGCGGCCGGGGATTGGTGTGCTGGTTCCACGGGTGGCGCCGGTCGACGGGGTTGCCGAGCGGGTCGTGCGTCACGAAGGTCTCCTGCCCCTCCCAGTCTTCGTAGTAGGAGCTGCCCAGCAGGATCCGGATGCCGAGGTTGATGTCCACGAGGTCGGTGGTGACCAGCTTGCCGTCGACCACCACCCCCGGCGTGACAAACATCTTGCGGCCCCACTCGGTCATGTCCTTGTACTCGAAGTTGCAGTACTCCGGGTCCTGGAACGATCCCCAGCAGCCCAGTAGCGTGCGGCGCAGGCCGACCTGCTCGTAGCCCGGCAGCGCCTCGTAGAAGAAGTCGAACAGGTCGTCGTGCTTCGGCACGACGCGCTTCATGAACTCGACGTAGCGCATGAGACGCGTGAGGTAGTCGGTGAACAGCTGGATGGTGGCGACCGTGCCGACGCCACCCGGGTACAGGGTCGACGGGTGGA
>JAVHVN010000164.1:0-54839 GCA_032160545.1 Pseudonocardiales bacterium | reverse complement strand
GCCGCCGACATGGGCGGCATGGGATTCATCGAAACGCATCGCGCGGAGTGCATGCTGTCCGTGCTCATCAACACCCACCTGCTGATGGCTGCGAAGGACCACGGCGCCGAGCGCTTCTTCTATGCTTCGTCGGCATGCGTCTACGCCGCCGGCAAGCAGGACCGCGTCGAAGTCGAGCCGCTGAAAGAAGAGGACGCATACCCGGCGATGCCCGAAGACGGCTACGGCTGGGAGAAGCTGTTCAGCGAGCGGATGGCCCGGCACTACTACGAGGACCACGGCGTGCAGACGCGCGTGGCGCGCTACCACAACGTCTACGGCGAGCACGGCACCTGGACCGGCGGCCGCGAGAAGGCGCCGGCCGCGATCTGCCGCAAGGTCGCCACGGCCGCGATCACCGGTGAGAAGGTGATCCCGATCTGGGGGGACGGGCACCAGACCCGCAGCTTCATGTACATCGACGACTGCGTGTACGGCACGCAGATGATCACCGCCGCCGACAGCCCCGAGCCGGTGAACCTCGGCAGCGCCGAGCTGGTGTCGATCAACCAGCTCGTCGACATCGTCGAGGGCATCGGCGGTGTCACGCTGCAGCGCGAGTACGACCTCAGCGCGCCGCAGGGCGTCCGCGGCCGCAGCAGCGACAACAGCGAGATCCTTGCCCGCTACGGCTGGGAGCCCTCGACGACTCTCGCCGACGGCCTCGAGCGCACCTACCGTTGGGTCTACGACGAGGTGAAGAAGAGCCTCGCGTGACCGGGTGAGCGCACGACGACCCGGCGAGGAGCAGGCCAGCACGTGATCGCGCTCGTCCAGCCGATGCGGCGTCCCGGTGCCTGACCGGCGCCGGAGCCGGCGACGCCGACGGCGGCCGCGGAGCCGGCTCGAGGCCCGGCTGCGCTATCTCACCGCGAGCGGTGTCTTCCGCCGCCGGCTGCTGTGGGGCGTCGTCGGCCTGTGCGCGGTGGGGGCGCTGTGGGTCGTGGTCACCGGTCTGCTCGCGCGGCAGCAGGTCACCAAGCTCGAGGACCGGCTGCAGGTGGTCAAGCAGCTCGTCGCGCAGGGCCGCGTCGGCGATGCGCACAAGGCTGCCCAGGGAATCCCGACGCTCGCGAAGCGGGCACACCTGCTCACCACCGGGCCGGCCTGGTGGACGGCGGCCCACGTGCCGTGGGCCGGCGATCCCCTCCGGGTCATGCGCGGCGTCGCGACGGCCGGCAATCGCGTCGGAGCGAACGGCATCACCACCCTGCTCGACGTCGCGACGCAGCTCGACCCGACCCGGCTGCGGACGAAGGGCAACACCGTGCAGGTCGCCCCGCTGATCAAGGCCGCCCCGACGCTGCGCCGCGAGGCGACGACGCTGGACGCGGCGGTGGCCGCTCTGGACACGCTGCCGGCCGCCACCTGGTTCGGCCCGATGGACCGCGCGCGCGCCGGGCTGTCGACCCAGCTGCGCACGATCACCGGCTACGTCGACGCGGCGGCCAACGTGTCGGGGATCCTGCCGACGATGCTCGGCGCCGATTCGCCGCAGCGGTACTTCGTCGGGCTGCAGAACGAGGCGGAGATGCGCGGCACCGGGGGCCTGCCGGGAGCGTTCGCGATCGTCGTGGCCGACAAGGGCAAGCTCACCTTCACCCACTTCGAGAGCGACGCCGCGCTCCTGCCCCCGGGCGACCACCTCATCCACACCGGCCTCGACTTCGGTGAGGGCTACGACGCGGCGTACGGCCAGAACGAGCCGACCGACCTCATCGTGAACTCGAACATGAGCCCGAACTTTCCCTATGCGGCGCGAGTGTGGGCCGCGATGTGGGAGAAGGTCAGCGGGGAGAAGGTCGACGGCGCCGTCGCGGTCGACCCCACGACCCTGTCCTACTTCCTCGCCGTGACCGGTCCCGTGGTCGTCCCGCCTTCGGCGTACCTGCCGTCGCCGATGACCGTCGGCGCCGACAACATCGTGTCGCTGACCGAGAAGGACGAGTACGCGCTGTTCCCGGCATACGCGAACAACGAACGCAAGGACTTCCTGGTCGCCGTCCTCAAGGCCGCATCGAACAAGCTGACGAGCGGCGCGGGGCGTGCGATCGAACTCGCGCACACGATGACCCGGTCGTCCAACGAGAACCGGCTGATGGTGTGGAGCGCCGACCCGGCGATCGAGAACGTGATCGCGACGACGTCCTACAGCGGTGCGATACCGAAGAGCACGCGGCCCTTCGGCGGCATGGTCTTGAACAACACGGCGGCCGGAAAGCTCGACTACTACCTGGTGCGCTCGATGGACTATCGCCGCATCGGGTGCGGGCCGACGCGCGATGTCGTCGTGACCCTCAAGCTCACCAACCTGGCACCGGCTTTCGGGTTGCCGCAGTACGTCGTCGGGCGCATCGACAAGCACGACTACCCGGTGCAGCCCGGTGACAACCGGACGCTGCTCGACTACTACGCGACGACCGGTGCGCAGCTGCTGAGCGCGACGCTGAACGACAAGCCGACGACGATCGCCGTCCAGGACGACCTGGGCAAGAAGATCTTCCGCTTCGACATGGAGCTGCCCCGCGGCACCACCCAGACGCTCGTGCTGCACCTGCAGGAGCCGGCCGGGACGGGCTCGCCGCAGATCTGGAAGCAGCCGGGCGTGACGCCGTTGCAGGTCAAGGTGTACGACCAGAAATGCGGCTGAGCCCGCACTGACGGTGCCCTGATCGGCGCCGGCCGATGGGTTATCCGCGCGATTTCGAATGCAGCGCGTCCGCGATGGCGTGGCGAGTGCCGAAACGGCGATAGCGAGTCCCATGACACAACGTCACGACCTTGCCCTCTTATCGAGCGCCGCCCGGCCGACCGATGCTTGAATATCGGCGGCCGGGCGCCCGACCCCCTCGGGCGCGCGTGTCGCGGCGACCGGCGCCGCGCGGTCGTACCGGGCCCGCCAGTCGGGATGGAGCGGGCCCGGTGCGACCCGAACCCGGTCTCGGCCGCGGGTAATCGTCCGCGGAATTCATTTCTTTAATGAATTGGAAAGCCGATCACCCGGACCCCATGACAATGTGTCATGGGTGGTTCGAATAATGCCCGCGAAGAAGTCTCTTGCCAGAAAGGCATTTGCGGGATTCGGGACCAAAGTCCCACCGTTATCGGGACATTACCCATCAGTAATCAAGTGCCATCGGTTTAACGTTTATCTCGTTGCACCGGCCCGGGATCCCCCGCCTCGACGCCAGGGCAACGACGCAGGTTGTGCCTGGCGGCCAAAGCCCCCCCGCCTTCGGCTGCCAGGCACCGCGTCCTCCCGCCTTGAGCGATGGAATGCTTCGGCCATGACCTCACTGCCTGCGACATTCGCTGACGACGTCCTCGGGCAGCCGCTCCGCCGCCAGCTGGAGGCCTTTCTCGACGAGCATCGCGCAGCGCTACAGAACAGTCTCGACGGCCTGACCGAGGAACAGGCGCGCCGGTCGTTGGTGCCGTCGCGAACCACGCTGCTCGGTCTGGTGAAGCACGCGACCTTCGTCGAGAAGGTGTGGTTCGACGAAGCGATCACGTGCCGGCCGCGTGCCGAGATCGGTATTCCCGCCACCCCACACGAATCGTTCGTCATCGACGAGGGGGACACCATCCCCGGCGTGTTGCGCGCCCACCGGGAGGCCTGCGAGGCGGCCCGCCGGGCGGTCGCCGCAATCGGGCTGGACGACCTGATCCGAGGCAACCGGCGCGGACCGGTGCCGTTGCGATGGGTGTACCTGCACATGCTGCGCGAGCTCGCGCAGCACTGCGGCCACGCCGACATCCTGCGCGAGCAACTGCTCGGCACGTAGCGCCCCGGCCCGGGGGAACGGGGACGTCGCCGCGCACGTCCTGCAAGACCGGTTTTCAGTCCCGCGACCGCCTTAGGGCCCTTAGTACCGGGCTTTCCGGCGGTGGTCCCCACCTTGGTCAATGTCCGTTTCGCCGGTGGCGCCGCGTGTTACTTCGGCGTTAAGTCTTCCACGGAAGATAAATACCGGCCGCGCTGCGGCCTGACGCGAGGACACCGATGACGACCACCGACGCAAGCACGCTGGAACGGGCGATCGACCCCGGTCACGGTGTGCTGGCGCAGTACATCGGAGCCCTTCAGGGCGCGGGGCTGGTCGTCGCTCTGGTCCCCGCTCACAACGAGCAGGACGGGATCGAGCTGGCGCTCGACTCGCTCGCGGCGCAGACCCGCCCGCCGGACCTTGTCGTCGTGGTCGCCGACAACTGCACCGACGGCACCGTGAGCCTCGTCCGGGGCCGCGCTGACGCGGTCGCCGTCGAGACGGTCGGCAACACGGCCAAGAAGGCCGGCGCGCTGAACCAGGTTCTCGACGAGGTGCTGCCGATGCTGGACGGCGACGACGCGATCCTCGTGATGGACGCCGACTCGGCGCTGGACCCTGGATTCGTCGAGGGGGCGATCGCCCGGCTGGGCACCCGTGCGGCCGGCCGGCACGGCTCGGTGATCGGCGGTGTCGGCGGCACGTTCCGCGGCGGTCGCGGCGGCGGATACGTGGGCATGCTGCAGCGCAACGAGTACGTGCGCTACGCCCGGGACGTCCGCCGCAAGCGCGGCAAGGTGCTCGTCCTCACGGGCACCGCGGCACTGTTCCAGGTGTCGGTGCTGCGTGCGGTGGTCGAGGCGCGGGCCGACGGCCGGCTGCCGGGTGGGCAGGCCCACGTCTACGACACGCACGTCCTGACCGAGGACAACGAGCTGACGCTGGGCCTGCTGCATCTGGGCTACGGCATCCTCAGCCCGCGCGAGTGCCTGCTCGAGACCGAGGTGATGACCACCTGGCGAGCGTTGTGGTCGCAGCGGCTGCGTTGGAAGCGCGGTGCACTGGAGAACCTCGCCGACTACGGGCTCACCAGGGTCACCGCTCAGTACTGGGGACGGCAGCTGCTGACCCACGTGGGCATGCTGGTCACCGCCGTCTATCTCGCGACGATCGTGTACTCGCTGGCCTTCGCCGCAACCGTCCACGTGCAGCCGGTGTGGGCAGCGGTCACCCTGATCTTCATGATCGAGCGGGTCGTATCGGTCCGCGAGCGCGGGAAGTGGCAGATGCTGCTCGCCTCCGTGCTCGTCTTCGAGATGGCCTTCGACTTCTTCCTGCAAGCCGCCCAGGCCAAGGCGTTCTGGGACACCATCACCCACCGTGAAAGGAACTGGTAGATGTACACACCCTCGTCAGTGCTCGGAGTTGGAGTTGGAGCCGGTGCCGCATCGGCATCGCTCGCAGCGACCGGGATCAACATCGTCTGGCTCGTCCTCGCGTCGTTCGCGCTGCTGGGAGCGGGACTGGCAATCATGCGCATCGTGCCCCGCACCGAGGGCTGAGTACGGGCGGCGGTCAGGACGCGACGGCGGCGATCAGGACGGCACGGCGCCCGGCGCGGCCACCGCGACATTGTGGACGGCCGCGAGCGCATCGCTCGACGAGCTGATCCGCCAGTCGCGTTCCTTGCGGGTGTCGAACAGCACGACAGCTCGCACCCGGGTCGCCGTGGTGTTCAGGTAGGCGAACATGTCCTGGTACCACCCGCTCTTGGTGTGTGCCGGGTCGACCGGAGCGCCGTCGTCCTCGCCGGGCTCCTTGCTGCCGACCTCGCAGACCCACACCGGCTTGGTCGGTGCGAGCGCGACGAGGTTCTGGTACTGCGCGGAGTAGATGTTCGCAAAGGAGCGCCACGCGAAGATCCCGCCGGTGCCCCAGTTGTAGCCGTCCAGGCCCAGGACGTCGACGTAGCCGGCGCCCGGCCAGATGCGGCTCACCGGCGTCGTCTCGGCGTAGGTGTCGGTCGTCGGGTTGAAGACCCACTTCACGTTCGTCGCGCCGTGGTTGCGAAAGAACGTGACGAGGTAGCGCCAGGCCGCGACGAACTGGGCATAGGTGCCGCCGGCCGGGCGGCTGCCGTCGGGTGTGGGCTGGAAGGCCTGCCAGTCGCCGTTCATCTCCGGCCACGGGCGGACGTACAGCGGCTTGCCGTAGTTCCGCGCGGCGGTGGCCTCCTGCAGCAGGTAGGCATCGTGCTGGTGGGCGGTGAACGTGCTGAACCGGGTGTCGGCGGTTGCGCCGAGGTCCCACGAGACCAGCAGCGTGTGTCCGGTCGCGGAGTCCGGCAGTTGGGCTGGGTCGGGAAAGACATCCCCCCAGCCGCGGAAGCTCGAGGCCACGGCCACCTTCGCGCCGAGCTGGGACTCGAACTGGCTCAGCTGCGACCCGGCCCCGGTGAAGTCCGACGCATACGCGCCGAGGGCGTACGGCGTCGTGGTCACGACGGTGGGGGTGACGGTCTTCTTCTGCGACGCCGCCTTCGCGCGGTTGACGCCCGCATCCGCATTCGGGACGAACGCAGCCAGCAGCGCTGACGCACCGACGAGCACGGTCACAAGCAGGACGGGGTTCACTCGGGTGCGCGGGTGCATGATTTGGCCGCCTTTGTTCGATCCGTCCCCGCGCCAGCTGACTTGTTCCTTGCCCCACCGGAGCCATCGGCAACTTTGGCGCAAGCTCAAGCGATCGGTCACGGGCGACCGTCAGGACGGCGGCGCCATCCAGGCGGGATCCGCTAGCGCGACAGCCGGATCAGGCGATGGATCATCGCCATGCTCGGGTAGCGGTCCCGGTCCACCTTCTCGAGCAGGACGGCGGCGAACTCGGCACGTTCGTGGCCGGACAGGTTCTGTTCGAGCAGGTCGAGCTGTTGGGTGCTCGGGTAGCGATCCTGACGCACCTTGTCGAGCAATGCACCGAATACCTGCTCATGCAGGTTCATCTGCTCCGACCGCTCGGTCATCTCGCACCGCCGCCCATCGTTCGATACGTACTGGTGATCTGGCCTTACCCGGCGTTCACACATCTAAAACGGGCGTAAAAGATCTTGCTAAGTAGGGGTTAACTCGTCGAAATGGTCGGGTACTCCGCCCTCATGGAGCGACCCGACCATTCGGGCTTCGACCGTCTTGCCGGCGGTCGAAACCTCAGCGTCCGCGGCGGTACGTGATGCCTGCCGGGCCACGTCGCACTGGGCAGTCGCCACCGCTGAAGGAGCTCGTCTCCGCTGCCGTCGAGGAGTTCGTCGACCTCAACGGGCAGCCGGCGGACCGGGTGTCCGGAATCCGCCGCGTGGAGTCCGGCTGGTCGATCCTCGTCGACGTCGTCGATGTCGAGCGGGTGCCGTCCACGACGAGCGTGTTGTCCACCTACCGGGTCGACGTCGACGAGCAAGGTCAGCTCACCGGGTACGAGCGAATCCGCCGGTTCACGCGCGCATCGACGGACGGACGTTGAGGAGGCGCTGATGGAACCGAGCAATCTGCCGAGCACATCGCGGTCTGCAGCGCCGAACTCAGTGCGTCCTCCCTCGTCCGGCGGGGGAAGCACCCTCGCGGACGTGCTCGAGCGGGTGCTCGACAAGGGCGTCGTGATCGTCGGCGACGTCGGGGTGAACGTGCTGGACATCGAGCTGCTCACACTCAAGATCCGGTTGCTCATCGCATCCGCCGACACCGCCCGCAGCATGGGCATCGACTGGTGGTCGTCCGATCCCTTCCTGTCGGGGGACGCGCGAAAGAACGCCGACGAGGTCGAACAGCTGCGGCGCCGAGTGGTCGAACTGGAAGGCCAGGTCGGCAACGGCGACGGTGCAGCCGGCGCGCGAGCCGTCGACGAGCGAGCCGAAGGGGATCGCCATGATCGCTGACCCGACTGTGGGGCCCCGCGACCAGCCGCCGGCCGACAACTGCCTCTACGTGTTCGGGATCGTCGACGGCGGGCGGCACCTGTCCGCCGCGGACGCGGTGGCGCTGCGTGATGCCGAGGTCGACTCGGCCGCGCTGTGCCTCGCCGCGGTCGGCAGCGTCGCGGCCGTGTACAGCGCGCTGGACCCGACATCGTTGACGGCGGGGGAAGAAGAGGACCTGGCCGCCGAGCAGCTGGCCGGCCTGGCCCGCCGGCATGACGCCGTGGTGCGCAGCTTGGCCGCTGCCGGGCCGGTGCTGCCGATGCGGCTCGGCACGCTGTGCGCGGACGCCTCACGACTGATCGCGCTGCTGCGCGGATCGACTCGCCAGATCGTCGCCGCGCTCGACTCCGTCCGGGGGCGAAGCGAATGGTCGGTACGCGTCTCGACCGTGCCCGCTGCGTCGACGTCGTCGGCGGCCGCGGTCGCCGGTACCGGAACGGACTATCTCCTCGACCGGCGGCAGCACCAGCGACGCCTGGCGGAGGATGCGAAGGCCGTCGCCCTCGCGGCCGGTGAACTGGACGCCGAACTCGCTGCCCTGGCGGAACGAACGCGGGAGCGGGTGTATCGAGCCGACACCGTCGTCGCTCGTAGCTATCTGGTCCCCGACGCGGCGCGCGGCGAACTGGTTCGCGTGCTCGCATCGATCAGCGACCGGCTCCGCGACGCGGGATGTGCTGTCGAGGTCGTCGGGCCGCTGCCGCCGTATTCCTTCACCGACGTCCGCCTCGAGGTGGTGCCGTGACCGAGGTTCGGACGCTCACGTCGAATGCCTCCGTCGAGGGACTTGTGGACGCGCTTGACCGCCTCATCGGCAGCGGCGTCGCCGTCGTGGGTGACCTGATCATCAGTGTCGGCGGCGTCGACCTGATCCGGGTCGACCTGCGCGCCCTCGTCGCGGGGGTGGGCGCGGCGGGCGAGCACCAGGGCGGTACGCCATGACCAGTTCCCGCGCTCGGCCGCCGGATGCCATCCGCATCGACCTCGACCCCAACGCGGTCGGTCACGGCCTGTCCGAGCTCGTCCTCGTGCTGCTCGACGTCGTGCGGGAGCTGCTCGAGAGGCAAGCCATCCGGCGGCTCGACGCCGGGGACCTGACTGCGGACCAGATCGAGGCCGTGGGCACCGCGCTACGCGATGCGGCACAACGGTTGAACGCGCTGCACGAGGCCGTCGCCGAGTCGGCTACCGAGTCACTTCGTCGAAAGGATCTCCCATGACCGTCGCTGTTCCCTCCGCCAATCGCGCACCGCATCCGAGTGGCCTGGCCGACGTGCTGGACCTCGTGCTCGACAAAGGCATCGTGATCGATGCGTACGTGAGGCTCTCGCTCGTCGGCATCGAGATCCTCACGCTCGACGCTCGGGTCGTGATCGCCAGCGTCGACACCTATCTGCGGTTCGCCGAAGCGGTGAACAGGCTCGACATACAGCCGCAGAAGCAGCCCGAGGGCCTGCCCGGCCTGATCGGCGACCTGCAGGAGGGCGGCGCCAAGCACAAGACGCGCGGCGCTCTCAGCGGTGTGAAGGAGACCGCCAAGGAAGCCGTCTCGTCGCTGCGCGGCGGCGACGAGGACGAGGACGAGAGCAGCCGCGGCGACGGCGGCCGGTCACGCAGCAGTGAGCACCGCAGCCGTCGGCCCGCGCCGGCCGGGCGCCGATCCTCGCGCCGGGAGGAGGGCTGAGCCGTGGTCTACCTGTACGGAATCGTGCGCGCCAGGCACCCCGCCCCCGCGCAGCCGGGGCTCGGCCAGCCGCCCGGCGAGGTCCGGATCGTGACATCCGGACCGATCGGCGCGGCCGTGTCCGACGTTGCCGAGGATCTGCCGATCAGCGAGGACGACGCGCGGTCGCATCTGCGCGTACTGGTCGAACTGTTACGCGACGGGCCGGTTCTGCCGTTGCGGCTGGGGACCGTCGCAAGCAGCGAGGACGAGGCCCGACGCGAGGTACTCGATGCCGGTGTGGGGGATCTGCTGCCCAGGCTCGAGGCACTCGACGGAGTCGTCGAACTGCAGCTCGATGTCGACGACGACGAGGCCGAATCGCTGGCCGCGATTGCCGCGACACCGGCGGGCCAGCACGCCGAGCCGATGGATCTGGACGCCACCATCGAGCTGGGGCAGCAGATAGCCGGTCTGCTGATGGCGCATCGTCAAGAACTGGCCGACGAGGTGGTCGGCCGTCTCAGCCAGCTCTCCGTGGACAACGTCGCCCGGGCGCTGATCCGAGGCCCGGAAGATCCGGTGTTGCGATGGGCCTTTCTGGTTCGCCTGGACGACCTGCCCAAGTTCGACGAGGCGATCGCAGTGCTTCGTGCCGAGCGCCCGAACCTTGCCTTCCGGTACGTCGGACCGTTACCCGCCGCCCACTTCGTCGATCGGACCGAAGTCGCGGCACACCAGGCCGCGGACACCTTCCGCGGCGATGGCAGCTGGGGCTGGTGAACCAGGCCCTCAACCGTAAGGGGAAGATATGCAGGACACCGTGAAGATCGGAACCGCAGCGCTGGGCGGTTACGTGCTCGGGCGGACCAAGAAGGCGAAGGCCGCCGTCGGTCTGGCCCTGTGGTTGGCCGGCAAGGGCCGTCCCAAGGACATGGCTCGCGACCAGGCCATGAAATTCCTCCAGTCCAATCGCGGACAGGATCTCGTGGGCGAGTTGCGCGGCCCGATGGTCGCGGCGGGAAAGCGCGCCGCGTTGTCCGTGTTCGAGGCTCAGGCCGGGCGCCTGGGAGACGCGCTGGAACAGCGGGCTCACGGTGTCGGCGAGATAACGGGTGGGCGGTCACGTCGGCGCGGTCGACGGTCAGCTCGCGCGGACGAGGACGAGCAGTACGACGACGAGGGCACGGACGACGAGGGCATGGACGACGAGGGCATGGACGACGAGTACGACGACGAGGAAGAGGAAGACGAGGGCGTCGAGGACGAGTACGACGAGGACGAGGACGAGAACGAAGACGAGGACGAGGACGAAGACGAGGACGAGGACGAGGAAGAGGACGAGGGCGTCGAGGACGAGTACGACGCGGAAGAGGACGAGGACGAGGACGAAGAGGACGAAGAGGACGAGGACGGCGGCGTGCAGGACGAGTACGACGAGGAAGACGACGAAGAGGACGAGTACGCCGACGAGGACGACGGCGTAGCCGACTCGGATGAAGAGGACGAAGAGGACGAAGAGGACGAGGACGGCGGCATGCAGGACGAGTACGACGAGGACGAAGACGACGAGGAGTACGAGGACGAAGGCGACGAGGACGAGGGCGCCCAGGACCAATTCGAGGACGAGGGCGACGAGGGCGACGAACAAGGTGAGGAAGGCACGGAAGGCCCCGAAGGCGAGGAAGACGACGACCGGGCAAGCGCGTCCTCGAGCCGCCGCAGGTCTCGAGATGCGGACCGCGGTGGCCGGGCCGGCGGTCGTCGCGCCAGTAGGGGCGCATCGGGATCCCGGCGCCGTAGTCGACAGACGACCTCGGCCTGAGCGCCGACGGAAGGGGACATCATGGCCAGCGGTAGCAGCGGCTCGTCGTCGACGGGTTTCTTGGAGAGTCTTCGACAGAGTCCGGCAACCAAGCATCTGACCGAGCAGGCGCGTGGTCTCGCGCAAGCGCAGGCAGGCAAGCTGTCCGGCGCGATGACCGAGCGGCTGTCGTCAGCGACCAAGGCTCTCGGTGACGTGGGCGAGAGCGGACAGCTGTCTTTTGTCGGCGAGGGCGCGAAGCGGATGCTGCAGGGACAGAGCCCGCTGAAGTCGGCGATCGGCGCCGCGACCTCGGGCATCACTGACAAGGCGAAGAACCTGTTCGGAGGAAAGGGCAGCGCGGGCAAGGGTGGCGGCGGGAGCGGCGGGGGCAAGTCGATGAACATCGAGGAGTCGATCGACATCGGTGCCCCGGTCTCGACGGTCTACAACCAGTGGACGCAGTTCACCGACTTCTCGCAGTTCATGAAGGGTGTCGAGAGCGTCGAACAGGTCAGCGAGACCGAGACCAACTGGCGCGTCAAGGTGTTCAAGTCGCGGCGCACCTGGAAGGCGAAGATCCAGGAGCAGGTACCCGACCACCGGATCGTGTGGACGTCCGAGGGTGCGAAGGGTTCGACGAAGGGTGTCGTCACCTTCCATCCGCTCGCCGACGACCTCACCCGGGTGCTCGTCGCCATTGAATACTTCCCGAGCGGGTTCATGGAGAAGACCGGCAACATGTGGCGTGCTGCGGGCCGCCGGACCAGGCTGGATCTCAAGAACTTCCGACGCTTCGTGATGTTGGAAGGGAAGGAGACCGGGGCCTGGCGCGGCGAGGTCCACAAGGGCAAGGCAGGGCAGCCGTCCGGCGAGTCTCGCGGCCAACGGGCCGAAGGACGGCGTCGGCCCGCTGACCGTCGTCGTGGCGGCAGCGGCCGCCCGCGGCCGGATCGTGAAGAGCGAGAAGGGGGCCGTCCGAGGTCCGCACGTGAGTCCACCGGCTCCCGGTCGGGATCCGGGCGCGGTTCACAGCCTGCGCGACGCGGCCGGTCGGAGAGCCGTTCGCGCACCGGGACCGACCCACGCCGGCAGCGAGGCCCGCGGGACTCCGACCAAGAGTCGGGATCGGGGTCGGAGGGCGACTCGGGCTCCGGACGTTCGACGGAGCCGGCGGATCAGTCCCCCTCGACTCGGCGCAGGCCGCGCAGGAGCGCACCCAGCACGAGGGCGCCGGCCCGGGATGCCCCGACGGACAACGGTTCGTCGTCGTCCGCTTCGGAAGCTCCGTCGCCCGCACGCAAGGCCGCGGCCAAGAAGGCCCCCGCCAAGAAGGCGGCCAAGAAGGCGCCGCCGGCGAAGAAGGTGGCGGCAAAGAAGGCGCCGCCGGCGAAGAAGGCACCGGCAAAGAAAGCGCCGGCGAAGAAGGCACCGGCTCGCAAAGCGTCCGCCAAGAAGGCGCCGGCGAAGAAGGCCGCCGCACGATCCGGTCCGCGCAAGCGTCAACCGACGAAGGCAACCCGCTCGAGAGGGGGCACGTCATGAGTGCGACCGACAAGATCAAGAATCGCGCGCAAGCCGCGAAGGGAAAGGTGAAGCAGGCCGTTGGCGCCGCTAGCGGCCGGCGCGGCACGGAGGCGCGGGGACGCCGGACTCAAGTGGGCGCCGACCTGAAGAACGCAGGCGAACAGGCCAAGGACACCGGTCGCAAGGTGAAGGACGCCTTCGACCACTGAACGGCGAAATCTCGACGAACCAGAAGTCGGCGCGACACCGTGACACCGGCAGATGTCACGGTGTCGCCGCATGTCACGGTGTCGCCACGTCCAGGGACAACTCGGCAGCGAACGGAACCCCGGGGACCAGGTTGGGGGAGACGGTGACTTCGGCGACCGCGCCGTCGAGGTCCGAAAGTTCGCGCTGCGATGCCGATCTGCTCGTGACGATGTGCAGCGTCCAACCGGCGGAAGTCTCCGTCAGCGCGATGGACACGCTCGTCTTGGCCTGGGCAGGCACGATAGATCGCTGTCGCCGTCAGTACGGACCCATTGTCGGGTCGTTCGGCTCGACGTAGGTCGTAGCCCTGCTCCCACGCGGCCCGCGAGTCACCACGTCCGTTCGGCGCCGGCTCATCATCCACGCAAGGGTCACGAGCAGGCCAACCGCTCCCACGATCATCAGAATGATCCCGGCGTTGTTGACGTTGAAGCCATGCGTGTCGTTGACATTCACGGCGAACGCCAAGACCGCGCCGGCAGCGATGAGCAACAGACTGAACCCGATACCCATGGCGTACCTCCTGGGCTGGATGCTCACGGCAGGCGCCGAGATCTGCACTGCTTACCCTGCCGAGCCCTCGATGTATCCGATGGCGATAGGCCCTGGTGCGATATCCGGTGATATGCGAACTATCTGCCGTGCTCGGTTCGGTGCAAAGGTGACCTCGCGGGTGAGTGATTCTGCGGTGTCGAGAATCCTGACGCGAGCGGCGCAATCCTCACGTCGCTGAGGGGTGAAATGCCGGGTGAAAATTCCTGGTGCGACTGGTTGCGAAGTTGATCAAGCCCCAATACTTCCGGTGCATCGTCCGGTCGGGCTCGCGAGAGGCCGGCCTCGGATGGGCGGCTCCTACGTGAGCACTGGTCGAGACCTGGGGGACGAGATGGGCCACAGCGGCACTCCGATGAATGCAGCGTCTCCGAACCGGCGGCTAGGGCGCCGGCGTAGGTGGACCGCCGTTTCGGTGGTTTCGGCTCTGGTGCTGGGTCTGCTCAGCGGTGCGCTTGGTGCGTCATCCACCGCGACGGCGGCGACCACCCCCGTCTCGACACTGAGCAAGGTCGGCATCGATCAGCAAAACGGGTCGACAGCCAACTCGGCTACCGGATCTCAGGGCAGCGGGCAGCCCGGTGACACCGTCAAGTGGGCGCTGAACTACTCCAACAACACCGGCGCGACCGCGAACGTCAACATCACCGACCCCATCACCGGCGCGCAGACCTACGTACCGAACTCGCTGCAGCTGCCGCCCGGATTCACGGGCAGCGTCACCGGCGGTGCCGTGACTGCCAACGGCACGGTGATCGGAGGATCGACGTCCGCGGCATCGCCGAACTTCGCGGCGTCAGCCACGAACTTCACCACGCCGGGTGGCGACGGCTATAGCGTCGAGGGCTACCAGAACAACATCTACACGGTGTTCCACCACAACGCGTCAACAACAGCTGTGTACTGCGCGACGCTCGGTGGGGCCGTCTGCCCTGGTTGGCCGGCGTTTTCCTCATATGTGGACCCGACACCCGGGACGCCGCTGGGGACGGGAGCGGTCGTCTACGCGACTACCTACGTGAACGGCTCCTTCATCTCGAACGGGCGGTTGTTCTGGGCGGTGTCGCTAAACGGGCCGGGCGGCGTGGATCCCTTCGGCTTTCAGTGCCTCGACCTGAATTCCCGGACGAGTTGCGGGTACACGCAGCTCGGTACCACAACCGTCGCCGGGTACCCCCTGAACGGTGACGGGATCGCGGCTGCCGACGGGAACTACTACTACCTGGATGCCAACGGCAGCATGCAGTGCGTATCGCCGACCGGCACGTCGTGCGGCGCGTTCACCGTATCCCCCGGGCCGAGGGCAGTCGCGGGTGCCGCCGAACTCGGCACGTACGGCCGGTATGTCTACGCGAGCTACCGCGACGCGGCGGGCACCACGGAATTCCTCACCTGTTTCGACACCTCGACGAAGGCTGTCTGTGCGAACTTTCCCAAGGCAACGGGTGCGCCGACGCCCAGCTTCGACAGTGAGGTCATGCCAGTCGTCTCCTCGGCCGGGACTTTCCTAGGGGCCTGCGCCATCGTCCACAGCATCTGCTTCGATCCGGCCGGTAACGCGATTTCGAATCCGTGGAGCCAGACCCACTACTCGTTCGACGTCGCCAGTGGCGCGGGCTTTGGCACCGGTGTCCTGATAGGGACGAAGTACTACACCGGTAACGCCGACGTCGACAACTGCTTCGACTTCGCACTGCCGTTGGTCGGCGGCAAGGTCCAGCCGTGCGCGGCGTTCACCACGTTGCCGCCGAACTTGCAGAGCTACACGGTGCGGCCGCTGGCCAACCTGCCCGGCTGCATGGCCTCGAACGGCAATGGCGCCCAGATCAGCGTCTTCAATGCCCAGACCGGTGGCCCGTGTGCGTCGGCTTCGCAGAGTGTGAAGCTGACGCCGAGCAACTACTACTGCGACGGAAATCCGGGACATGCCACGTCGTGGGGCACGGTGTCCCTACCAGGTCTGAACGGCTCGGAGTACTTCGGGGCGACGTTGACATTGCTCGACGCCAACGGAGACCCGCTGCCGGGCTGGATCAATGTGCCGTTCCCGAGCAGCGGCCCCCAGGTCATCGACATCTCCTCGATTCCGGTCGCCGGGAACACCTCGTCACTGACCGCCCAGGTGAACATCGCGGCGGTGAGCAACGCTGCTGCCGTGCAGGCGTCCACCGTCAAGATCACGTGGATCGGTAACGCGATCCAGGTGTGCTACGAGACCGTGATGCCACCCGTGCCATGTCTGCAATCGGCCCCCGTGTCGAACACCGCGACTGCGGTGACGACGGCGGGTGCGATCACGGATTCGCCGACCGGCAACTCAAGTGGCGTGGCGGTCTTCACCGTCGCGCCGTCTGCGGCGCAGTGCATGCTGCACTTCACGAAGGCCGCCGTACCGTCACCAGCAAAACCTGGTGACACGGTGACATACACGATCACCGCCACGAATACCGGCACTCAGGACTACGTGGCAGCCGATCCGGCCACGTTCAGCGATGACATCACCGACGTGCTGGCCGACTCGACATTCAACAACGACGCAACGGCGACAGCCGGCACGGCGAGCTACGACGGTACGACGAACGTGTTGTCCTGGAGCGGCCCGTTGGCGGCCGGGGCGTCAGCGACCATCGTCTACAGCGTCGCGGTGGCCAGTCCCGATACCGGTGACCACCAGATGACCAACCGTGTCGTCTCGAGCGCCCCGTCGAACTGCCCAGCCAACTCGACCGACCTCGCATGTCTTGCCAACGTGCCGATCTCGGACCTGCACGTGTCGAAGTCGGCCAACCCGGCCAGTGGATCGACACTGCACGCCGGCCAGGTGGTGACGTACACGATCACGTTCCAGAACACCGGTGTAGGCACCGCGGCCGTCGACTACACCGATGACCTGACGAAGGTCCTCGACGACGCCACCGTCACCAGCGCGCCGACGGCGTCGAACCCAGCGCTCACCGCCAGTGCCGTGACTAACGGCCAGTTCACGGTGACCGGTGCCGTGCCGGGCAAGACCACCTACACGGTCACCTACCAGGTGACTGTGCAGCCGGATGGGCAGCGAGGCGACAACAACCTGCTCAACTTCGTCTTCCCGACCGGCACCACTGCGCCGGCCACCTGCGTGGTGGGCGACCCGCTGTGCACCGAGCACCACGTCTACCAGCTGGTCGTGACCAAGGCGTCGAACCCGATCGACGGCTCGGCCGTTCAGGCGGGTGACGTGATCACCTACACGCTGACGTTCCAGAATGTCGGCACCGGGCCGGCGCCGGTGGACTACACCGACTACCTGGCGAAGGTGCTCGACGACGCCACGGTCACCAGCGGACCAACCGCCTCGAACGCGGGCCTCAGCGTGTCACCGATCGCGAACGACCAGTTCGGAGTGACCGGCAGTGTCCCGGCGAGCGCCACCTACACCGTGACGTACCAGGTGAAGGTCAAGCCCTACGCGCAGCAAGGCGACCACCAACTCGACAACTTCCTCGAGCCGGCG
Source organism: Pseudonocardiales bacterium (assembly GCA_032160545.1). Lineage (GTDB taxonomy): Bacteria > Actinomycetota > Actinomycetes > Mycobacteriales > Jatrophihabitantaceae > DATGFB01. Next base: position 37,772 of record JAVHVN010000164.1, on the reverse strand, counting down.
GGCACGACACCGCCCGCGACGTGCGACTCGGGCGACCCGCTCTGCGTGCACCACCCCATCCCGCATCTGAGCATCGCGAAGACCGCGTCGACGACAGCTCGGCCGGCTGTGGGCGACACGGTGAACTACACGGTCGTCGTCACCAACGACGGCGCTGTTGACTACACCCCCACCGGTCCGGCCACGATGACCGACGACCTGTCGGCGGTGCTCGACGACGCGACCTACAACGGCGACGTCGCCGCGACGTCGGGTGCGGCGGCAGTCAACGGCGCCCAGCTGTCGTGGACCGGCCCGCTCGCCGTGGGTCAGTCGGTGACGGTGACGTACTCGGTCACCTACAACGGCACCGGTGACACGATCATGACGAACACCGCGTGCGTCCCCAAGCAGGGCACCGACCCCAACTGCGACACCGTTCAAGTCCCGGCCGCCAACCTGCACATCAGCAAGTCTGTCGACCCAGCCAACTTCTCCACCGTGGTCGCCGGTCAGGTCCTCACGTACACGCTGACGTTCCAGAACACCGGTCAGGGACCCGGCAGTGTCAGCTACACGGACTTCATCGGCGGGGTGCTCGACGACGCCACACTGACCAGTGGGCCGACGGCGTCGAACAACGCGCTCACCGTGAGTCCGGTCACCAACGGCCAGTTCGACATCACCGGCACCGTCGCACCGGCCAGCACCGGCACCGTCACCTACCAGGTGACCGTGAAGCCGGACGGCAACCGCGGCGACAACCAGCTGGACAACTTCCTGGAACCGACCGGCACCTCGCCGCCGGCGACCTGCCAGGCGGACGACCCACTGTGCACGCACAACCCGGTTCCGGAGATCGTGCCCACCAAGACCGTCGACCCGGCTTCGACCGCGACCGTCCATGCCGGTGACGTGCTCACCTACACGGTGACGTTCACCAACGTGGGCAAGGCGACCGGCAGTGTGGACTACATCGACTACCTCGCCGACGTGCTCGACGACGCTGCGGTGACCACGGCGCCGTCCTCGTCCAACCCGAATCTGACGGCCGGCGGGATCGCGAACAGCCAGTTCGAGATCACGGGCACCGTCGCGGCGGGCGCGACGTACACCGTCACGTACACGGTGACGATCAAGCCGGACGGGCAGCGTGGCAACGACGTGGCGAACAACTTCATCTCGAAGAAGGGCGACACGCCGCCGAGCCAGTGCCTCGCGAGCGATCCGCTGTGCACGACCAACCCCATGCCGGACCTGCAGTACTGGAAGACGGTCAACCCGGCCAGCGGCACGCCCGTCGTGCCGGGCCAGACGCTGACCTACACGCTGCACTTCACGAACAACGGCACTGCGGCCGGGACCGTCGACAAGGTTGACGACATCACTCAGGCCGTCGACGACGCTACGGTTGCCGGCCAACCGGCCTCCTCCGATCCGGCGCTCACCGTCACTGCCTTCGGATCGGACAACCGCGCGGCCATCACCGGCTCGCTCAACCCCGGTCAGACGGTCACCGTGACGTACCAGCTGAAGGTCAAGGATCCCGACACCGGCGACCAGATCCTGGCCAACTTCATCCAGAAGCCCAGCGACCCGCCGCCCACCTCAACGGACTGCGCGCCCAGCGACCCACAACACCCGGACTGCACCAGCAACCCGGTCGGCTGGCTGCAGGTGACCAAGACCGTCGACCCGAAGAACTTCGATGCTGTGCATGCCGGCGACAAGCTCACCTACACGTTGACATTCCACAACGTCGGAAAGGGCGCCGCAAAGGTTGACTACACCGATCATCTGGCCGGTGTGCTCGACGACGCCACCGTGGTCAGCGGGCCGACCGCTTCGGGCAGCGCACTGACCGCATCCGGCGTGAGCAACGGCGCCTTCCGGGTGACGGGGACGCTCGCCGGCGGCCAGACCGTGACGGTCACCTACCACGTCCAGGTCAAGCCCTACGCCGACCAGGGCAACCATGTCCTGGACAACTTCCTGGACCCGACCGGCACGACACCGCCGGCAAGCTGCGGACCGGACAACCCGCTGTGCACCCAGAACCCCGTCCCGCCGGTGACGGGAGCCGGAGGGACTGGTGGGGGCGGCCTGCTCGCAACCACCGGCGGCGACTGGCGCACCGGGTTGATCCTCGCCGGCCTGCTCCTGTGCGCAGGCGCGCTGCTCCTGCGGGCCGGCCGCCGACGCCGGACCACGACCACCTGACCGAGCGGCCCGTCCACTGCCCGACCAGGCGACCCTGCTGGTCAGGAATGGGCAGTGGGCGGGATTCCTCATCACCACGAAGGCCTGAACCATGATCTCGCCCGACGCAGCAAGGGTGACGAGAACCCGGCTGGCAACCGGACTCCCTGAACCCATCGACCGCATGCTGCGAAACGCACACCGAGCCGAGCAGACGGCCCAGGGCACGCACCGGCGCGCCGCGTTCCAACTCACTCGGAACCTGCTCGGCGGGGCACACCGAGCCGGGTACCCGGTACGCGCGCTAGCCGAATGCCTCGGACTCAGTCACAAGTCCCTGCGCGCGCGCTGCGGCGCAGACGGATGGCTCAGCACCGACGAGGTGGCCGCCATGACCGACACACCGCCCGTCGTCATTGCCCGCTGGCTCGGGGCCGGACGCATCTCGTCGATGATCGATGACCGGGATGGCACGCCCTTGTACCTGGCCAGCGAAGTGATACAGGCAGTCGTGAAACGGCACCGAGACGAGATCAGTGCCCGGCTCGCGCCCGAGTGACGTCGTCCGGCTGGTGGACTGCCGAAATCAGCCCCAGCTGCTGAGCACGAGCGATCGCGTCGGCGCGCGAATTGGTGCCAAGCTTTCGGTAGAGGCTGGCTTGCTGCGTCTTCACGGTGTTCACGGAGACGACGAGTGAGTTCGCGGCTTGTCGGGTGGTGAGCCCCGCGGCCAGCTTTTCGAGAACTCGCTGTTCGCGCTCGGTGAGAATGATGAGCGCAATCCTCGGCGGGAACAGCTCGCGTTGCGCGAGAACGGCGGGCTGGGCCAAGAACTCGCCCGACATAGGAAGGTGAACCGCCAGCGCCAGAAGATCCTCTCGTGGCACCGTGACGAGGGCCCGAAGTGAGCCCGTCGCGCGCATCATGTCGATCGCTCGGCAAAGGGCGGCCGTCGCGCTCGACAGGTCGCCGCACCGATACGCGGCGATTGCACGGATCAGCTGCATGTCGAGTCGGTGCCGCTCGGTCGCCTTCCGATCCCAACTGCTGTCACTGGCAAGGCGGAGTGCGGCGGTGCTGTGACCCGCGAGTAGCGCCAACCGGGCGCGGGCGACGCGCAGCAACGGGTGCTCCGCGCACGGCCCGCTCAGCACAGCACGCGCGAGATTTCCCCGGCCCAACGCGAGCAGCAGGTCGACCTCTGCCGCGTCGAGCATGGCGACCGCAGCGGCCCCCGGGCCGAGCCATGAGCGGAAGGCCGATCTCGCCCGGTCGAATTCGTCGAGCATGCCGCTCGCCATGCCGGCATTGAGAGCGTATTGCGCGTGAATGTAGTGGTAGTAGCCCCAGAGCTCGTCAGTTCGCTCCACTTCCGGCCATTCCCGATGAATGCGCGCGGCCTCGTCGCGGTCGAGCCGGTCGATCGCCATGAGCCATCGTGCGGCCACTGCCGGCAGCCGAGTCCTCGGGGCGAGCCAGGTCTCGGCGAGTGGAGCGCTGTCGTGGCGCTCGAGCCATCTCGCCGCGTCGTGCGGTTCGCCGAGGAAGGCATGAGCCAACGCAAGCTTGGCGGCAGCGTTCGACGCGGTATAGGTATGGTCGGCGGCGAATTCGTGGGCGAGGCGCAGCGGCTCGAGCGCTCCCTTGATGTCGTCGGCAGCCATCCGGGTGAGGCCGACGCCGAGCTGGATGGCCGGGTATTGAACGGCGACGTCCGCGGGCCGCAACGTGCGTGCGTGCACGGCAACGTCGAGCAGCCGATCACCGTAGGTCTGAGCACGCTCGAACAATCCCCGTCGACGAAGCGCCGCCAGCACCGTGTACCCGGTGTCGAGCAGGTCGGCCACTCCGTCGCTGCTCGCCACGTCCGCCACCTGGTCCGGCGAGGCCGGGAGCGCCGCAAGGCTCAGGAGCCGGTCATCGGGCACCCGGATCCGATCGTCGCGCAATGCCAAGGCACGCCCGCTCGTCGAGACCACGTCGAGCGGCGCGGCGGCGAGTGCGGCGAAGAGTTGGTCGGGATGGGCGAACAACAGCTCACGCCAGAACGCGTCGATCACCTTTACCACAAGCAGCCAGTTCCGAGACTGGACCGCATGCTCCAGCGCGGGACCGGGCTGTTGCGCCACTGCTAGGTACCAGCGTCCGAGCCGGGCATGTAGCTCATCGACCCGACCGCGATCGCGCCGCTGAAGTTCCGCGAGGAGCGCCTGGCGGGCCGCCGCCGGCCAGCGGTACGTCCTGCTGGGGCCGCATCCCTCGACGAGCAACAGCCCCTGCTCCGTGAGCCAGTCGAGCTGCGCGTTCGCGGCCGGGTCGTCCGTGAGAAGCTGCGCGACCTCGAGCGAGAACTCGTCCGGGACCGACGTCGCCAGCGCGAACTCCACCCGATCCGCGCTGTCAGGTTCGGACAACAGCCGCCGACGCAGGTAGTCGGTCGCGATCTTCTGTGCCGCGCTGGCCAGGTCTGCTTCGGCGGTGGTCTGCCGCGCTACGAGAGCGAATGCACGTAGCGGTTCCGGCCAGCCGCCGGACGAAGCGTGAATCCGCTCGACGCAGGACCTCGGCAGCTCGACACCGATCGTGTCCATGAGCTGAGCGGTCTCGTCGGAGGTGAAGAGCAGGTCGCGCGGCTCGATCACCGTGGCGTCGATGTCGAGGTAGGAATGCGCAGGAAAGTGGCGGTGACTATGACCCGACGCGATCAGGCGCAGTTGCGAGGTGTGCCGCAGGACGTCGAGGATTGCCTGGTCAAGGTTGGGCACGTCGATGTTCTCGAAGCGGTCCAGGACCAGAAGTACCGGAACGTCCGACGAGGCGATCACCCTTTCGACTGCAGCAGCCAGTTCTTGCGCGTTATTGGGCAGCCATCGTCGAGTTCGCAGGCCGGCGTCTGCGAGGACGGCCAATGTGTCCGTCCAGAACGCGATTGCATCGTCCGTCCCCGGGCGTACTCGCACCCAGCCCACTACCTGCGTGCTGCGTTCTTGCTCCGCGATCCACTGCACCACCAGTGTCGTTTTGCCGAACCCGACCGGCGCGCGCAGGACGGTGAGCGGCGAACCGCTGTCCAGGAGTGCGTGCAGGCGAGGGCGCGTCACGAGATACCGGCTCGACCGAGGCACGTGCTCGATGAGGCGTCCGACGCCCGTCACGAGCACGACTGCCACCGGCAGCACGCCAGCCAGCTCGCGCCGGCCAGGGTCATGCGCATCGATCGCCCCTTCTGCGCTCGTCCGGCCGATGTAGGGCGACGCTCAGAGTTTGCCGAACACTCAGGGCCCGCTAGCGCGTCCAAATCGGGCATACGAGCAGAATTAGATCATGATCATGCTCGTCGGTAACACGTCGCGTACGTGCCACGTGGGTGAACCGACGGGTGAACTTTCGCCGAGACGTCACGATCGTTGCGATCGGCCGGAACGCGACAAAGATTGGTCCAGGCAAGGCCGGTTGGTACCGCCGTTCGAGCGGCTCCCTGGTACGGATGGCGCGGCGCTACACCGTGCAGCTGGCCGGCCTGGAAGGGCGCCTGCCGTAGCCGCGCCACGATCGTGTCGAGATCTAAGCCGGTGGCGAGCCACACGGTGCCGGTTGATTGCCGATCGGTCGGGGGGCCACGAGACTACGGGCCGAAACGCCTCACCTGGTTACCGCGAACAGCCGACGCAGGTTCGGCGTAGCGACTCGGTACGTCGCCGCCGCCGCGCGATCGGCCAGCCGCGCGCGCGACGCGTAAGGATCACGGTCCAATCCCGACAGCCGCTGACGCAGCCGCGAAAACTCCGACTGGCTGACCACGGGCCCCCGGCGTCTCACAGACAGGTGCGGTCGTGCCGTGCGTGTCCCTGCGCCCGTCACGGCAGGACCGCGACCGCGGGACTTACTGGTAGGTCGTGCCTGTCGCGTGGTTATAGCGGAAGGCGGCGTAGTGCGCCTTGGGCCAGCCGGCGACCATCTGGGTCGACCCAGATACGTAGGGCTGGTTCGTGAAAAGGTGGCCGTTGCTCATCGTTCCGTTGCCGAAGGACCACACCGAGAAGTGGACGTGGTCAGACGCCCAGCCGGCGAACATGACTGCGTGACCGTCAGATACGTCGTTCAACAGATCGCCAGGTCGGATGTATGAGAGAGATGTGGCGTTGTATGCCCAGGTGACGGCGTGCGCATAGTTCTCGATATTCCCGGTGTACGGGGTCGGAGAGACGCTAATGTGCCACGCCATACTCACCAGACCGGAGCAGTCAGGTCGGTAGTTGCGGTCCTTGTACCAGTCCGACACGGAGTCGCCGCAGGTCTCGCAGTAGACGATCCCGCGGTTGGCCCAGTTCTGGATGTTCGCCTGCATATCGCACCACGAGATGGTGCCGCCCAGTTGGGTGAAGGCACAGCCAGTGCCCGTGGCCGACGCCCAGTAGATCACGAGCGAACCAGGTATGACACCCGCGGTCGATGGGGCGGTGACCTTCGCAGTCCCGCCGTAGTTGGCCCAGGCGGAGTAGAAGTTCCCGCAGTTGGCGGTCGTGCACTCCTGGACGCGGATCTGGAAACGCGAGCCTCGGCCTGTGCTGTTGCAGTGCACCGAGATGCTGGAGTTGCTCGCCCCCACAACCGGCGCGCTGCACCCAGGCGGAACTGCCGCCGATGCGGATACGGGAAGAAATGTAACGATTGCGATGGTGCCGATAGCTAGGACGATCACCATTGCAATTCGTTGTAGCGATTTCATATAGCGCCTCCAGTGAGTTCGCGACGCCTGCGCGGACGGTGGAGGGACCGTAGGTCCGAGGTCAACTAGCGGCAACGTGAAGTCAATCATTGGCGCTGAAGGTCGGATTCAGCACCGGCCGGAACGTGGAGCGAGAGGCAAGGAATCACGCAAGATCATGCTGACAAATGCGCGGGTGAGCGCAATTGGACCCGAGCTGTGCGTCGCGGCGAGCACAGCGAGACGCGTTTCGGTCGAAGAATCGGCATGTGCGGCACCACCCGCACTACTGTCACTCGAACTCAACGACCTGCAACGGCTCCGAAAGCGTTGGGCGGCGTTCCGGGCCGATGCCGGATTGCTGAGGAGCCAACTCACTCCGCAAGGGCCGGCTTCGACGCGTCCAACGCAAGGGCGGCGGCGCCGAGCAACTGCGCCCGCTCGCCCAGCTCACCAGCGAGCACCCGCAGGTCGCGAGCGATGCCCGGCTGCGCGAATCTGTCGATCGACTCGCGAACACCATCCAGCAATGGATCACCCGCCATCGACAGTTCGCCACCGAGTACGATGATCTGCGGGTTGAGGTTGTTGACCGTGTCCGCCAGCACGCGCCCGATCAACCGTCCTGCGTCGCTCACGACCCGACGGGCGCCCGCGTCGTCGGCGGCGACCAGCTCGGCCAGAGCCAATGTCGTCATCGGTTGGGCGTGCGAGGGCTGCAACATCGCGAGCACTTGGGTGACGGACGCGACCGTTTCGAGGCAGCCGCGGTTACCGCACCGGCACACCGGTCCGGACGGGTCGACCGGCACGTGCCCGATCTCTCCGGCGCGTCCGCTGGTTCCGCGGTACACCTGACCACCGAGCACGAGGCCGGCGCCGATCCCGGTCGAGACCTTGACGTAGATGACGTTGGAAAGTCCGCGCGCCGCACCGAACGCGATCTCGGCGAGCGCGCCCAGGTTGGCGTCGTTGTCGATAGCGATCGGTAGACCTAGATGGCGCTGCAACTCGTCGGCGGGGTGGCGGTCGACCCATTTCGGCAGGACGCTGCCGGGCCCGACGGTCCCGGTGGTCGTGTTGACGGGCGCGGGCAGTCCGAGCCCGCCTCCCACGACGCGCGAACGGTCGGTCCCGAGTTGCGCCAGCAATCGGTCGATCACGCCGGACACGTGATTGAGCGCGCGTTCCGCCGATGAATCGACGTCCATCGCACTCGAGTCTTCGGCGACGATCTGCGCCGCGCTGTCGAGGATGCCGATGCGGCAGTGGCTGTGCCCGAGGTCGATGGCGATCACCAGGTCGTGGCGCGGCGCGATGGTGAGTCGCTGCGCGGGCCGGCCAACCCCCCGCCCGGCGTCAGGGTCGTCGATGATTTCGGCCAGCGCCCGCTCAGCGAGCAACTCGCCGACCAGCCCCGTGACGGTGCTGCGCGACAGACCGGTGACGGTGCACAACTGGCTGCGGTTCGTCGCCCGCCCGGCCCGCACTGCGGCGAGCACGCGACGGCGGTTGAACTCGCGCAACGCTTCGGCGCCGCCACGAGCGCCGTGCGAGCTGGGCGCATTCTCGTCCACCACGGCGACAGAATAGGGCCATCGACGGGCTCGAACAGGACGATCGCGGGGGATTACGCCGCCGTCTTGCGCAAAATAGATCGACATCTCTCGCATACCGGCGATGTTTCTGAGCTATTGACGCGCAAATCTCGCAGCACTAGCGTGCCGGGCAAATACCCCTTGTGTCTGTTTTACCCGAGAGGTGCCCGCCGATGCGCAGCTCATCGATCAGTCGACGTCCCATCGCGGTGGTCCTCGCGATCGCGATTACCGCTTCCCTCGCCCTGGTCTCCGGACCGGCCGCTCATGCGTCTTCGGCTCCGCTGCCGATGGTCGAGGACTTCGAGGGCAGCGTGCCGATCACGACCGGCAACCCGGGCATCTTCCCGTTCGGCAACGACGCACCGAGCACTCCGAGCATCAGCGTCGTGTCCGCGCCCGACCGCCCGGGCGCGGATTCCACCAACCACGCCTTGGCCGTGCCGTACACCGTCAGCGGCTACGGAGGCTTCACCGAAGACCTGTCCGCATCGCAGAACTGGAGCGGCTACGGCGGCTTCAGCTTCTGGGTCAAGGGCACCGGCTCGGGACAGCGGATCGAATACGAGATCAAGGACGGCGGCTCCGACGGTGAGCACTCCGAACTGTGGCAAGGTTTCTTCACCGACGCAACGGCTGGATGGCAGCAGATCCGGGAGCCGTTCGCGAGCTTCGTCAAGCGCACCGACTACCAGCCCGGTGGCGCACCGGCCGACGGAGTGCTCAACCTGAGCTCGATGTGGGGCTACGCGATCAACCTCCCGCAGGCCAGCGGCGATCTTCGGTTCGACGACTTCGCGGTGTACGGCAAGGCGCAACCGAAGGTCATGGCTGCGACGAGCACCTACCTCACCGACGGCGGGTCGACCGTGCCCGTCGGAGTCACCGTCACGACACCGGACGGCACACCGTTGGGCAGTGATGTCACGGTGGCGTGGACGCTCGGCGGCGGAACCGCAGTCGCCGGCACGGACTACACCGACGATTCGGGCACGCTCACGTTCTTGGCCGGTACCGCCTCCGGTGCCACGGAGAACATCAACGTGCACACCATCGCCGGTACACCACCGGCTACGGCGAAGACGATCCCCGTGCACCTGATGCCGACGGGTGCCACGCTCAGCGGAGCATCGCCCGTTGTCGTCATCAACGCGCACGGGCTGCCGTACCTCGATCACAATCTCCCTGTCGCACAAAGGGTTTCCGATCTGATGTCGCGGATGACGCTCGCCGACAAGGTGGGGCAGATGACGCAGGCCGAGCGCCTCGCAGTCGGCAACGGCACCGACATCGCGAACTACCGGCTCGGCTCGATTCTGTCCGGCGGCGGCTCGACGCCGACGCCGAACACGCCGACCGCGTGGGCTGACATGGTTGATCGCTTCCAGACGCAGGCACTCGCGACGCCGTTACAGATCCCGATGATCTATGCAGAAGACTCGGTGCACGGCGACAACAACCTCGCCGGCGCCACGGTCTTCCCGCAGAACATCGGCATGGGTGCCACTCGTGACCCGGCGCTCGTCCAGCAGGACGGCGCGGTCACGGCCACCGAGACCCGCTCAACGGGCGTGCCGTGGGCGTTCTCGCCATGCGTGTGCGTCACCCGCGACGAACGCTGGGGACGCTCGTACGAATCGTTCGGCGAAGATCCCGCGCTGGTCAGCCAGATGGCCACCATCATCAAAGGCCTGCAGGGCAACGGAAATCTGTCGCAGAACACGAGCGTGCTTGCGACCGCCAAGCACTTCCTCGGCGACGGCGGCACCAAGTACGGATCATCGACGACCGGCAGCTACACGATCGATCAAGGCGTCACGTACGCGACGCCTCAACAGTTGGATGCGCTGTACCTCGCCCCGTTCAAGACTGCTGTCGCCGACGGCGTCGGCGCGGTGATGCCGTCCTACTCGAGCCTGCAGATCCTCGGCACGGACAGCGCACCGATCAAGATGCACGCTCGCGCCGATCAGATCACCGGGGTGTTGAAGAACCAGCTCGGCTTCTCGGGCTTTGTGGTTAGCGACTGGCAGGGTATCGACCAGATCAGCTCGAACTACCTGAACGATGTCAAGATCGGGGTCAACGCGGGCATCGACATGATCATGGTGCCCTACAACTACCAGACGTTCACCGCAGATCTGACGTCGCTCGTCAACAGCGGTGACGTCACGATGGCGCGCATCGACGACGCAGTCGGCCGAATCCTTCGACAGAAGTTCGCGCTCGGCCTGTTCGATCACCCGTTCGCCGATCGCACCAACATCGGTGGAATCGGATCCGCCGCGCACCGCGCGGTTGCCCGGCAGGCTGCCGCTGAGTCCCAGGTACTGCTCAAGAACGATCAACACGTGCTGCCGCTGAGCAAGACCGCCAAGGTGTACGTGGCCGGCTCGAACGCCGACGACGTTGGCAACCAGTCCGGCGGCTGGACGCTCACCTGGCAGGGGCAGTCAGGCACGATTCCTGGCGGCACGTCGATCCTGCACGGTGTGCAGCAGGTTGCGCCCGGCGCGACGATCACGTATTCGAAGACTGCATCGGCGAGCACGGCCGGCTACGACGTCGGTCTGGTCGTCGTTGGTGAGACGCCGTACGCCGAGGGCATCGGCGACGTCGGCAACGGGCACACGATGCAACTGTCGGTGGCCGATCGCAGTGCGGTCGATACGGTGTGCGCCGCGATGAAGTGCGTCGTGCTCGACGTATCGGGCCGCCCGCTCGACATCGCCGGCATCGTGCCAGAGGCCACCGCGGTGGTCGCCTCGTGGTTGCCGGGCACCGAAGGCGAAGGCGTCGCCGACGTGCTGTTCGGTGCGACGCCGTTTACCGGGCGTCTGCCCGAGACATGGGCCAAGTCCGAGAGCCAGTTGCCTATCAATGTCGGCGACGCGACGTACGACCCGCTGTACCCGTTCGGGTGGGGCCTGCGCACCGACTCGCCACGCGGGCGCCTGCAGACGCTGCGCACCGAACTCGCCGCCCAGACCGGAGCGTCGACGGCTGTCAGCGATGTGGACAAGATCCTCAAGTCGTCCAACTGGAACGCCGACGGGACGGTCCGCAAGCCTGATCAGGTGCTGCCGCAATTGGCCGACGCGGCGTCGGCCATGACCGGGCCGAGTTTCACGTTCGCCGAGCAGGATCTGCTGGTGTCGGTGGCCCGGGACCTGGCACAGGATGCGATCGTGGCGCACGGGCCGACGGCGATGAGCGCGACGGCGGCGATGATGGCGAATGCCGAGCACGACGTCCTGAGCGCTCAGCCGCAACAGGCAGTGACGCTGCTCGCCCATGCGCGCTCGACGGCGCTTTCCAAGTAACGACGTCGCGAGCGAGCGGCGCATTGACGACCCGCTCGCTCGCGCGGGCGATGGCCAACCCGATGCCGGAGACATTCAACCGGGCCACTCCGCCCAGCCGCCACGCCAACCTGAGTTGGCGCCGTGCGGTGTCTCATCGGACTCTGCCTCTGCGTGCCGGCCATGCTTGCAATTGCGCTTGTGGCGCCAATCCGACTACGCCGGCGGTGGTCAACGAACGGCCCAGAAGCTGGGGCCCCTGCTGGGTCGGGGTGGCGGGATTTGAACCCACGGCCTCTTCGTCCCGAACGAAGCGCGCTACCAAGCTGCGCCACACCCCGTGGCAACCCGCCCAGCATACCTGCCGTCGCCGGACGGTTTGACCCGGCTCAGATCGGTCGGGGCACCAGCGTCAGCAGCGACGCCTCGGGGCGGCAGGCGAACCGAACCGGTGCATAGGGATTGGTTCCGAGGCCTGCGCAGACGTGGAACCACATGTGCTCGTCCCACTCGTGCAGCCACCGGGCGCGGTGTACGTCGATGCCGCAATTGGTGACGATCGCGGGGCCGAAGGGCACCCGGATCTGCCCGCCGTGCGTGTGCCCGGCGAGCACCAGGTCGTAACCGTCATCGGCAAAGCACTGCAGCAAGGCCGGCTCGGGCGAGTGCGTGACGCCGATGCGCACGACGGCGCTCGGGTCGGCCGCACCCGCGATGCGGTGGTAGCGGGCCTTCTTCAGGTGCGGGTCGTCGGTGCCGGCCAAGGCGATCTTGACGCCGTTGATCTCGAGGGACGATCGCACGTGGGTGAGGTCCAGCCACCCGGCCTCGGCCAGGTCGGTGGCGAGCTCGCCCCAGGGCAGCGGAGCACCGTGCACGCGGCGGGTGTTCTGCGAGAAGTAACGCAGCGGGTTCTTCGGCACGGGCGCGTAGTAGTCGTTGTTGCCGGGCACGAACGCGCCCGGGAAGGCGAGCAGCGGCTCCAGCGAGTGCATCACCGCCGGGCGCCCGTCGACCGAGGAGATCGTGTCGCCGGTGTTGATCACGACGTCGGGCTGCAGCCGGGCCAGGTCGCGGATCCACATGTGCTTGCGGCACTGCGCCGCGGTGATGTGCAGGTCCGACACGTGCAGGACGCGGATCGGCGCCGCACCCGGCGCGAGCACCGGCACGTCGAACCGGCGCAGCGTGAACGCATTGCGCTCGATCAGCCCGCCGTAGGCCAGCGCGGCTGCACCGGCACCGATGGTGACCCCTGCGGCGCGCAGGACCTTGGACATCAGCCCACCCTATGTGGTGGCTCTGCCTCGGTACCGTTGTCGCTGTGCCCCAGCTCAAGGACCGCCTCCACGCTGATCTCAACGTCGCCATGAAGGCGCGCGACGAGGTCACCACGGCGACGCTGCGCATGGCGTTGACCGCGGTGACCAACGAGGAGGTCGCCGGCAAGCAAGCCCGCGTACTGACCGACGACGAGGTACTGCGCGTGCTGATGCGCGAGGAGAAGAAGCGTCGGGAGGCTGCGGAGGCCTTCGATCAGGCCGGCCGCTCTGAGCTGGCCGACCGCGAACGCGCCGAGGGTGGGGTGCTGCAGAGTTACCTGCCGGCGCAGCTCGACGACGCCGAACTCACCGAACTGGTGCGCGTTGCCGTCGCCGACGCGGGCGCTGCCGGTCCCCAGCAGATGGGCGCGGTCATGAAATCGGTCCAGCCCGCGGTCGCCGGGCGCGCCGACGGCAAGCGCGTCAGCGACGAGGTCCGCCGCCAACTCGCCGGCGGCTGAGCCTCGCGGTCAGTGCGTCGGGCGCGGCGGGGTGATCGTGATGGTCCGGCGGCCGCCCGGCGTCGTCCCCCCTGTGGTCGGTATGCCGGGGGTGGTCGTGGTACGTCCGCGGGTCGGTGTCGTGATCACCGGCGGCGGTGGGCTCTGCGGCGCCACGCCGAGGCTCGGGCAGACGGTGATCGTCGAGCCCTTCGGCGCGATCTGCGGGCCGTAGAACGCGATGCTGCCGGTCGGCACCGAGCTTGCGCATTGCAGCGCGTTCGCCTTGTCGAGTTCGGCCATCTTGAAGCCGGCCGCGGTGAGCGCTGCCTGGGCAGCCGTCATGGTCATTCCGGTCAGTGGCGGCACCGGGTCGCCGGGCGCGCTCGCCGGATCGGCCCACGCCCAGCGCTGCGGCGCCAGGGTGGGGGTCAGTGCGTTGACCCACACGCCGGAGGCATAGGCGCCGTACGCCTGGGTGCCCGGATCGCTCAGCCCCGGCAGACCGGCGGCGGGCGCGTTCGGGTGGTCGAAGTTGATCAGGGCACTGGTAGCGACGAGGTTCGGCGTCATCCCGACGAACCAGAGCGCCGCGTTCTGCTGGGTGTCCTGGTTGTTCACCACCGCGACGCTGGTGCCAGTCTTGCCCGCCACCGTGCTGTTGCCACCGCCGTACCAGTTGATGAACTGGCTTGCGGACGTCCCCGGGGACCGGGTGTCGCCGGTGAGGATCTGCGTCGCCTGCAGCGCCACCTGCGGGCTGACCACTGCGGTGCCGGGGGAACGCTTCACTGCCACCGGCTTGCCGGTCTCGTCGGTGATCGACTTGATCGGCGCGGGGGTGTTGAACACGCCCTGGTTGGCGATCGCGGCGTACGCACCGGCGAGTTCGAGCGGGCTCGTGCCGACGTCACCGAGCACCAGCTCGGCAGGACGCTGGTAGTTGACGACGGTCTGCGCGATGGTCAGGTTGCCGTCACCGCTGGCCGCGTCGAGCCCCTTCATGCCCAGCTTGCGGGCCATATCGACGACCGGCTGCAGATCGCAGTTGAAGAGCTGATCGACCAGGCCGACGAAGTAGGTGTTCGACGACTTCGCGGTGGCAGACACCATCGTCTCGCTGGTCGAGAACGACTCGATCGCATCGGCGTTGAAGGTCGGCGCCGTCGTCGAGCAGTTCGACGGGTGATAGCCCGGATTCTGGGTCGGGTTCTTCGGGTCACTGGTCAGCGGCGCGTAGATCGCCTGCGAGCTCGGCACGCCAGTCTGCAGCGCCGTCAGCAGCGGGAAGAGCTTGTACGTCGACGCGCCCATGCCCGAGTACTCGGTGAAGATCGGCAGGACGGTGTGGGTGACGTCCTTCGCCGAGGTCTTGTTGCCATAGATCTTGCTGGACGCCATCGCCACGACGTCGCCGGTGTGCGGGTCGACGGCCGGCAGCACAGCGGTCATCGGCGAACTCGCCGGAACCGACATGTTCCTCTCCATCGAGTTCTGCAGGTTGGCGTCGAGGGTCGTGACGATCGACAGTCCACCGGTGGTCAACTGCGTTTCGGAGACACCGCCGACGGTCTCGAGCCAGTTGACCACGTAGTCGCAGAAGAACCCGACGTTGTTGATGGTGCTGGATGCGTTCGCGCAGCCCTGCTTCACCACCGGCGGCTTGGTCGTGCCGAGCTTGACCGGCGTGGCCTTCACCGTGTCGGCCTCGGCTTGCGACAACTTGCCGACGTCGACGAGGTTCTGCAGCACCTGGTTGCGCCGCGCCTTCGCCGCTTCGGGGTGCAGGAACGGGTCGTACTCGCTCGGCGCGCGCAGCAGGCCGACGAGCATCGCGGACTCGGCCAGCGTGAGCTTGCTGCTCGGCTTGCCGAAGTAGTTCTGCGCGGCAGTGTCGATGCCGTAGGAATTCTCACCGAAGAACGCGATGTTGAGGTAGTTCTGCAGGATGTCCTGCTTCGACTCCTTCTTGGTGCTCTCGAGGTAGATCGCGCACTTGGCGTCCTCGATCTTGCGGTTGAGGTTCTGGTCGATGGCGGCCTGCTGCTTCGCGACGTCCTTGCCCGCCTGGTAGTACCGCATCTGCTTGACGTACTGCATGGTCAGCGTCGAGCCACCCTGCGTGGAGCCGCCCGAGGTGCTCACCGCCGACCGAACCAGGCCGCGCATGTCGACACCGTGGTGGCTGTAGAAGCGGCGGTCCTCGGTGGCGACCAGGGCGTCCTGCAACTGCTTCGGCACGGCGGACAGCAGGACGGGGTGCCGGTCCTGGCTGAACAGCGTCGCGATCACGGTCTTGCCGTCGCTCGCGTACAAGGTGGTCTTCTGAGGGGGTGGCGTCTCCTGCAAATTGCAGGTGGTGTCGAGGAACTTCGTCGCCTCGTGCCGTGCGGCCAGCCCGAGGCCGCCGACGTAGGGCAGCAACAGACCCGCGAAGAGGACGCCGGTGGCGACCAGAGCCGCAACGAGCCGGCCGATCGTGGGCCACGGATTGGGATTGCCTGATGTCCCTGCCACGGGACATCAGGGTACGGGGGGCCCCCGTTCCTCCCGAATCGGGCTGAGCGGGGCCTCAGGCCTGCTCGGCGCCGGCGACGAGCAACTCGCCGATCTCGCGCAGCCCGTCGACGTCGTGCACGTCGGCCGCGAGGGCCGGCACCGCGATGACCGGGACGGCCGGATGCGCGGCGCAGAACCGTTTCGCCATGCGGGCGTCGTACTCCGCGAGTGCGGCCGTCTCGGCGTGTACGCGCAGGGCGACGGCGGCCACTCGGGCGTCCTTCGAGGTCCTGGTCGCGAGCGTGTCGGCCGCGGCCGCGGCCCGGGCTGCGCTGAGCGGTTCCGAGCCGGCGACCGGCACCGTACGGTGCACCCGGTTGATGACGAGCCCGGCGAGCGGCATCCGCTCCGCCGAGAGCCGCTCGACGAAGTACGAGGCCTCGCGCAGCGCATCCGGCTCTGGCACGGCCACCACGACGAACGCGGTGCCGGGCGTCTTGAGCAGCTCGTAGGTGTGTTGCGCGCGCTCGCGGAACCCGCCGAACATCGACTCCAGGGCGGACACGAACGAGGCGACGTCGCGCAACAGGTCGCCGCCCAGGATGCGGCCGAACACCTTGCTGAAGATGCCGAAGCCCGCCGACATCACCTTGATTCCCGTCCGCCCACCCGCGCGCGCGGGGGCGGTCAGCATCCGGATCATGCGGCCGTCCAGGAACCGGCCGAGCCGGTTCGGCGCGTCGAGGAAGTCGAGGGCCGACCGCGACGGCGGGGTGTCGACGACGATCAGGTCCCACTCGTTCGCGGCGGCCAGCTGGCCCAGCTTCTCCATCGCCATGTATTCCTGCGTGCCCGCGAACGACGACGACAGCGATTGGTAGAAGGGGTTGTCGAAGATCTGCTGCGCACGCTCGGGGGTCGAGTGTTCGAGGACGACGTCGTCGAATGTCCGCTTCATGTCGAGCATCATCGCGAACAGCTGCCCGTCGGCGACGCCCTTGACCTCGCGAGGTGTGTTGTCCAGTTCGACCAGGCCCATCGACTGCGCGAGCCGGCGAGCGGGGTCGATCGTGAGCACGACGGTGCGGCGCCCCGCCTCGGCACCCATGAGCGCCACCGCCGCGGCGGTGGTGGTCTTGCCGACGCCGCCGCTGCCGCAGGTCACGACGATCTTCGTGTGCGGGTCGCGCACCAGCTCGCCGATGTCGAGCCGGGCCGGCGCGCGCGTCACGAGGCGTCCACCGTCAAGTACGCCGACAACTCGTTCAGCTCGCCGATCTCGACCGGCGGGGTGAGGTCGGGAAGCTCGACGCGCGGCGCCGCGACGACGTCCAGGCGGGCGAGGTTCTCGGCCTGCACCCGTTGCCGCTGCGTGTAGTCGGCCACCTCGTCGGCGAGTGGCGCGGCGTGTACAGCGGGGATGTTGACCGCCTTCAGTCCCGCCTTGAGGGAGGCAAGGTCGATGCGGTACCCGTCGTTGAGATCGGCGTCGTCGAGCAGTGCCGGACGCGCCCGGTTCACTATGACCGCTCCGATCCGGAAGCCGTCGGCGGTCAGGTCCTCGGCGGCGTCGATGGTCTCCTGCACCGGCATCTCCTCGAGCAGCGTCACGAGATGGACGGCGGTGAGCGGCCCGTGCAGCAGTTCGATCACGCCGGCGCTCTGCCGGTTGATCGGGCCGAACTTGGTGAGGTTCGCGACCTCGCGGGTCGCATTGAGGAATGGCCTGATCCGGCCGGTGGGGGGCGCGTCAAGGACGACTGCGTCGTAGGCGAGCCGGCCGTCGGGGTTGGTTCGCGTGACCGACTCCTTGACCTTGCCGGTCAGCAGCACGTCACGCAGCCCGGGCGCCAACGTCGTGACGAAGTCGACCGCGCCGATCCGCTTCAGGCCACGCGCCGACCGCTTCAGGTTGTAGAACATGTCGAGGTACTCGATCATCGCGTCCTCGGCGTCGACCGCGAGCCCCCACAGCTGGCCGCCGCGCGCGGTCGACACCAGGCGCCGCTCCTCGTAGGGCAGCGCGGGCACGTCGAACAGCTGCGCCAGCGCCTGCCGTCCCTCGACCTCGACCAGCAGGACCTTGCGACCGCCGGCTGCCAGCGCGAGCGCGAGAGCGGCGGCCACCGTCGTCTTGCCGGTGCCGCCCTTGCCCGTCACGATGTGCAGCCGCGCCTCGGCCGGGACGCCGGGCGCGAGTTCGGCCGACGCCGGGCGCGGAGAGCTCACAGCGACCATCCAGCCAGCCTAGGAGACCTGCACCGGCGCCGGGCGGGGTGCGGCCCGGTTCTTGCCGGGATCACACGCGCAGTACGGTCGCGAGATGCCAACCGCGCGTGAGCGTCTCGCCGAACTGGGCCTCTCGCTGCCGCCGGTCGTCGCGCCGGCCGGTGCGTACATACCGGCCGTCCGCAGCGGCGCCCATGTCTACACCGCCGGTCAGTTGCCGATCGTCGATGGTGAGTTGGCAGTCACCGGCAAGGTGGGCGCCGAGGTCGACCCCGACGCGGCGCGTGCGCTCGCGCGGCAGTGCGCACTGAACGCGCTGGCCGCGATCGACGCGCTGGTCGGGCTCGACGCCGTGGTGCGCGTCGTCAAGGTCGTGGGCTTCGTCGCGAGCCACCCGTCCTTCACCGGCCAGCCGAGCGTCCTCAACGGAGCCAGTGAACTGCTGGGCGAGGTGTTCGGCGACGCGGGCCGGCATGTGCGCTCGGCGGTGGGCGTGGCCGTTCTGCCGCGGGACGCCCCCGTCGAGGTCGAACTCGTGGTGGAGGTCGGCGGGTGACGGCCGCGGAGTCGGTACCCGTACGTGACGCGGCCACGGTGGTGCTGCTGCGCGACGGCGCCGGCGGTATCGAGACCTGGCTGCTCACCCGCGTCGCGCAGATGGCGTTCGCGGCTGGCATGTCGGTGTTCCCCGGCGGGCGGGTGGACGCCGCGGACGTCGAGCTGCCCCTCGCCGGCGCGGACACCGCACGCATCGCCGAGCGCTTCGGCTGCGACGAGTCGACGGCCCGCAGCCTCGTCGGTGCAGCCGCACGGGAGACGTTCGAGGAGGCCGGCGTCCTGCTCACCGCGCCACCGGCCGAACTGGCCGAACACCGATTCGAGGTCGAGAGCGGACGGCTGCCGTTCGGCGAGCTGCTGCGCTCGCACGATCTGGCCATCGACGCCGGTGCGCTGCGGCCATGGGCACGATGGGTCACCCCGGCGGGTGAGTCGCGCCGGTACGACACCCGATTCTTCGTCGGTGCCCTGCCCGATGGAGCCCGCGCACAGAACGTCACGAGCGAGTCGTGTGCCGCTGAGTGGGTGCGGGTCTCCGACGCCCTGGCCGAGGCGCACCGCGGTGATCGGCTGATGCTGCCTCCTACCGTCATGACGATGGCCTCGATCGCGGCGTTCGGCACCGTGGCCGAGGTGCTGGCTGCCGCCGAGCACCGCTCGCTCGAGACCGTCCGGCCCGTCGTCAGGGTCGGGGCGGACGGCCGGATCCACGCCGAACTCCCGGACGGGACCTCGGTGACGCTGCCCCGGCCGGCGGGTGCGCCGTGACCCGGCCGGCGTACGAGCAGGCCAGGCAGGTGACGCCGTCAGCCGCGGTGGTCCTCGCCTCGAACCCGACCCCCATGACGCTCGACGGCACCAACACCTGGCTGCTGCGTGCGCCTGGCGACGGCTCCGCCATCGTCGTGGACCCGGGCCCCGACGACGAGGCGCACCTCGCGGCAGTGCTGAACGCCGCCGGTCGGGTGGCGGCCGTGCTGCTCACCCACGGGCACCCCGACCACAGCGACGGAGCGCGCCGCCTGCACGAGCTCACCGGGGCGCCGGTACGTGCGCTCGACCCGGCGCAGCGCTTGGGCGGCGAGGGACTCGTCGAGGGTGACGTCGTCGCGGCGGCCGGGATCGAGGTGCGCGTGTGGGCCACGCCGGGCCACACCGCCGACTCGCTGTCGTTCCTGCTCGAGCCGTTCGACGGCGGTGCGGCCGCTGTGCTCACCGGCGACACGATCCTGGGACGGGGCACGACGGTCGTGGCGTACCCCGACGGCGAGCTCGGCAGTTACCTCGAATCACTGCGGCGGCTGCGGGAGCTCGGCGACGCGACAGTGCTCCCCGGGCACGGACCCGAACTGCCGCGGGCGGCGGAGGCCGCCGCCTTCTACCTGGCGCACCGGCAGGAGCGCCTCGACCAGGTGCGTGCCGCGCTCGAGGTGCTCGGCGCGGGCGCGTCGCCGCGCGAGATCGTCGAGAACGTGTACGCCGACGTCGACCCGGTGCTGTGGTGGGCCGCCGAGCTGTCGGTGCGCGCGCAGCTGGCCTATCTGGACGGGCGCCCGGTCTAGCGAGCGCGCCGCGCCAGTCGCTCGCGGTCGAGGATGACCACGCTCTTGCCCTCGAGGCGCAGCCAGCCGCGCGATGCGAAGTCGGCCAGGGCCTTGTTGACGGTCTCGCGGGACGCGCCGACGAGCTGCGCCAGTTCTTCCTGCGTCAGGTCGTGCGTGACCCGCAGCTGCCCGCCGTCGACCGACCCGAAGCGCTGGGCGAGCTGCAGCAGCTGCTTCGCCACGCGCCCCGGGACGTCGACGAAGATCAGGTCGGCGAGCATCGTGTTGGTGCGGCGCAGCCGGCGGGCGACGACACGCAGCAGCTGCATCGCGATCTCCGGGCGGTCCTGCACCCAGGACTGCAACGCGGCCTTCGGAAGTTTCGCGACCCGCGCGTCGGTGACCACCGTCGCGCTGGCCGTACGCGGGCCCGGGTCGAACAGGGACAGTTCGCCGAACTGGTCGGACGGACCCATCACCGCAACCAGGTTCTCGCGGCCGTCCGACGAACGGCGGCCAAGCTTCACCTTGCCCGAGAGGACGATGTACAGGCTCTCGCCGGGGTCACCCTCGTTGAACAGCGTGGCGCCGCGGGGCGCCTCGAAGATCTCGAACTCGCCGGCCAATGCCTCGACCGACTCGGGGTCGACACCCTGGAACAACCCGGCTCGCCGGAGAACCTCGTCCACTTCTGCTCCCTCTTGCCCGCACCGCTGCGAGGCACATCACAGTCCCGCGCGAGTCTAGGCCATGCTGAGGGTCGCTTATGTCGAGGAGTCGGTGCGCTCGCGAGCGACGACACGCCGCAGGCGTCCCAGGCCGAGCCGCTGACGGAACCGCGTCAGTGCCGATTCGGTGCCCTCGCGCACGAATGTGTCGAGCTCCTCGGGACTCGCGTCATCGAGGAAATGTTCGATGTCGCGTTCCTCGGCAACCTGGCTGAGCGGCTCCTCGACGCGCTGCAT
The DNA here is from genome assembly GCA_032160545.1 of Pseudonocardiales bacterium. Lineage (GTDB taxonomy): Bacteria > Actinomycetota > Actinomycetes > Mycobacteriales > Jatrophihabitantaceae > DATGFB01. The sequence continues at coordinate 16,429 of JAVHVN010000164.1, read as the reverse complement.
CAGCAGCATGAATCCGAGCATCAGGAACGGGAAGAGCAGCATCGCGAACCCGATCATCGTGCTCACCGTCCTCTCTCGGTAGTCCGATCGATTGTGCCGCACTTCCTGGTCGTAAGGTGCCACGCCGGGCCTCGTAGGCTGGCCGCGTGCCGACCGCCGAGACTCCGCTCGCGCTCACCCGGCGCGCCCGCCGCATCAATCGCGAACTCGCGGTGCTGTACCCGGACGCGCACATCGAGCTCGACTTCACCACACCGCTCGAGCTCTCTGTCGCGACCATCCTGTCGGCACAGTGCACGGACAAGCGCGTCAACGAGGTCACGCCGGCCGTGTTCGCGAAGTACCGCACCGCCTCCGACTACGCCGGCGCGGACCGCGCCGAACTCGAGCAGCTGATCCGGCCCACCGGCTTCTTCCGCAACAAGACCAACTCGATCATGCGGCTCGGCCAGGAACTCGAGGAGCGCTTCGGTGGCGAGGTGCCGCGCACGCTCAAGCAGCTGGTCACCCTGCCGGGCTTCGGCCGCAAGACCGCGAACGTCGTCCTCGGCAACGCGTTCGGGGTGCCTGGGCTGACGATCGACACCCACTTCGGCCGGCTGGCCCGGCGCTGGGCGTGGACCGGGGAGACCGACCCGGTGAAGGTCGAGTCCGCGGTCGCCGAGCTCATTCCCAAGAAGGACTGGACGATCCTTTCGCACCGCGTCATCTGGCACGGGCGGCGGATGTGTCACTCGCGCAAGCCCGCGTGCGGCGTCTGCCCGCTCGCCCGGCTGTGCCCCTCGTTCGGCACCGGTCCGATCGATCCCGAGGTCGCCGCGAAACTGGTCAAGAGCGCGTCCCAGATGGCCGACTCCCTGGAATGACCGGTCCCGACGTCGAACTGCCGCCCGTCGAGTCGCTACCGGGCTGGCTGCGAGCGCTCGCGCGCGCCGCGCGAGCGGTGCCGGCCGATGAGCTGTCGACGTTCCTGCCACCCGACGACGGCACGGGGCGGGCGTCGGCGGTGCTCATGGCGTTCACCGAGACCGAAGCCGGACCGAGCGTGCTGCTCATCCAGCGCGCGGCCAGCCTGCGCAACCATGCGAACCAGGTGGCCTTTCCCGGCGGCGCGGTCGACCCCGCCGACCCCACGCACGTGTCGGCAGCGCTGCGTGAGGCCGAGGAGGAGGTCGGGCTCGACCCCGCCTCGATCCGGGTGGCGGCGGTGATGCCGGCACTGTTCCTTCCACCGTCGGGCTTCGTCGTCACGCCCGTGCTCGCGTGGTGGGCCGAGAGGCACCCGGTCGCGGTCGTCGACCCGGCCGAGGTCGCGTCCGTTGCGATCGTGCCGGTGGCCGAACTCGCCGACCCGGCGAACCGGTTCACGGTCAGCCATCCGTCCGGGCGCGTCGGTCCGGGCTTCCACGCGAGCGGCCTGTTCGTCTGGGGCTTCACCGCCGGCCTGCTCAGCCGGCTGCTCTCGCTCGGGGGATGGGAGCGGCCGTGGGACGAGCGAAGGCAGGAGCCGCTGCCGGAGGAGTTCCTCGGCAATTGGCGCGGGCTGCCGTCGGCCCGCGGTGTGCCACCGGCCGACGGGGCCTGACGGGCGGTCGGGCGGTCTCAGCGCTCGCCGGTACCGTCGTGGAATGCTCGCCCGCCGGTCCACCGCTGCCGTGCTGGCTGCGTTCACCGGCCTCGCGCTCGCCGGGTGCACCACCGAGCCGTCGGTGAATCGCCGCGGGCACACCGGGTCCACCACCGCGAGCGTCGTCAACGGCATGCAGCGCGTGACCGTCCAGGCGACCGACACCTATCGCTTCGACCCGTCCACGATCACGGTGCATCCCGGTCGGGTCGAGATCGATCTGGTGAATGTCGGCAAGGGCGCACCGCACGACTGGGCGCTCGACGGCACCGACACGATCACCGGTCTTGCGCCCTCGGGGCAGACGCGCAGTGTCGTGTTCACCGCACCGGCACCGGGCACGTACACCTACGTCTGCACGATCCACCGCAAGCAGGGACAGACGGGCAAGCTCGTCGTGCTCGGCGAGTGACTCGGTGAACCTCTTGGACCTGATCATCATCCTGGCAGCCATCGCCTTCGCCGTCGGTGGTTTCCGCAACGGCGCCATCGTCGGGCTGTTCTCGATGGCCGGCTTCTTCATCGGGGCCATCCTCGGCGCCCAGCTCGCGGGGCCGATCGGCTCGCGCGTCGCCGATGGCCGCGCGCAGATCCCCGTCGCCATCGTCTGCGTGCTGTTCGTGTCGATGCTCGGGCAGCTGCTGGGCGTGTGGATCGCCGGTCACGTCCGGCGCCGACTGGTCGGCCAGCGCACCCAGACGCTGGACTCCGGCATCGGCTCCGCGCTCGGCATCTTCTCGGTGCTGCTCGTCGCCTGGATGGTCGCCGTGCCCCTCGCGTCCTCGCCGTACCCCCAGCTCGCGGCGGCAGCGAGTCACTCGCGGATCGTGCGCACGGTCAACGACGTCATGCCGCAGGATGTCCGGACGCTCTACGGCTCGTTGCGCAGCTTCCTCGACCAGAGCGGCTTCCCGCCCGTGCTGGGCGATCTGCCCAACAACCAGGTCATCGACGTCGCCCCCCCGGACAGCTCGCTGTCGCCGGCCGTCCTGGCACAGGTGAAGAAGGCGAGCGGCTCGATCTTCAAGATCTACGGCGAGGCACCGTCGTGCAGCCGGGGGATCGAGGGCAGCGGCTTCGTCTTCGCGCCGCATCGCATGGTCACGAATGCGCACGTGGTCGCGGGCACCTCGCAGGTGGGCGTACAGGTCGGGCACCAGACGTTGCGCGCCACCGTGGTCGTGTTCGACCCGCGGCGAGACGTCGCGGTTCTCGACGTGCCGGCCTTGGACGCGCCCGCCCTGAGCTTCGCGGCAAAGCCGGCCCGAACCGGCGATCCGGCGGTCGTCGTCGGCTTCCCGGAGGACGGGCCACTGACCGTGCGGTCGGCGCGCGTGCGCTCGCAGACCACGATCAGCGGCAACGACATCTACGGCCGGGACCGGGTGCGCCGCGACATCTATTCGATCCGGGCGGTCGTGCGCAGCGGAAACTCCGGTGGCCCGCTACTGGCCGACGACGGCACCGTGCTCGGCGTCGTCTTCGCCACAGCGCTGGACTCGAGCGACACCGGCTACGTGCTCACCACTGCGGAAATCTCCGCCGACACGACTCCGGGCCGGACGGCGACCAGAGCGGTGGCGACTGGAGCGTGCACGCCGGACTGAGTCAGTGCAGCTTGGCCCACCTGATCAGCTCGGAGCTGATCACGTCGGGCACCTCGTTGTGCGGGAAGTGCCCGACGCCGTCGAGCACGCGCCATTCGTAGTCGCCGGTGACGTACTGCCCCGAACCCTGCGCCGTCGAGGGCAGCACGCACGCGTCGAAGTCGCCGTGCAGTTGCAGCACCGGCGCGGCGATCGGCGTACGCAGCGAGTCGGCGAACCGCCGGCCGTCCGCCCGGACGAGCGAGCGCACCAGCCAGCGGAAGTACTCGGAGGCGCAGTAGGCGACGGGATGGATGCGCATGGCGTCGACGTAGCGCTGCACGTCGGCGACGTAGGCAGGGGTGCCGCGCCAGCGTGGGCCGGTCCACTGATCGAACAGGCTGCGCACGTAGGTCCCGTCGCCGGTGAGCAGCGCCTCGGGCCTGCGGGGCACCTGGAAGGTCCGCAACGCGTAGGCGGACGCGTGACGTTGCACGCTCGATCGTCCGGCGATCGCGGCACGCAGCCGCAGCGGGTGCGCCGCGCCGACCACCGCCAGGTTGCGAACCACCTGCGGGTGGGTCGCAGCCACCGTCCAGGCGAGCAGCCCGCCGACGTCGGTGCCGACGATCATCGCGTCGGACTCGCCCAGGGCCGTCACGAGGGCCGCGACGTCCGACGCGAGGTTGGGTGCGTCGTAACCGCGCGGCGGCTTGTCGCTGGCGCCGTAGCCGCGAAGGTCTACGGCCACGGCGCGGTAACCGGCATCGGCGAGGTCGGCCAGCTGCTGTCGCCACGCCCACCAGAACTGGGGGAAGCCGTGCAGCAGGAGCACGAGTGGCCCGGCGCCCATCTCGGCGACGTGCATCGCGATCCCGTTCGCGCGGACCGTGCGATGCGTCCACGGCCCGTCCAGCAGGACCGTCGACGAATCCGGCGCGCCGGGAGCGGGACCGGGCATGTGCGGTTCAGCCCCGCCGGGTGTTGGCCTTGAGGTAAGCGACGGTGTCCTTGCTGGTGCTGATGGTTCGCTGCGGCGCCTTCACCCGCTTGACCTTACGGATCCCGAGGTACGCGAAGGCGCCCACCAGCAGCAACAAGAAGCCGAAGACGCAGAGGTAGGCAAGCCATCGCCACAGGCCGATGGCGATGAGGCCTTCGGCGAGGGCGATCAGGCCGAAGGTGAGCGAGAAGACCAGGACGACCGCGGCGGCGCCGAAGAATCCGATGCCGGTGCCCGCGTTCTTGACCGATGAGCGGATCTCGACCTTCCCCAGCTCGATCTCGTCGTGGATGAGCGACGAGAGGTGCGTCGAGACATCCGAGACGAGCTGTCCAACCGACGGTTCGGCCGCGTGCCGCCCACCTGTCGCCTCGCCGGTCCCGCTGCCGGTCGAACGGAGGGTGCCGGTGGCACGTCCCACGCCGCCTGTGCCCCCGGTGCCGTCCGTGCCGCGTGTCTCCTGCGTGCCGCCTGCCGGTTGCGATGCCGTCGCCACGTGTCCCCCTGTCCGTCGTCGCGGGTCTCGCCGCCCGATGATGCCTGAGTCGGCATCGGTCGCCACATCATTCCAGTGCGGGGCCTCGGTCTGCTCGCGTTCATACTCGGCATCGGGCTCACGGTGCAGCCTCGGCGGGCGGATCCGGCGCACAGTGCACTCGTTAGGGTGGCCCGTTGTGACGTCCGATCCGCTCGCGCCGCTGCTGGAGCTGCCCGGCGTGGCCGACGGGGTCGACGCCGCGCGGTCGTCCGTCGACACGCTGCTCAGCAACCGGACGCTGCGCCGCCGCTCCGCCGAGGTCTCGACCGAGTCGTCGTTGCGGGGCGCCTGGGCCTCGGCGGCACTGGCCGGTGCCGAACATCCGCTCGACGACGTGCGGTCCGGCCGGGCCGCCGCCGACCCCGTGGTGCAGGGCGCGTTGCGGGCGCAGTCGGCGATCGGCGTGCTCGCCGACACCTGGACCCGCGCACCCCGGCAAGCACTCGCCCGGCTGCACGCCCTGGCCAGCGCCGACCTGGTTGCCGACCGCGAGACCCTGGGCCGGCCGGCGGCGTCGGTCGCGGTCGCGACGCGACTCGACACGCTGGCCAACGTCCTCGCCCTCACGAGCGCGCCCGCGGTGGTGGTCGCGGGCATCGTCCACGGCGAGTTGCTCTCACTCGACGCCTTCCCGCCGGCATCGGGAGTGGTGGCACGGGTCGGAGTGCGGCTGACGCTCATCGAACGCGGCCTCGACCCGAAGTCGCTGGTGGTCGTCGAGGCCGGGCACCGCGAGCTGCGCGCCGAGTACGACTCCGCGCTGCAGGCATACCGCACCGGCAGCCCCGAGGGCATCGCACGGTGGCTGCGGCATTGCGCCGACGCGGTCGTCGCCGGCGCTCTCGAAGCGACCGCGATCTGCGAGGCGATGGCCCGCGGCTGAGCATGACGAACGGCGGCGCCGCGGTTGCCCGCGACGCCGCCAAGCGCGGTGGCCCGGGTTACCAATGCGTGCCCGTGTGTGTACGTCAGACGCGGGCCGGCTGATCTCGCGGTCCGCGCCGACTCACCTATTGCGTGGTGGGTTCGCCGCGTGGGTGCCCTGACCATCGTGCTGGACGAGGCTCGCTGGGGGCTGGACCGCCATGGACGAGACCTCATCCGTACCCGTATTGCACCGCTGCGCGCCGCGCAGCGCAAGGGGCTGCCGGAGTGTCGGGCGCTGTTTCGGACGCCAGTGTCAGTGGCCCGTGTCAGGCGCGGGCGTTGCGCCGACGTGAGGTGTACCAGACCAGGCCGGCCACCGCGGCGCCCGCACCGACCGCTGCCGCCGTCGACGTGGCGGGCGACGGCCGAAGCCCGGAGATGCGCTCCCGCAGCGGGACCGCGTTGGAGAAGGTGAGCATCGGCCACTCACGCTCGGCGGCGATCCGGCGCAGTGCGCGGTCGGCATTGACGGCGAACGGGTGTCCGACCGTCTCGAGCATGGGAACGTCCGTCGCCGAGTCGGAGTACGCATAGCAGCTGTCGAGGTCGTAACCGCGGTCGGCGGCCAGCGCGCGGATCGCGACGGCCTTCTCGGGCCCGTAGGCGTAGCGCGCGATCTCGCCGGTGTACCTGCCCTCGGCCACGACCATCTGGGTGGCGACCACCTCGTCGGCCCCGAGCATCGCCCCGATCGGTGCCACGACCTCTTCACCGGACGAAGACACGATGACGACGTCGCGGCCGGCCGCCTTGTGCTCGCCGATCAGCTCGACCGCCTCGTCGTACACGATCGGGTCGATGATGTCGTGCAACGTCTCGGAGACGATGTCGCGCACCTGCGATACGTCCCAACCGGTGCACATCGCGGTCAGGTAGGCGCGCATCCGTTCGATCTGGTCGTCGTCGGCACCGGCCAGAGCGAACACGAACTGCGCGTACGCGCTGCGCAGCACGGCCCTTCGGTTGAGCAGGCCGTTCTGATAGAAGGGCCTGCCGAAGGCCAGCACGCTGGACTTGGCGATGATCGTCTTGTCGAGGTCGAAGAAGGCGGCGCTGCGCCTTCCCGATGTGGGGCCCACGCTTCCCGAGGATACGGATCCCTGGCGTGCGCGCTCGGCAGGCGCCCGCGGGCGAGGTGGCGATCCACAGCCGGTCCGCGTCGTCCCCAGCGCGCCGGAACGCCGCCCGTGGCCACCGCGCGTCCGGTGGGGTCAAGGCATGCCTCCTGTCGGACCCGTGCTCGGCGTGCTCGGAGCGGTCGGCGGCATCGGCACGTCCACGGTCGCGGCGGCGCTCGCCCAGGTGGGCGCGGCGGTGCTGGTCGACGCCGACCCGGCTGCTGGCGGCGCCGACGTGCTGCTCGGTATCGAGGGGGTCCCAGGGGCCAGGTGGTCGGGCGTTCGCCTTGCCGGGGGGCGGCTCGATCCTGGGGCGTTCGCAGACGGGCTGCCGCGCTGGGGACGCGCGCGGGTGCTGGCCGCGGACACGCGGCCTCGCGCCGAGGACGTCGTCACGGTGCTGGCGGCGGCGGCCGAGCTCGGCACGCCCGTGATCGTCGACCTCGGCCGCGATCCCGCGCCGCCGTTGCTCGCGGCGTGCGCGCTCGTCCTCGTCGTCGTCCCGTGCGATCCGGCGGGGCTTGCGGCCGGGCGGGCCGCCAGGCTGCGATGCCGGGCCGGCTCCGTGGGCGCGGTTCTGCGCCGTGGACCGGTCGACGCGGACGAGTCGGCCGCACTGCTCGGGCTGCCGGCCCTGGCCGACCTGCCCGCGGCGCCGCGGCGACGGGGTACCGTCCTGAGCGCCGCCCGGGTCCCGCGGCCGATCCTGCGGGCCGCGGCCGGGATCCTGGACGGGCTGCCGTGACCGAACTAGCCGCGCGCGTCCGGCGCCGCATGGCAAGCGACCCGGTGGCTCTCGACGAGGCGGTGCGTGCGGCGTCCGGCGGCATCGTCGACGACGCCGTGCTCGCCGGGCTGCGCCGCAGTGTCGAGGCCGAGCTGGTCGGGGCCGGCCCGCTCGAGCCACTGCTCGCCCTTCCCGGCGTGACCGACGTGCTGGTGAACGCTGCCGATTCGGTGTGGGTCGACCGCGGCCAGGGGCTGGAGCGGGCGGTCGCAGAGTTCGCGGACGACGATGCCGTGCGCCGGCTCGCGCAGCGGCTCGCGGTCGCCGCGGGGCGCCGGCTCGACGACGCGGCGCCATTCGTCGACGCGGTCCTGCCGGACGGCACACGCCTGCACGCGGTGCTGCCGCCGATCACGGCGCGTCCGACCCTGTCGTTGCGTGTGCTGGCCCGCGAGCGGTTCGACCTGCCCGCCCTGCAGGCGCGCGGCGCGATGTCGGCCCAGGTGGCCGGCGTACTCGCCGCGGCCGTCAGCGCGCGGCTCGCGCTGCTCATCACGGGCGGAACCGGGTCGGGCAAGACCACTCTGCTCGGGGCCTTGCTCGGCCTCGTCCCCCCGGACGAGCGGATCGTGGTGATCGAGGACGCTGCCGAGCTCGTCATCGGCCACGAGCACGTCGTACGCCTGGGCACCCGGGTCGCGAACGTCGAGGGGGGCGGTGCCGTCGGTCTGCCGGACCTCGTCCGCCAAGCCTTGCGGATGCGTCCCGATCGCATCGTCGTCGGCGAGTTCCGCGGCGCTGAGTTCGCCGACCTGGTGATCGCCCTCAACACCGGGCACGAGGGGGGTGCCGCGACGATGCACGCCAACTCGGCGGCGGACGTCCCGGCCAGGTGCCTCGCCCTCGGCGCCCTCGCCGGGCTCGGAGGCGACGCGGTCACGAGCCTGGTGAGCGCGGGGTTCGACCTCGTGGTGCAGCTGCGCCGCGACCGGCGGGGTCGCACGGTCTCGGAACTCGGGCTCGTCACCGACCACGGCGGGCGGCTGGTAGTGCGGCCGGTGTGGAGTGGCGGCGAGGGTCGAGGCGACGGCGCCGACGATCTGGCCGTTCGGCTGCGCAGTCGGGGCGTGCCGCCACCGGAGCTGCTGCGGTGAGCGTCGTGCCGCTGTTTCTCGTGACGGCCGCTGCCGCGGCGGGGCTGCCTGCGGTCGGCGGCGATCGGCACCGGATCGTGCTGCTCGCCCGCGCGGGACGGCTCCGGTCGCCGGCCGGCCGGGTCCGAGCTGCCCGCACGGCCCACGAGGCCCGCGCCATCCCGATCGATGCGGCAAGGATCCCCGCGATCGCTGCCGGTGGCGCGCTGACCGCGGTGGCTGCCGGCCCCCTCGTCGGCGCCGCGACGGCCGCCGTGCTGGCGGTCGTGATGTCAACGGTCCGGTCTGCGGTGTCGAGGCGGCGGCGGCGGAGCACCGACACGGCATTGCTCGCCGCGCTGCGATTGCTGGTCGCCGAGCTGGACGCGGGCGCCCGGCCGGTGGCGGCCATCGAGGCGGCAGCCGACGCCGCGCCGCATGCGGCGTCGCTGTTGCGCGAGATCGCGACGGCAGTGGCGTCCGGCGCTGATCCGGCGAGCGCCGTCGCGGGGACTGCGGTCGCCTCCGTCGGCCGGGCTTGGGCGGTGGCGTCGCGGTCGGGCGCACCGGTGGCCGACGTGCTCAACCGGGTCGCCGACGACCTCGCCACCGGACTCGACCTTGGCCGCCGTCTCGACGCCGAACTCGCGGGCGCTCGGGCCTCCTGCGTGCTGGTCGCGGTGCTGCCCGTGTTCGGCGTCGCTCTCGGCGCGGCGATGGGTGCCGCGCCGCTCAGCGTCTTGACCGGTACCTCGTGGGGGCGGGTCGTCGCGTCCGTGGGTCTGCTGCTCGACGCGGCGGGATTGTGGTGGAGCGAACGGATCACCAGCCGGGTGTTGCGCACGTGATCGCCGCGATCTGGCTCGCTGCAGCGGTGCTGCTCGCTCCACCGAGGGGAGCCGCGGACGACCGCCGTGACCGCCGTGACCGCCTGGCTCCGAGCAGGACTGCGCTCGCTGCCGGCGGGGGCGTCGGCACCGCCGTGGTCATCGTGGTCCTGCTCGGAGTTCATGTCGGCGTCCCGGTCGCGCTGGTGGGCGCACCCGTGGCGGGGTGGGCGCTGCATCGCCTGCCCGCCGCACGCCCGGCAGTCGAGCCGGGGTTGGCGCTGACCCTCGACCTGATCGCCGCGGCATTGCATGCGGGGCGGCCCGTAGCGCAGTCCGTCGAGCTCGCCCTCGTCGGTGCGCCGGACGGCGTGGTCGCCGTGCTCACCCAGGTCGCGGCGCTGCTGCGTCTGGGCGCCGACCCCGACGAGGCGTGGCGCCCCGCCGCGGAGCACCACTCGTTGGCGCCCGTCGCGACGGCTGCGCGGCGCAGCTCCGCAAGTGGCGCCAAGCTGGCCGCGGCCTTCGGGCAGTGCGCCGTGCAACTGCGCCTCGACGCCGCCGCCGAGGCACACGGCCGGGCCGCCCGCGCCGGTGTGCTGGCGCTGCTTCCGCTCGGGGTGTGCTTCCTGCCGGCGTTCGTCTGCATCGGCGTGGTACCGGTCGTGGCGGGCGTCGCCCGCACGGCATTCCTGGGCGGTGCGGTGCCCTGACGCGGGCGGGCGCCCCGACCCGACCGATAACTAAGGCTGGGGGCGGCGGACGGTGCGGTGTTCTCCCGATGTTGCGAGGCACCCCTTAGCCCGATTGTTGGGGTTACCCCGACGACAGGAGCCAGACATGTCCACCGTATTCGCAGCCTCGCTCGCCGCAGACCGGCACAACGCACTGATCGCCGACGCGGCGAACGCCGCTCTCGTGCGGCAGGCCCGGTTGGGTCAGGCGCGCTCGCGCCGCGCTCGAGGCGATCATCAGGACGCGCGCTACCGGTTCCGCCCCCTGACGGCGTTTCGTACGTGGGTGGCTGCCGGCGAACTATGAGCACTGCTGCCGGCTCGGTCGGGGCGTCCCCGCGAGCGGCACGACCCAGCCAGAGAAGGTCGGCGAGGCCTCGTCAGTTCGACGAGGCCTCGGCCGTGACGTCATGCGAGCCCGCCACGGCCGCGTGCCGTTCCGCCACTGAGCCGGCGGTGTTCGCGCCGATGACGGCTCGAAGCGACGCCACGAGTGCGGCGATGACGATGGCGACGAAGACGAGCATCACTTCGCGAGCAGGGACGTACTGGGTCGCGATGCCCAGGCCGACGACCGGCACCGACAGGCCCACGTAGGCACCGAGGAAGAAGCCCGACAGCACCTCCGCACGCGACTCCGGAGGTGCCGCCGCGCCGGCCGCGACCAACGCACCGCGGAACACGAGGCCGGCCCCGGCGCCGGTCAGGACGCCGCCGATGAGAAACATTGCGAGGCTCGGCAGCCACATGCCGCCGATCAACAGGCCGAGCCCGGGAATCAGGATCACCATGCTGGTGCGCAGGGTGGCGTTGACGCCGAGGCGACTGAGCAGGATCTGCGCGACAGCCCCTGAGGCGAATGCGGCGAACGCGACCGCACCGGCCACCGCCGCCGAACTCTCGTGCAGCGTCCCGGAGAGGAAGCTCGGTGCCAGCGAGTTGAACACGCCGAACACCGCGAAGGACGCCACGCCGGCCGCCGTGGCGGCGAAGAACGCGCCGCGCGCCTGCGGCGGGACGGCGATTCGCTGAGGCCGCCACGCGGGAGCCGGGTTCGGCCGAACGGTGGTCTCCGGCGCGGCGGCGACCAGAAGCGCGAGCACGACCAACACACCGGCGAACACGATGTAGGGCAGCCGAAGGGGCTGTGGTGCGAACTGCGCCAGCAGGCCGGCGACCAGCGGGCCGAAGCCGATACCGCCGAGGTTCGCTGCAGTGGCGACGACCTGGGCCCGACGGGGTGAGCGCGGGAGCCCCGAGCCGAAGATCCCCACGTGCAGTTCGGCGAGGTACGCGGTCGCGGTGGCCGTCGTGAGCCCCACCGAGATGCCGGTGATCACACGAGCGACGAGGAGGCCGGGCAGGCTCGGCGCGAACAGGAAGACGAGCGCGCTCACGACGTTGATCAGCAGCGCCGGCACGAACACCCGCTTGCGACCGACCCAATCCGAGACGTGGCCGCCGAGGAACAGGCTGCCGATCACGCCAACCGCGTAGACGGCGTAGACGACGGTGACCATCAGGGTCGAGAAGTGGTCACGCTGCTGGTACAGCGCGTACAGCGGCGTCGGCACGGCCGAGAACCCCATGTTCACGAGGAACGCGATGGCAGCCACCCAGAAACCGAACGAGTGATGCCGTCCGGACCGCACGGCGGGGGACCGCTGCGATTGGGCGCCCACGCGGGCGAGAGACGGTGCAGAGGTCATGACGGGCTCCTCGGTCGACGTGCTGACAGCTCCAACGGTCCACTCGGATGCTTATGCTGTCCAACGAGAGCCATCCATAAGGTTTATTCATCCAATGCATGCGGACGAGTCTGCGGCGTCGGTCACCCGCAGCGTCCACAGGGCGAGCGCCTGTCCACGACCGGCCGATTGATCAGCGCGCCGGCGCCCACCTGGCCGACGCTCGTAGGACGCTGCCGCCAACCGGGGCGGACGGCGACCGGCGGGGGTGGACATCATGAAATTGCATGGGTGGTTGCGACGGGCGAGCCTGCGACTGCGGCGCATCGGCGGGGACGCCGGAATGACGACGGCCGAGTACGCAGTCGCACGGTAGCTCTCGTAGGACGTGTTATCCGCCGTCACACCCCTGCATTCACGGGGTTGCAGGCCACGCGAACGTGCGGACGTGCTGTGTGCCGGGGGTATTACATCCCTCCGGTCAGGCGCTGGGCTTCCAGTAGGACCGTATCGATGTCTCCGGCACTGATGAGGTCGATGGGCCGTTGGCCAACGAACTTGAGGTTGCGGGCGCGCAGCCAGATCTCGATGCTTTCGTCGGTCTAGACGTCGCGCAGTTCGCGAGACGTACTGCAGGTCGAGAAGGCGTTCCCGGCCGCCGCCGCGGGAGCTGCTTGTCGCGGGACCCAGTTCTGCACGGTGCGCACGGTGGCCCAACGGCCAAGCCAAGTGCGCGCGGAGAGAACCCGCTGTGCGTCATCTGCTCCCCGGGCAGCTCATCGCGCCCCAACGCCCCGCCGTTCCTTGAGGGCGGCCGGACCCGGACCCATCAAAGGTTGACGAGTGATCATATGTCATATATATATTATGTCCGTACAGACCCGGTATCTGGTGTTTGTCGAGACTCATGTGTATGACCACTTCGGTGGTGGGCGGAGTGACCTGGTTGTGATGGACGGTGCATTGGTCAAGGGCGACCTGGCGCTCACCCGCCGATCGGATCACGATCGCCACACCCCATGAGCACTCCATCAAGTGCGTGGCCGCGGACCCGGCTGGCCGGTACGTCGCCACTGGTGACTACGTCGGGACGCTCGCCATTTACGACGTCGCTGCGCAGGCCTGGAAACGTACCTGCCGGCCGACCGCCCACGGAATCTCCGCGCTAGCCTGGTACGACGCCTACGGGACTTTCGTCGCGAGCAGCTACGACGGTCGCGTGTACGAGATAGCGCCATGAACGGTGCACCAGCGTTGCCGACGGATCGTCCCTTGCACGATGTGGACGACCGGACGTTGGTCGGGCTCGGGCGCCGGTACGAGGAACGACTACCGGCGTACCTGCTTGCGTCGCATCGAGCCCTGCTTGCGACCGCACCAGCAGAGCTGGTGGTGCTGCTAGACGACGTATCGGTGGCTACTTCTCGGCGCATCGCCGCGGGACGGATACTTTCGCTGGTCGGCGATCCCCGGATCGCGACGATGGCGCCCAGGATGCGCCCCGTCCCCGGCGGCGAAGCCACTATCGGTACCGACGCCAATGACGTCGAGCGCGTCCTGGCTGAGTACGCCGGGCGTGGTGTGCGCGCCGAGTGGATCGCGAAGGAAATTCCGCGCCATGCGGTGAGCCTGGCCGCATTCGCGATCATGCGCTACCCGGTCACCAACGCGGAGTATCGACGCTACCTGCTTGCCACGGATGAGACTGAACTACCGACGTCATGGCACCTCGGCGTAGCGGACTTCGCCCGCGCCAACGAGCCGGTGTGGACCGTCAGCCCACACGCCGCCCAGCGCTACGCAGCTTGGCTTTCCGCCCAGACGGGACGTGGCTTCCGGCTCCCGCGCGAGGCGGAATGGGAGTTCGCTGCCGCAGGCCCCGATCGGTGCGAGTACCCGTGGGGCGACCAATGGCGACCGGAACATGCAAACACCGCCGAGGACGGGCCGCTGACGAGCACTCCCGTCGGCTGCTACCTGGCGGGGCGAAGCCATTGGGGGGCCGACGATATGGCAGGCAATGTGGAGGAATGGGTCGCTGACACTTACCGGCCGTACCCCGGCGCAACACCGATTTTCGACGACCTGTGGCGGCATGACGCTCACTACCGGATCTGTCGCGGCGGCAGCTTCGCCCGGTTCGGCGACTTGGCTCGCTGCGCTCGTCGGCACGGGCAATACCCGAGAGAAATCTACGCAGTCGGATTTCGGCTGGTCGAGGATGTCGCGAGCGGCGGCCTAGACGTCGGCGCTCGCCAACCACAGAGCAGAGGGAGGTGAGCAGCCCATGACCCGCAAACCGCGCCGCCGTCTTACCACGGCTGGGATCGACAGCCCTAGATAAGTTCCTGGTCATGTGGGTGGCGTCGATCGGCCGCCACCCACACGCCTGGTCTGTAACTTCCCATCATCCTCCCACCAACACCTGAGGAGCCGTGCCCGTGCTGCACTCCCGACTAACTCGCCTAATCCAGGACGCGCACGGCGATGGTCTGATTGCTTGCGACATTGACGGGCGGGTGCACCGGTTCGATGCAGATCTGCGGCACCTTGCGGCCAGCCCATATCCGGAACCAGGCGGCCCGAGATCGGGTCGGCCGCTTTACGCACTTGTCGATGCGGGTCGGTATCTGATCGGGCGAGACAAGCGGGGCACGCTTTATCGCTGGGACGCCGATGACCTCAGACTGTGCGACATGATCGACGCTGCCAACGCCACGGACCGTCGAGCGCTGCCACCTGACGAAGAGCCCAGCCCCACCATCATCCGTGGCGCAGCCATCTCAAACGGACTCCTATATGTAATGAACGGCTACTTCCAGCTACTAACCGTCGACGTGGAGACATTCACGATCCGCCAAATTCGAGACTGGCCGCACCCGGACGTGATGATTGAATCGATCAGCCTCGGTCACGGCGGAGTCGATGTGGCGGGTGATCGATCCGGAAATGTGTACTTCGGTTCGATCGCCAATCTTGACTTTCCTGTCATCGCCACCGTTGATTCGGGAAACATCCACCGAGTGTGCTACGACCCCCGTCACGAGAGTTTCTGGGTAACACTCGACTCCGGGATGGGCGAGCACCACCGTAACCGCAACGGCGTAGCAGTCCTCCAGAAGGATGGAACGGTTTTGCACCGGTTCCTTTTCGCCCGAAACGACGTCGAGTGCCTCGCCTTTACAGCTGACTACGGGCGGGCATTCGTGGGAACGTTCGACGGCGAACTTGCGATCTTCGACAACACTGGCGATGCTCCGACGCTGCGCCACCGCGTCGGCGGGTTCCCTCACCAGATTATCGACTGTGCGACGACAGTCGGCGACCGTCTTTATCTGCTCACGCAGGACGGCGAAGTACATCGACACAACGCCGATGGCCGCCGGGAAGCAGGGCTGGGCTTCACGCGCCGTTGCGTGTGGGACATCAGGGCCGTTCCGGGCAGTGCGCGGCCTACGTCTTCCGACGCCACCTCGGTGCGCCTGCTCGCGGCAACCGACAGCGGCGGGATGGTGCTCAGTGTGCGCGCGGGCGACAGTGAACGAGCACCCACAGTCGTCGTCGAATCGCAGTTCGTCACCGACCTGGGTTTCTCTCGCCGCCTGGTGCCGGTTGGTCCGGACGAAAGCGTAGGCATCGCCTGGCCGAACACGGTGTTCTGCGCAAGAACCGATGACAACCCGGAAACCCTTCGGTGGGAAACTCCAATGGGTTCGAACGTTCACGACGTCGCCGTGCGAGACGGCCTGGTACAGGTCGCGACAACCGACGCAACAGTGCTGATCTCGCTAACCAGCGGCGCTGTCCTGGAAAGCGTGCCCACGACGGCGCCGGCATGGATCTCGGTACTTCCCGAAGGGCGAGAGGAGCGACTGTTCGGCACCCGTTCCGGCGATCTGGTCTGTCTCGACAGCCAAGGCGACGTGCAGTGGAGCACCCGTGTCGGCGGCTATCTCAAGCGTGCGGGCGTCGTTGACGGCGACCTCTACGTCACCGGCGGCGGTGGAGTTCGTCGATTTCAGGGTATCGGTACGACCGTCCTCCAGACGTATGTGGAGTTGCTCGATAACACCGTAGAGAACTTCGCGCGCGCGGGTGACGTGATCGTGTGCGTCACCTACGGGATGCAGGTGGCGATGTACGACGTTGCGACCGGCGAGCTGCTCGATCTGCACGAGGAGGTCGAGGACTTCGCCAAAGCGCTGTGCACGGTACGCCTGGCGGGCCGTTGGTACGCCTTTGTCGGGGGCCGCGGTGGATACCTGACTGTCTACGCGATCGATGAGATCGCAACCGACTTCCCACAGCCAACTCGACGCAAAGCGCTGCTGCGCCTACACACGACCTACCCGCACCTACTGGCCGACCGGGACGGAGTGACGGCCCGAGAACCGGTCGCAGCAGCGCCAGCGCCATGACGACCGCCCGGGAACGCCTGCGAGTACTTCGCTCGGATCGACGGCTTCGCATCTTCGCCGTTGGCAACTTCGCCAACAACGTCGGCGAAGCCGTGTATTCGAC